>JBKJMX010000102.1:0-3394 GCA_046596135.1 Gemmatimonadales bacterium
GTGTACGCGTAGAACATTCCAACCGGGAAACCGATGTAGGGCAACGCGTTTAGTACATGTCGCCACCGAAACCCCACACCGAGAAATCTCCTGGCTTGCAGACCATCCCGGGGCACCTCCGGCGCGGCGGAGGAGGCGATGGTAAGAACATCGACAGCGCCGATCCGTTCGTGCACAGGTGGCGAGTGGCGTCATCAGGGGGTTTCCGGACAGGGACGTCTCGCTGGGGTATGCCGGGCACGGTGTGGCAGTCGCCACACACCAAACAGCGTGAGCGGCGACTGCTCCATGTGACGAGCAAGAAATGTACCCCCAAGTACGCTACACCCTCACCCCCGCCCCGGCGCCAACGGCCTGAATCCCTTCCACGTCGCCACATGCGGCCGCACCATCCGATCCATGAACCGATCGAGCACCATCCCGAACGGGAATCGCGCCCGGAACTCGCTCGGCGTGATCCCCAGCACCACCCTGAGGTGCCGACCGAACGACTGCGGGCTCGCGTACTCCAGCCGATACGCGACGTCGCTCACCGTGAGATCACCCTCGTCGAACAACTTCGCTGCATGACAAAGCCGCACCGCGACCAGATGATCCTTCGGACTCGGCAACCCCGCCCGAATGAATCGCGACACCAATGTCGACGGCGTAATCGCCAATAGGTCGGCCAGAATTCTCACTGTGGTCGTCTCCGGCGCCGACCTCACTAGCTCTTCCCAGAAGCGCCGAGCGCCCGGTGACATCGGACCGATCGCCTCAACCACCGGCCGCAGGATCGCCTGACCGCGCTCGGTGGGCGGCGCCCCCAGTACCTCCCTGAGCCGCCGCCACCCCGCGGCGTCGGTGGCATCGACCACCTGCCGCACGCCGGTGGCGCCGAGCCGGAGCAATGCCTCGCTGTCGCTCGCGTCGTGACGCGTCATCAGCGCCACGGTCCGGACCGCCGGGAACGCGCGGCTGAATTGCTCCAGCAACGCGGGCGCTTCACCGGCGCAGCGCCGGACCGATACCAGTACCGCATCGACCGGCCGCTCCCGAACCACCCGGAGCGCGTCGCGCACCGACTCCCGGTGCACCAGCGCGAAACAGCCGCTGCTGGCGGCGTCCACCCGGGAACGCTCGATCGGATCGAGCACGGCAGCAATCGTGGGCGTGAGCGACATCGTGAACCTCGGCGGGGGATGAGGCGTTACAGTCGCGACAGGGCATCAATCGCCACTCAATGCGCCCCCAGGGCGCCGGCTTGACACCCCGGGACCGGATCCCGCGTACGGGGCCAGCCAGCTAACTTTGGGCACGGGTAGGACGCGATGATCGCGGGCCGGTGCAAACCGGTTCGAGGAAAGTCCGAGCTCCACAGGGCAGACCGCCAGGTAACGCCTGGGCGCCGCGAGGCGACGGAACAGGGCAACAGAAAGCAAACCGCCGATGGCCCGAAAGGGATCAGGCAAGGGTGAAACGGTGGGGTAAGAGCCCACCGCACTCCCGGTAACGGTGAGTGGCTGGGTAACCCCCGGTCGGAGCAAGGCCAAATAGGTGGCGAGGTGCGGCCCGCACCGCCAGAGCCACGGGTAGGCTGCACGAGGCGCGTGGTGACATGCGTCCCAGATAGATGATCATCCGCCAGCGAAAGCTGGTGAACAGAACTCGGCTTACGGTCCGACCCGTCCCGCGCTGCCCAACGCCGCGCGGGTGAAACCCCCGGGACTGCGGTCCCACACCACAAGAGGTATGGAAATGCTCGCAGGCCTGATGATGCTCGCCTCGATCACCGCCGTCACGCCCCAGCAGGCGCCGATGCGCTACAAGATCGATCTCAAGACGTCGCAGGAAGTCGACCTGAGCGCCATGGGCGGCCCGAAACAGGCCAGCGACCTGACCGCGTCCGCTTGGGTGACGGTCACCATGAGCGACACCGCCGGCGGAAAGCTTGCGCACATTGTCGTCGATTCCCTCGTCGCAACCCCCACCGGAATGATGGCACAGCAGATGACGGAAGAGGCAATCACGGAGGCGAAAGGCGCGTTCTTCCATGTCTACGTGGTGAATGGCAAGGTGTCCGGCTCGCCCAAGCCGTCGATCGAGAACCCAGCGCTCGGTATGGTGCAGCAGTCGCTGTCGCTCCTGTTCCCGGGCCACAAGATGGGCGCGAAGATCGGTGACGCCTGGTCTGACACCACCAAGTCCGACGCCACCACCGAAGCCGGCACCCAGACCGGCACCACCGTGACCGAGTGGAAGGTGCTCTCGATGGACGGCGACGGGTACGTGATGGAAGGCGAGTCGAAGGGCACGATGACGGCGACGCAGGGCGGTGGCGAGCTCAACATCGCGACCAAGATGACCGGCTCGCAGAAGGTGACCACAAGTGCTACTGGCCCGTCGAAGATGGGCGAGACCAACATGAAGATCGATGCCACTGTGATCACCAGCCAGGTTCCCGATCCCATCCCGGTGACCGGCATCACGATGGTGATGATCACCGCGCTTCCGTAACGCGCGACCGCTCCATCCTGCCGTCGGCCGCCACCCATCGTGGCGGCCGACGTGCATTGGGGGGGTGGCGCGGCGTCGCCCTTCGTGACCACCTTCTGCCCACGCACCCCTCAGGAGCACCGATGCGCCCCATCAACCTTGTCCTCACCGGTGCACTCGCACTCGCCGCCTGCGCCCCGTCGACCCCCAGCGCACCCCGGCCGGTTCCGGCGCCGCTCCCGCCCGCACCCGAGCGCATCGCCCCATCCACTGCCGTCACGCTCCGCCGCGACTGGACAACGACTGTGCGGGTGGAACGCGAAGACTCAATCGTGCTGACGCTCCCCGACGGTTCGCGACAGGTCCAGCGCCAAGGCCGCACCGCGCACTTCACGATGATTCTCGCCCCAGGCACCGTTCGAGTGATGCTCAATGATCTCGTGCTCCGCCCATCACTCGGCACCGAGGCGACCGAAGTGATCGGGACCACCTGGACCGGACGCGTCGGTGCGTCCGGCGCAATCACCAACCTCCAGGCGTCGCGCAACACCACGCTTGGCGACGACATCAGCAACGTGGTGCGCGCCTTCCTGCCGCGCCTCCCCGATGGCCGAGTCGAGCCGGGAGTCCGGTGGGCCGATTCATCAGAGGGAGCGGTGCGGGTCGAGATCTTCCGCGCCAATGAACGGCGGACCACTCAGTGGAACACTGACCAACGCACCGAGCACAACGGCATGGCGTTGATCGCTGTCCGGTCGCGTGAGGAGTACGAGCAGGTCGGAACCGGCAACCAGGCGGGGCGCGAGATGACGATGACGGCGCAGGGCCGCCGTACCGCCACGTATTACCTGACACTCGATGGCCGCGTCGACTCCGCCACACTGCAGGACTCTGTCGCGAAGTTCATCACGATCCCCGA
>JBKJMX010000044.1:0-12126 GCA_046596135.1 Gemmatimonadales bacterium
CGCATTGGCATGGGCGCCGGTCATCATCAGCGTGCCGAAGGTGCTGTCGATGCCCGTGGTCATCACCAGCGGTTTCGGGAAGCCACGAATCAGGATCGCTTCGGGGTCGAGGTCCCAAGGAATGACATTGGCAAAGAGATTGCCGCCGTGCCCCTCGTTCACCGCAAAGCTTTTCGCCCCGGCAGCGCGCGCGCCGGCAATCGTGGCGTTGACCTCCTGGGTGAGGAGCGACCGGTAACGGTCCCAGTAATCCGGGCTCGAGCGGTCCTTGTATGCCTCGCCTTCGTTGCCCGCGAGCACCTCACGCGAGTCCACGGTGCTTCCCATTCCCTCCATGTCGGGAACGATGAAGACCCGGAAGCCCGGCTCGAAGGGAATTGTCTTCGCGCGGAAGAGGTTGGTGCGGGCCCGCTGCGCATCGGTCTGCTGTGCGACAGCGGCTGTGGCGGTGAACATCATCAACACGATCAGGCCTACCATGGATCGGCGCATGTAACCCTCGGTGTGAATTTTGATTGGCTCTTCTATCCCAGCACCAGCATCCGCAACTCCGTCATCTCCTCGATCGCTGATCGCACGCCTTCGCGTCCGATCCCCGACTGTTTCACGCCACCATACGGGAGGTGGTCGACCCGGAATCCCGACACATCGTTGACCACCACCGCGCCGACGTCCGCGGCCTCGAAGGCCCGCATGATGCGGCGCAGATCGTGGGTGAACAGTCCCGCCTGGAGCCCGTAGGGCGAGTCGTTCACCATGGCCAGGGCGTCCTCGAAATCGCGATACGGCCGGACAGTAACCACCGGTCCGAAGACCTCATCGCAGTTCACCCGCATCGGGCTCGTGGTCCCGAGCAGCACGGTGGCCGCCAGGACAGCCCCATTGCGCGTGCCACCGGTCGCGACCGTTGCGCCTGCCTCCACAGCCTCATCGATCCACGACTCGGCGCGGATCGCGTTGGTCTCGTCGATCATTGGGCCGACGTCGATCCCTTCCGCTAGCGGGTCGCCGGTTCGCAACGCAGCTACCGCGGGAACGAAAAGCGCCACGAAGCCGTCGTACACCTGCTCGTGCACCAGGATACGCTGAGTCGAGATGCACGACTGGCCCGCGTAGGAGAACCCGCCGAGCACGCAGCGCGCAACAGCGTGATCAAGATCGGCATCGGGCTCGATGATGACGGCGGCGTTGCCGCCGAGCTCCAGCGCCACGTGCGCGTGAGCGGCGCGCGAGCGGATCATCCATCCCACGCGTGCCGAACCCGTGAACGAGATCAGGCGCACCCGGGGATCATCGAGAAGCGGCGCGGCGTCGTCATTGCTGCACGGCACGACCGACAGCGCACCGTACGGATAGCCCGACTCGGCGAGGATCTGGGCGAGGTGGAGGGTGGACAGCGGGTCCTGCGGCGGCGGCTTCAGCACCATCGTGGCGCCGCACGCGATCGCCGGGGCAAGCTTGTGGGCGGCGAGCAGGATGGGAAAGTTGAACGGGGTGATTGCTGCGATGGGGGCCAGCGGGAAACGTCGAGTGATCGCGAGCCGCCGTTCGCCGTGCGGCATCAAGTCGGTCGGGATGACGTCGCCACCGATTCGCTTCGCCTCCTCGGCGCCCTGGCGGAAGACGAAGATCGCGCGGTCGATTTCCGTACCGGCCGCGGCGAACGGCTTGCCGGCCTCCGCGGCCAGCAGGTGCGCGATCGCCCCCCGCTGACTGGCGATAGCGTCGGCAATACGTTCGAGCACTGCGGCGCGTGCGTGGCTGGGCATCGCTGCGGCAGCGGGGGCGGCCGCCGTCGCGGCATCGAGCGCGGCCAGGATGTCGGCGCGGGATCCCAGCGACGCATATCCGACGGTGTCGCCCGACCACGGGCTGCGAATGGTTGATCGATCCGTCGTCGTCAGGAGCTCACCCGCCAGCAGCACGGGCCACGTTGTCGGTTCTGTCACGATTTTCCCTGACTGCATGATGGGAGCCCCCGCCGGTGGGCGACCACTGACGGGGGAAGTCTACAACTTTACCCCGGGTCCAGCGGGAAAGGCAGCAACGGACTTGTCCGCCGTTGAGAATCTGCGCCACCGCGCTCGCCCGTGGGGGTGTTGCCGTAGGCTCCCGCGACGCCGTTCACCCCGGTGAACCACGCTGAGCAGTCCGTTTGACCGCCACCACGATCACGGGGACCATTTCAATCTGGATCTGGTACTTGAACGGCAGTGGCGAGGTGCAAAACCAGCCCGACGAGTCCCGCTTCCCGTTCACGGCGACGCGGTTGCGGTAGGCAGTGGTCCGAACGCGACACGAGGGCCCAGCAGGGCCCTCGTGGTTCTGGCGAACTACCGTGGTGCAATCGAGGTCAGATCGCCGCGAGTGCGTAGTTCTCGATCGACGGCTTGCCCTGCACCACCGAGCTCAGCATCCGCTCGATCGCAGGAAAGGTCGTCGTCTCGTACTTCTTCAGCGCCTCGGGGGAATTCCACATCGAGATCCCAACGACATGATCCTCCTGGACCAGCAGCACCTCATTCTTGAAGCCATCCTGCTTCTTGAGGGTCGGCAGCACCTCGCTGTTGAACAGCTTGGTGAAATCAGCGCGCCTCCCCTTCACGAGGTTGAAGCGAACGGACCGGGCCGTATTGGTAAGCGCCATGTTGTCAGTGGCAGTCGAGGTCGAGTTATTGATGGTGGTCGTCATGATGGATTGAACTCCAGCACCCTGTCCGGCTAGGCCGGGTGTTCCCCCGAGAGACAGGGTTACATCTCCGGGCGGCAGACGGTATCACGGGATTCCGTGACAGCGCCGTAGTGTCGCTCACCCATGCAAGTTAGCTGGCTAACGTTCGTATGTCAAGGTGTAGCAATGGGTTAGTCGATTCCTCGCACAGCCGCCCTTGGGTGCCCTGCGGGACCAGCACCCAGCTCGCCTGCAGGAACAACGTCTCGTTGGCTTAGCCCGACGCCGATGAGCACCCGGGTGCGGCCCGTCAGGGCTTTCGGCCACTCGCGACGACAAACTCGCACGCGTCGCTGCAATCGGCCGTCCATCCTAGCGCGCCACGATAACGATGGTGGAGGGGCTGAAGCTGGCGGCGCAAACGTTCACGAAGGACGTGTCGCAGCTCTCCTGCTGCGCGGGCTAGAGGTCGGATAGCTTCCCCGTCAGTGTTCGCTCCCGTGCGCACGCTCGCGGTGCGAGCACGCTCGTGACGCCTCCACGCGTTGCTCGCGCTGATTGAACTAATCGCTGTTGATCGGATCGTCGAGGAAATAGGTGAAGTTCGAGAACAGGTCGAGTGAGGAATACGCCGCATAGACTTCGACGTCCTGGACGGCGATGGTGCCGGCAGGCCGATAGCGGCCAGACAGGCGGTAGCGCTCGCTAGCTCGCGCACGCCTCCCGGTGTGCGGAATCCGGGATCGAAGGTCTCGAGTCGCTGGATTGAATTGGACCATTCAATCGCCGCGTCCCTGTCATCCTCCCCCGCCCACGCTACCACCGATACCTCCTCGGCAAGTGTAATCTCGACCAGCGCAACGCCGTCGCCGTCCGACGTCCTCGCAAAGAATGCGGAGGGAACCGTGGTGCGGGCCTCGCCGAGGGTCATGCCCAACCGCAACGGTCCCATCGCTGCGGCTGTGATGAGGTAATCGACCGTGGTGTCCGGCTGGTGATTCTGCGCCGTGGTCGCCGATTGACCTGGCGGCGCGTCCGCTGGCTGCCTGGGCGTGGCTTCAGTACTGCACCCCATCACCAGACCAGCCAGCAGGACGACGTTCGCAAGTGACAAGGGCTCCTTCGCTGCGAGAGAATCGTTCAGCTTCAGGATTCCGGGGACAGCACGCAACGCGTGCGCAGTTAGCGCTAACCCAACGCGCTCCAGCTGTATCACCGAGGCGCTGGCCCCTCGCTGGCTCGTCACCGCGACCACGCCAGCCAGCGGCGGCTGATTGATTTCAGGAACGGCGTCAGGCGCGTACGGCTGTACGCATCACCGGCCTTGCGGATCGCCTCCGCCTGGGTCGGATATGAATGGATGACCTGCGAAACGGTCTTGAGGCCGATCCCCGCCACCATGGCCAGGGAGATCTCGTTGATCATCTCCCCTGCATGACGCGCGACAATGGTCGCCCCGAGGATGGTGTCGGTGCCGTCCCGTACGTGGATCTTGACGAAGCCCGCATCTTCGCCGTCGAGGACCGCCCGATCCACGTCGCTCATCGGTACCGTGAACGTCTTGAGGGAGATGCCCCGCTCCCGCCATTCCTTCACGTAGATCCCCACGTGGGCGATCTCCGGATCGGTGTAGGTGCACCAGGGAACGACCAGCGAGCTGAGCTTCTTGCGCCCAAAGAAGAGCGCGTTCTGGACCACGATGCGCGCCGTGGCATCTGCCATGTGGGTGTACTTCCGCTCCAGAGCCACGTCGCCTGCGGCGTAGATGCGCCGGTTGCGGGTCTGCAAGTAGTCGTTCACCAGTACGCCGTGCTCGTCGTCGTACTCGACGCCCGCCGCTTCGAGGTTCAGCCCCTCGACGTTGGGCGCCCGCCCGACCCCGACAAGAATCTCGTCCACCACCACCGTCGTTTCCTGGTTGTCATTGACCAGACACGCGTGCTTCTCGCCGCCCATCAGCGTGACACGCGTCAGTTCCGTATTGAGCCGCACTTCAATGCCGTCACGCCGGAGGGCGTCGGCAAGGATTTCCGCAGCGTCGCGTTCTTCGTCGGGGAGGAAGTAGGTGTCGCGGCCAGCAATGATCACTTCGGAGCCCAGGCGCGCGAAGGCCTGAGCCATCTCGCAACCCAGTGGCCCACCACCGACCACCAGCAGACGGCGGGGCCGCTCGGTCAGGTCGAAGATCGTCTCATTGGTGTGATACCCGGCTGTGCCAAGGCCCTCGATGGGCGGGTGGACGGCGCGGCTGCCGGTGGCGATGACGGCCTTCTGAAACCTGAGCGAAGCGCCAGCCACCTCGACCGTGCGCCGGTCGGCGAACGTCGCGTTGCCCAAAAACACGTCCACACCCATTGCCTGGAACCGCTCTGCGGAGTCGTGGCGACTGATCTGTGCGCGGAGGCGCCGCATGCGCTCCATGGCCCCCGCGAAATCAGGTTCCGACGGTACCGGCGCGATCCCAGCGAACCTCGGCGCGTGTCGAAGGTCGGTGTGGAACCGAGCGGCGCGCAGCAGCGCCTTGGAAGGAACGCAGCCGAAGTTCAGGCAGTCGCCGCCGAGGAGGCTCCTTTCCACTAGCGCCACCTTCGCTCCGAGCCCGGCGGCGGCCGCGGCGGCCACCAGTCCGGCTGTGCCGGCGCCAACGACGACGAGGTTGTAGGTGGCGGCGGGTTGCGGGTTCGTCCAGTCGGGCGGACGCACGTTGGCCAGCAGCTCGGTGTTGTACGCGGACTCGTTCATCGGTTGCTCGATCTCAGCCATTTCGAAGCCGCTGGCGCCAGCATCACTTCTTCTGAGTCATCTTCACGATGGCCACGATCAGAAAGACCACCAGGAGAAGGCCGATCACCGGCCATATTGTCATCCAGCCACCCATTCCCGTCATTCCTTGCATGAGATCAACTCCTCCGCTTTTCGTGCTCAGGTGTTGGTTCGAGGTCCCGATGGTATTCTCCGGCTTGTACCGCGTCGATCGCGCGGCGGACGGTACTACAGGTCGATACGAGCACGCCGCCAAATCACCCGGAATGCGGCGATCTCCAGTAGCGGGAGGACGATCCATTGCAGCAGCGGCGACAATCCGACTCCGACTATTTGCGGCATCCGCTCGTCGTAAGACCACCTGCCGATTGAGACGGCGTAGATCTCATATGCGATGGTGATGAGAATACCGACGGTCAGGAAGATCAGCGCCGGGAACAGACGCCGCCGGATCAGCGGCCAATGCAGTCCGCCCGACATCGCCGCCGCCAAGAACGCAATCGTCGCGATCAGGAGATCCCCGACCGTCGCTCTCGCACACCACGCTGTCGCCCGCCAGAACGGTATGGACTGCATCTCCTTATAGAGGTTGCCCTGGGCCATCTCCCACGCGAAGTGGAAGGCGAACGTGACGAGGATGACGGTAATCCAGCGCCCGGATTCATGCACCAGTTCGTTGCGGTCGGTTTCGTTCATCGAAGGCTCGATTTCAGCCATCCACCACCGAATCCCGCGCGACGGAGCCCGGTCACGATGACGGGACACTCGCGCATCAGGCGCCAGAGCAGCCCCGATCGGAAATTCTCGATCATCAGCGCCACCGGTCCCTGGTCGATTCCATGGTGCTCCGGGGAGAGCCAACCCCGGTTCGCCCTGTCGTCAACATCGAAGCTGGGGTTGAAGCTGGTCAGGAGCCCTTCCGTGCTGAGCGTTTCCGGATACGCCTCCCGGAAGTGCCGGAGTGCCTCAAGGACGCTCTCCGGAGCGAACGGCAGCGACGCGGCAACCGCCCAGGGCGCCAACGTCCCATCGTCGGGGCCGACCGGGACTCCACGGGCCACGTAGCCGTAGAACTGCCGCTCGATACCCCCTTCCAGTCGCCGCGCCGAGAAGCCGGGGCCTAGCCCAGCGGTAACGCCCCAAGAGTTCTCCCCGTATCCCTTGAACCGCAATGGATTGCGCATCGCGTACTGCTGCTGGACAGCGGTCGCTCGGCGGCTGTTCTCGAAGTAGTCGGACCGCTTCTCGCGCATGAACGGATCCTGAATGTCGCGGAAGTCGATCCAAAGATGCGAGAGCTGGTGCATGAACAACGGCGCCGCGAAGAGGAACTCGATGTCGTAGAGGTTCTCCCACTGGTAGGTTCCGGTCCACGCGTCGTAGCTCGTCGCGGGCAGCGGGCGCGTGGGCGAACCCAGGCCGAGGATGTAGAGCAGCATCGCCTCGCTGTACCCTTCCCAATGATAGCTCTGGAAACCCGCCTCCGGCTTCCACCCCATGCGCACCACGGAACCGTCTGCGGTCGCCCAAGGCCAGTCGATCCGTTCGGACAGGAACGCGGCGAGATTCCGGATCTCCGGCTCGTCGTCTGCCGCGCCCGAGAAATACATCCCGCTCGTCAGAACACCGGCGATGAGGAGCGCAGTGTCGATCGTTGACAGCTCGCTCTGCCACACGCGTCGGCCGGTGTGCATGTCGAGGAAGTGGTAGTAGAAACCCCGGTAGCCGGTGGCATCGGGGTCCTCACTCTGGGGGCTGTCGCGGAAAAACCGCAACACGGCCAGCGTCCGCGCCGCGGCCTCACGACGGGTGATGTACCCTCGTTCCGCGCCGACCACGTAGGCGGCAAGGCCGAGCCCGGTGGCGGCGATACTGCACGGGGCGCCTTCTCGCGAGCTGTCGGATATCAATCCGTTGACGGGGTTCGCAGCGCGGAGGAAGTACCCGACCGCCTGACGTTCGAGGTCTTCGAGCATTGCGGTGTCACCTTCCGAATGCTCGATCACGTTGCTGTTCCGAGAATAGGTTGCACGATATCCCCCCAGGCACCTCTACAGGAATCAATGTGGCATCGCACTTTATTGAGCGGTATAGCCGCCATCGATAACCAGCTCGCTACCGGTCACAAATTTGGATTCGTCGGATGCGAGGAAGAGCACACCATAGGCGATGTCATCCGGCTCTCCGACATGCCCAATCGGATGGAGACTGTCAAGGTGTTTCCTGAATGCTTCTACTCCCTCAGGTGATCCTTGTCCCAGTTCTTCGACGAGGGGTGTCCAGATAAAGCCGGGGTGTACTGAATTGACCCTGATGTTGTCCTTCGCATACAGCAGCGCATCGTTCTTGCTCATCAGCCGCACGGCACCTTTGGACGCATGGTACGGGGGAAGATCTCCAGCGCCAATCAGGCCGTAAATCGAAGACATGTTGATGATGCTTCCCCCACCAGCCTTCTGCATGTATGGGATCGCATGTTTGGCACAGAAGAACACACCTTTGACGTTGACATTTATGACGTTGTCCCATTCCTCTTCGGTTATCTCGTGGGTAGGCTTGTTCACCCCGGCAATACCGGCATTGTTGACCAGTATGTCAACCTTGCCGAATTCACGAGCAATATCAGCGAACACGCTTGCAACCGCTTTTTCCTTTGTGGTATCAAGTTGCCAGCACTTCGCTGTTCCACCGAACCCTTCAATTTCGTTCACGAGACTTTGGGCTTCGTCACCCTTGATATCCACGACAGCAACCTTTGCTCCTTCCTTTGCCAACAGCAGAGACGTTGCCCGGCCTATTCCCAGTACGCCACCTGTTACGACAGCGACCTTGCCTTCTACTCTTTTCATGGTTGGTACCTTTCGTTGATGATTGCTGAACGCCCACCATGGCCGGCGCATTTGTGGCGACCGGCGGGAGCGACAAGTGCGTCCGTGTTCATGCGGTAGTCATCTGGCGAGTATCTGTTTCGCCTCGTCAACCATCTGGATGATCTTTTCCTCAACCTCGTTGGCAACTTGAACCAACGCCGCGTCCTGCGATAGCGCCGAAAGCATCTGCACCGGCTTGATCAAGCCAATATTCGTTTTGCCGTTCTCCGTAAATACCGAAATTCGACATGGCAGCGCCATGTTGAGGCGCATATCGGTCAACATGACTTTTGCAGCCTGTCCCGGATTGCAGACTTCAAACACCTTGCACTGCTCATCAAATGCAATGCCTTTGCTGCGAAGTGTGGTCCCCAGGTCGTGGACATGCAGTACCCCGAAGCCATGGCGCGCAACCGCTGATTCAAGGTCTGCCGACGCCTGGTCAAAGGATTTGCCGGTTTCAACTATGTAATACACGAATCACCTCGGTTGATGTAGGTGACACCGAACACCCTGCCCTTCTCCCGCGAAGCCAGGTGAGACCGCGGCAGTTCTTCGATGAAGAAAACCCCGCGGCGTCTCACGCGCTCGCAGAGGACGCAAAGAAGGTGTATGGCAGGGACGACAGGGCGGGCTACTGCCCAACGGACTGCCAATCCGTTGCGGTGGTAGCGGTGAAGCCGCATTCGCAGCGCCCGCGGCATCGTGTACCAGAGCAGTTCGGCGGAGCCGCCGGAATCGAAGACCGGGACCAGCGCCGGATGCTGCAGCGCCGACGCGATCGTAATTTCGTTCTGGAAGCGCTTGAGTCCTACTCCTGACGCAAGCGCCTGGTCGAGAACCTTGACCGCGACGACGTCGGGATCCTTGGCGATCGGTGGGTGGACGAACGCGTCGGGTCGGCCTGCTCACGCAGCGTCCAGTGGGTGAATAAGTTCGCTGAACATTGGCTGGCTGCTTCGGGGCGCCTTTGCTCCGCTACCGCGGTGCGCGTTCGCGGGGTATCCTTCGCCACTCATTCCCGGGCAGTGCGCCGTCGTGGACCTTCGCGCAGACCTTGAGCTGTCCCTCGGCACCGCCTTCACAGTCCAGCGTGAGCTCGGCGGCGGCGGCATGTCGCGTGTTTTCCTTGTCCGCGATGCGGCGCTTGGCCGTGACGTCGTCGTCAAAGTGCTCGCACCAGACCTGGTGGAGCGTCTCTCTGTCGCGCGTTTTACGCGGGAGATCCAGTTGGCCGCGGCCCTTCAGGAGCCGCACATCGTGCCGGTGCTCCATGCCGGCGAGACGGCGGACGGCCTCCCGTTCTATACAATGCCGTTCATACGCGGCGAGTCGCTGAGAGCGCGAATGTCAGAGGAAGGCGGGGTGCCGCGCGCTGACGCGCTTGCAATTTTGCGGGATGTCGGACGCGCCCTCGATTACGCGCACCGCCACGGTATCGTGCATCGCGACATCAAGCCGGAAAACATTCTGCTGTCGTCCGGGACCGCGATGGTCACAGATTTTGGAATCGCCAAGGCAGTGGATGCATCGAAGACGATCACGTCGGGCGGTACGCTCACGGCGATCGGTATGTCGCTCGGCACGCCAGCATACGTGGCGCCGGAGCAGGCCGTCGGTGCACCAGTCGATCATCGTGCCGACTTGTATGCCTGGGGTGTGGTCGCCTACGAGCTGCTCGCCGGGCGTCACCCGTTCGCACACCGCACAACCGCACAGCAACTCATCGCGGCCCACATCGCGGAGGAACCTGCCAGCCTTGCCGGGCACAAGCCACGCCTCTCCCCAGCGCTGGCCGAGTGCGTAATGCGATGTCTTGCCAAGAGTCCGGAGGGACGTCCCCAGTCGGCCGCCGAGGTCCTGATGGCCCTCGACCGCCCCAGCGGTGGGCGATCACGAGCGCCCTTCACGCGAGCCCTGGCGCTTGCTGGTTCCACCGCCGTGCTTGTCGCGGTTGCGATCGTCGCCATGCAGGGACGCCGCGGAAATGGTCGCGCGGATCCTCCTGACGTGCGATCAGTGGGAGTAATCGGATTCGCCAATCTCAGCGGCAACAAGGACAACGAGTATTTCAGCGAGGGCGTCACGCAGGAGATCACGGCCGCGCTGGCGAAGGTGCCCGGCCTGCGGGTGGCGTCGCAAGCAGCAGGCGCGGCGGCGGCGGCGCGGGCGCCGGACGCCCGCGCGCTTGGGCGCATGCTGGGAGTCGAGACCGTGTTGCTGGGGAGCGTGCAACGCGTTGGCGAGCACGTGCGCATCAGTGCGCGCCTTGTGAACACGGCTGACGGGTTTCAGATCTGGTCGGACAAGTACGACGGTGAACTGAAGGATGTGTTTGCGCTCCAGGACAACATCGCACGCGCGATCGCCAATGGCCTCAAACTCCGCCTGACCACGGGAGCGGTGGACTCGCTCGTGCGAGTGACAACGAATGATCCGGAAGCGCACACACTGTACTTGCAGGGCATGTACTTCTGGAATCAGCGCGGCGGGGTGATGCTTCACAAGTCGATTGACTATTTCCGGCGGGCGATCGCGAGAGACTCGGGTTATGCGCGGCCGTACGCCGGCTTGGCGTTGGCGTATGCGGTACTCACGACGTATGAGGACGTCGACGTGCCCCGAACACTCGACAGTGCAACCGTGGCGGCTTCGCAAGCAATTGCGCTCGACCCCGGCAGCGCAGATGCGTACACCGCCATCGGGGAGGCGCGAGCCCAACTCTGGCAACACCGGGCCGCAGACTCGGCGTTCCAACGGGCGATCGCCCTCGACTCGAACAACGCCCGGGCCCGACAGTGGTACGCCGAAAAGCTGGCGGCCCGCGGCCGAACCACGGAGGCGTTACGGCAGATCTATCGTGCGCAGCAACTCGAGCCGCTCAATCTCATCATCAACGCGAACGTCGGCCGCATCGAGCTCCTGGCACGGCGTTACGATCGGGCTGAAGCGGCGCTTCGGCACACCTTGGAACTCGATTCGACGCAACGCACGGCGCGCGCCCTTCTGGCGGCGGTTTATCTGCAGCAGGGCAAACCCGACCGTGCCATCGCCGAATTCCAGCGGTCGATGACCAACGGGAATGCCGGTTCGACCACAGCTCTCTTGCTGGCGCACGCGTACCTATCCGCGGGGCGTCGCGACGACGCGCAACAGATTCTTGCTGGGTTTGAGCGTCGGCGGGCCGCCAACCAGTTCGTATCGTACGCCGGCCTGGCATTGGTGTACGATCGGATGGGGCAACGCCAACGGGCGCTGGCGTTGCTCGATACCGCCGTCATGCGTTTCGACCAGGCCCTTTCGATGCACTCGCGAGAGGCGATCTTCGATCCGCTGCGGCGTGATCCTCGGGGAGCCGTGATTTTTGCGAGGGCAGAGGGCAGACCGTAGGCTCCTATCCCGCCGACGGTGGACTGACCTGACCGAAGAGCACGTTCGCCATGACGTAAACGCGAGGTGCTTCCGAACGCGAATCGACGATCGTCCGCGGCTCACTTCCCGCCCAACTTCTTCCACTGCAGCGTTGCGATGACGCCACCATGGTCCGAAGGCCACATTCCGGTGACGGTGCGCTCGGCCAACTCATCGCCGACCAACGTCATGCTGACTGGCCTGACCGTCGAATTCCCTCCTCGGCCCTCGGCGCGGACCAGGATCAGGTCAATGCGCTTGAAGAGATCTGAGGAAGGATTCCGGAGGTCGGGAGCCGACTCGCAACATGTGAAGCCGGTCGCCTTTGGAGCCCCGACTCTCGCCAACCATGCGTCCTGGAACCCTGCTGCGAGGAACTGCTTGTAAGACGTGAACGGAGCAGCGTCCAGT
>JBKJMX010000172.1:0-2819 GCA_046596135.1 Gemmatimonadales bacterium
TGGTCGGCGACGGCGATCCCGGAAACAACAAACCCGGAGCGTAACGCTCCGGGTGATGTATTCCGTCCGTCGATCGGTCAGGTGCTGATCGCGCCCGGCAGGACGGAGGTGCCGAGGATCTGCGGGATCACGGGCTCCTTGTCGAATAGCCGCCGCACGCCCTTCCACCACGTTGTAGCGGACCGACCGGTCGGGAGCTTGGCCTCGACCACACCCTTCCTGCTGTTCGCGGCGTGCACGTACTTGCCATCGCCCACGTAGATCCCGATGTGATCGACCACGCGTCCCTTGCCGAAGACCAGCAGGTCGCCGACCTGCAACTGGTCGGGGTCTTTCGGGATTGGTCGGCCGAGCTTGGCCTGTTCACGCGAGGTGCGCGGAAGGTCGAAGTTGAATTTCGCCATGATCCACTGCACCAGCCCGCTGCAGTCGAACGCCTTGCCGGGCGCGACTGCGCCGAACTGGTAGTCCAGCCCGACCTGGTCTCGGGTGAGCTGCACCAGCGAGTCGCGCTCGGGCGCGGCCATGAGCATCCGGGAAATAGTCGCAAACGGCTTCTCGCCCTTCTTGAACGAAGACTGGGCGGAGAGGTCGGCGGTTGGCATTGCGGCGATGGAGGCAGCAAAAAGCAGGGAGACGAACGAAATGCGATTCAGGTACACGTGTGCTCAGCGTTCGGGGTGGTGGAGAAGCGTCCAGGACATTCTAGTGTCGGGTACGCGGGGCGTCCACCTTAGGGTTGGTTTCGATATGAAACGCACCGTCAATCTAGCGAGAACGTCACCCGAACCACCGCGGTGATCTCCTTCTGCCGGTCTGATGTGTCGTACATCCCGTAGTCGTTTACCTCGGTCGAGTTCCGGCGGGTGACCTGGAAAACCCCTACGCGGACACCCTTGATTCGCCCGACCGAGGCGCCGACGGCTCCGGCGATCTCCTCTGCTCGCGCCTTGGCGTCACGCGTGGCGTCGGCGAGGAGCGGACCCCGGATCTCGGGAAGCTGGGCGTAGAGATACTCCGGCGGCTGACCCATCACCGGCACGCCGCGGTCGAGGAGGGCGGTGAGGTCGCCGGCGAGCGCCGCGATCTTGTCGACGTCGGTGCTGCGGACCTCGAGCTGCCTCGTGACTTGATACCCGATGATCCTGCCGGTCGGATTCCCGTTGATGTACTCGTTCTGGACCATCGTGAACGGGGCACGGAGGGTGAGCGCGCTGTCGGGGAACCCCTCTGCGACGAGAAACGCCCGAGCCTTTTCCGCACCATTCTGGGCATCCCGCGTGGCCTCGACCTGCGACTGCCCGCCACCGGTGATGTCGAGCCGCCACACCGCGAGATCGGCCTGCACAGCGCGTTTGGCCGACCCGGTGACGGTGATTTCATCACCGGCACGCTTGAGGTTGCCGACCGCATATGCGCCGATCGCCGCGGCGACAACCAGCGCAACGGCCATGATCACTGCCGCGCGCGTGGCGCCAGAACCATTGTCCGACATCAGTGGCTCCTCAGATGATGCGCTTGCCGAATGCGCTCGCCATCAGCCCGACCGCGAGCTCTGCGGTGTGGTTGAATCGATCGAGCACAGGGTTCACTTCGACCAGATCCATGCTGACCACCCGGCCCGTGTCCCACATGGTTTCCATCGCAAGGTGCGCCTCGCGGTACGTCGCGCCGCCACGCACCGGCGTTCCCACGCCCGGCGCCTCCTGCGGGTCGACAAAATCGAGATCGAGCGAGACGTGGAGTCCGTCGGTGCCATCACTCACCTTGGCGATCGCCTCGGAGAGCACGGTGCGCATGCCGCGCTCGTCGATGTCGCGCATCGTGTAGATGGTGACACCGAACGCTCTCGCGTTGGCGCGCTCCGCCTGGTCAAGGTCGCGCGCGCCAATGATCACCACGTTCTCGGGGCGGATGGCCGGTGACGGTTGGGCGATCGCGACCATCGCCGGATCACCATGCCCGAGGAGGTGTGCGACCGGCATGCCGTGCACATTGCCGCTCAGCGTGCTCTCGGGAGTGTTGAGGTCGGCGTGCGCGTCGATCCAGAGCACGCCGAGTCGCTGGTTGCGTTCGGCCAGCGCATTCGCGACTCCCGCGACCGAACCGGCGCCCAGCGAATGGTCACCGCCGAGCACCAGGGGGATCCGACCCTCGCGCACGATCGCGGCGGTGCGGTGGGCGACTTCGTGACAGACCGCGGTGATCGTGGGCAGGAAGTCGATACCGGCTCCAAACCGCAGCGTCTCGCGGGTCGGCACCGCGACATCACCCGTATCGATCACGTCATGACCGAGCTGTTCGAGGCGGGACGCGAGTTGCGCGAGGCGGACGGCTGACGGGCCCATCTCGACGCCTCGGCGCGCTGCACCGAGGTCGAGGGGGACACCGAGAATGGAGATGGCTGCCATGGCTGAACGATAACCCCCACAGCGCCACCGGATGGTCCCTCCCGGCGGCGGAGGCTAAGATAGTTGCGGAGTCCTTACCGCCTTCCCGGACGATAATTCATGCTCAACTTCCGTACACTCGCGTTCACCTGTGTCCTCGGCGTCCCCGTCGCGCTTCTGCCTGCACAGGGAACGCCCGCCAGCTATCGTGACGCCCCCGCCAACATCGCGCGCATGCTCGATGCTCGACCCACCCCGGTGCTCGCGCTATCGCCGCGGCGAAACTGGTTCGTGGTGCTCGAGCGTCGCGGCATGGCCACCATCGCCGAGGTTGCGGAGCCGCACCTCAAGCTTGCGGGCACGCGGCTGAACCCCGCGACCAACGGGCCAGCAGGCGCGTCATGCCGACATACCCTGACGCGCCTGCTG
>JBKJMX010000092.1:0-5650 GCA_046596135.1 Gemmatimonadales bacterium
GGATCCTCGCGCAGCGCGTACTTGAGCGCGGAGGCGAACGACTTGGTGTCGGTGCCGACCTCGCGCTGGTTCACCAGGCAGTTCTGGTGCCGATGGATGAACTCGATCGGGTCCTCGACCGTGATGATGTGGCCGTGACGTTCGCGATTGATCTTGTCGATCATCGCAGCCAGCGTGGTCGACTTGCCGGATCCCGTCGGGCCCGTCACCAGCACCAGTCCCCGTGGGCGCTCTGCGAGCTTCGCGCAAATCGGCGGGAGCTTGAGATCGTCGAATGACTTGACGTTGAACGGGATCATGCGGATCGCCACCGACACGCATCCCCGCTGCTTGAACACGTTCCCGCGGAAGCGGGCGAGGTTCTGGATGCCGAAGGAGAAGTCGAGCTCGTCCTCCTGCTCGAAACGCTTCTTCTGGGTCTCGGTCAGCACCGAGTAGGCCAGCGACAGCGTGTCCTTGGGCCCGAGCACCTGATCGATGCTGGTGTTCACCATCTCGCCGTCGACCCGGAGCTTGGGCCGCTCGCCGGCCGAGAGGTGCAGGTCCGAAGCCTCGCGGGTCAGCATCTCCTCGAGCATCGAGCGCAGGTTGAGCGTCATTCGGCAGTCTCCTTCACGACTTCCTCCACAGTGGTAATTCCCCGCTCGACCTTCCGCATCCCGTCCATGCGCAGGGTGAGCGTGCCCTCGGCGACCGCCTGGTCGCGCAACTCGGTGGTCGAGGCACCCACCAGCACCAGCCGCCGAATCGCGGGCGACATCGCCATCACTTCATAGAGACCGGCCCGGCCACGGTATCCCGTGCCGGAACAATCGTCACACCCCGTCCCCTTCATGAACTGGTAGTTCCGGACCAGGTCGACATCCGAGCTCAGCACCTTCAGCTCGGCTTCGGTGTACTGCGCGGGTTCCTTGCACCGCACACAGATCCGCCGCACCAGTCGCTGTGCCACCACGAGGTTGACCGCGCTCGCGACGTTGAACGCCTCGATGCCCATGTCGATCATGCGGACGATCGTGCTGGGCGCATCGTTGGTGTGCAGCGTCGAGAGCACCAGGTGACCGGTGAGCGCCGCCTTGATGGCGATGCCGCCCGTCTCCAGGTCACGGATTTCTCCGATCATGATGATGTTCGGGTCCTGGCGCAGGAATGAACGTAGCGCCGACGCGAACGTCAGCCCGATCTCGTTGCGCACCTGCACCTGGTTGATGCCCGGCAGGTTGTACTCGACCGGGTCCTCGGCCGTCATGATGTTGGTGTCGACGGTGTTGATCCGCTGCAGCGCCGAGTAGAGGGTCGTCGTCTTGCCGGAGCCCGTCGGACCGGTCACCAGTACCATTCCGTACGGGTTCAAAATCGCGCGCATCAGGTCCTGCTCGGCCTTCGGCTCGAACCCGAACTTGGTAAGGTCAAGCGTCAGGTTGCCCTTGTCCAGGATGCGCATCACGATCTTCTCGCCGAACAGCACCGGGAGGGTCGAGACGCGGAAGTCGATCACCCGCGAGCCCATCTTGAGTTTGAGCCGCCCATCCTGCGGCATTCGCCGCTCGGCGATGTTGAGCGACGCGAGGATCTTCACGCGGGAGGTCAGTGCCGCCTTCATCCGGAGCGGTGGCTTCATGACCTCGACCAGCGAGCCATCAATGCGATAACGGATCCGGATCTCGTGCTCGAACGGCTCGATATGGATGTCCGACGCGCCCCGCTGCACCGCATCGGTCAGGACGCCGTTGATGAGCTTGACCACCGGGGCGTCGTCGACCGCGGCCTGCATCGCCGCACCCTCGTCCTCCTCCTCCTGCACGACCTCGACGTCATCGCCCATCCCCTCCATCTCGCGGAGGATGGTCTGGAGCTGCTCGTCACTCGTCTCGTAGTGCTTCTCCAGCAGCGCCCGCAGCGTCGCCTCGCCGGCGAGCACCGGGAAGAGATCGAATCGGGTGATGAACTTGAGGTCCTCGAGGAGCCCCTGATCGGCGGGGTCGGCCACCGCGCACGTGAGTGTCCTGCCCTCCCGCTTGAGCGGCAGGACCATCCGCTTGAGGGCCAGGTCTGCCGGGATGAGACGCAGGATCTTCGGATCGACGTCGAAGTGGGTCAGGTCGACGGCTGGCATCCGGTACTGGCGGGCCAGGACCTTGGTGAGCTCGAGCTCGTCGATCACACCCTGCTTCACGAGGATATAGCCAAGCCGCTGGTCCGACGTCCGCTGTTCACGGAGGGCCTGGGTCAACTGCTCGCGCGTGACCAGCCCCTGGGAGAGGAGCAGATCACCGAGGCGATCGACCGACGGCGCCGCGTCAGCGGGGAGGGCCTTGGGAGATGCGTTGGTGGCGGTCATCCCGGACCGGAAGTGCAAGGGGGATGCCTTTGTGGTCGGGTGCCGGGACCACGGTCAGGGTCAATGGAAGCTCAGGCGGGGCGCGATTCGCGCCACGAGCGAGGCCGGAAGTCCCGGAACCCGCCGCAAGTCGTCGACACCGCGAAATGGGCCCACGGAATCGCGAAATGCCACGATGGCGGCCGCCCGGACAGCTCCGATCCCGGGAAGCGCGTCGAGCTCGGGGGCACTGGCCCGATTCACGGCCAGCAGCGATCCCCCCGATCCGTGGGAAGCTTCGGTCGGGGGAGCGCTAAAGCTGAGGTGCGGCAAGAGCCGGGCGAGCATGGCCGGCCCCACGCCGGCAACCCGGTCGAGGCCAGCAGGCGTGCCGAATGCCCCCTTCGACTCGCGATCCGCCACGATCCGGCGGGCCAGCGCCGGCCCGATACCCGGGAGCCGCGCCAGATCCTCCGGCGCCGCCCGATCGACATCGATGCGCTCGTCAGGCCCTAATGGGGTGGCTCGCGCCACCGAGAGGTCGCGGTGCGCGATCGGGTCGCCGTCGGTGGCAGGTTCGAAGAGCTGCACCCCACCGGGCGCCGCGCCTGGGGCGACGAAGGCGGCAAGGACGAGGTGCCCCGCGAGCGCGAGGCCACCGAGCATGTGGAGGGCACGACGTTCCCGCGGAGCCATGGCGCATGATGCCACGCAGACGGGCACAGTCCGGTGCCCGATTGCGCGCTAGGTGCCTCAAAACCCCGACCAATCAGCGGGGCGCACCTGCCCGGCGAATCACCGCGACCGCGACGTTGCCGACGATGTCGAGGGTCTCCTCGGAAATCTTGTCGAACGTGTCATGCTCGGTGTGCCAGTACGGGTATGAGTACGGGAAGCCGATCACGTCGATCGCACGGAAACCACGGGCAATGAGCGGGGTGTGGTCGTCGGTGACACCGTCGCCGATCCCCCGAACGAATGTCGAACCATATCCCATCCGCTCGGCGGTCTTCCAGACAATGTCAACGACTTCCGGGGCGGCGATCTGCGAGAAGCTCTCGGGCATGAACTGCTGATCCCGCGCACCCACCATGTCCCAGACCACCGCGAACAGCGGACGTTCGGGCACCACCGGATTCAGCGAATAGTAGGTCGACCCGATCAGCACGTCCTCGTTGCCACCGCGGAAATAGCCGTAGTCCTCGCCGTCGACGAAGACCAGGTCGACGCCTACCGTCGGTTGTTTCTTCTGCAGCGCATCCATGACGCCGAGGAGGATCGCCACACCCGATGCCCCATCGTTGGCGCCGGGTACTGCCTTGCTGGTGTCCGGCTGTGCGTCGGTGCGCGGGCGCGTATCCCAGTGCGCCATGTAGAGCACGCGCGCTGATGCGCCCGGATTGAACCGGGCGATGATGTTGATCTGCGGAATCGAGTCGCCCGTGAGGGTGCGGTGCCACCACCGCTGCACCACCACCGTGTCGGCACGGCTCCTGGCCATCGAATCGAGCCAGCGCGCCATCGCCGCGTGCCCCTCCGTGCCGGGGATGCGCGGACCGAATGCAAGTTGCTGCTCGACGTAGTTGAGCGCCTGCCGTCCCGAGAATTCCTTGGTGGGGACGGGGTCGCCCGCGGCGCAGGCAACGGCCGTGGCGAGGAGGAGACCAGCGAGTGCGATGCGCATCAGAAGCTCGAGGTGGTGAGCGGGATGACGACAGAGATCGCCGCCGAAAGCGTGGAGATCTTCCGTTCAAGATGCCGGACGTCGATCAGCGACCACCCGACAGAAAGGTCTGCCTGGACCGATTTGACAATATTCGCGGCGAATCTTCCCCGCGTCTCGATCCGCCGCAAGTCGGAGATCGTGATGCACGGTTCGTCCTGGCGCTCGATGCAACTGATGTCCTTGCTCGAGATCGCGGTGAGCGTGGTGGTGAGCCGCTTGGGGAGCCGCGAGATCGATCGCGGCAGGGTGAGGTTCCACGAGACTTCGCCCTGCATCGACGTCCGGTCGTTGAGCACCACGTTGCCGCCGTTCTCGTTCCGTCCGTCGGTGAACGTGGCGCGTCCGCTGAGGTTGACGCCGTTCTTGAAAACCATTCGCCCATTCGGCTGGATCTCCCGGGACTCGACAGCGGTCCGTATCGGTTCGCCTGCACCGGTGGGAATGAGGTTCGATCCCTCGCGCTGCCGAACACTGGCGCGGAGCTCGACCAGGGTCAGCGGCCCCGACCGGAATGAGCGCAACCACGCCAGGCTGCCGCTCGGCCAGTCGCGCTGCCTCGTCTCGCTCACCAGGAAGTCGCTGAGTCCGGTCCGCTGGTGCCGGATGGTCGAGAGGGTCGAGTAGTTGACCGTTGCCGAAAGCCCGAGCGGCAATTGGAAGCCGCCGCTCGCATTGGTGGTGTGGGTATTGTTGGCGCCCACCGCCAGTTGCCCCGCGTGCGAGAGGAACGAATCGAAGCCGCCGAGCGCGAGCTGGAAGCCGAGGTCGGGGCTGAACGACGCGAGGTCGAAGGTCGACTGGCGATTCGCGGTGCGGCTGATGTCGAAGGTGCGGAATCGTGAGAAGTACCGTGCCGTCGACGATGAGTCGCCGAGCACCCGTCGCAGCAGGAGCGCCGGGTCGACGGTGACCCCCACCTCGTCAAGACGCGAGTTGTTCAGCGTCTGTGGGAGGATGAACGCCCCCGCAGTGTCGCCGTCGATCCTCACGGGGTTGCGAGCCGTTAGGCTGCGCGACAGCAGGAAGAATGAGGTCGAACTCAGGCGGGGCTGGAGCCACGAGGCAATGCGCGGCGTCAACGCCAGCGCTGATCCCACGCTCCGGTCGCGTTCGACGCCCGCATCGATACCGATGAAGCCCCGCCGGGACTCACCCACCAACCGACCGAGTGAGGTGCTGTCGTCATACTCTCGGAGGTCGCGGGTACTCTGCCAATCGCCGCTGACAGTGAGCATGCCCAACGGCTGCCACGTGGTGCGCGCATTGTTGCGCCAGAGGTGCTGGAGCGTGTTGACCGGGACCGCGAGCGTGTCGGCGACCCGCCGGATCGGCACCAGGAACGACGTGTACTCCCCCGCTGCGCGCGAAAGGTTGCTCTGCAGGAAAATGGTCGACGGCACGTACGACACAGCGGCGGTCTGGATTGCCCGTCCACCCTCGCTTTCCCTCACCCAGCGTGGCAGCCGGTTCAGGATTCCACCCAGCGGAAGCCGCGCGAAACGTCGGGTGTTGAACAGGCTCCACGTGGCGGAGTGCGACCAGAGGTTGGTCGCTGCTTCGGAGAGTTCGGTGGAGGTCCCACCGACCGTGCCGCTCGTCTGGAG
>JBKJMX010000100.1:0-9494 GCA_046596135.1 Gemmatimonadales bacterium
CGCTTCGAGCACCCTGACGTAGCCGTCGACCATTCGCTCCATCGGATACATCGTGCGCGCCCGCTCCCGCGCCACCGCACCGAGCCGTTTCCGCTCGTCGGAGTCGCCGAGCAAGCGTGCGATGGCCGCGCCCAGTGCATCGGGGTCCTGCGGCGGAACGAGCACCCCCGCGTCGCCCAGCACCTCCGGCGTCCCCCAGGACTCTACGGCCGCGACTGCACGCCCGGCCATCATCGCCTCGGCCACGACGTTCGGGAAGATTTCCCGCTCCGACGGGTGCACCACCACGTCGGCAAGGCGATACGCGGCGCGCATCCCGCGCGCATCGAGCAGACCGGTGAACACCGCCGGTACTCCCAGTGACCTCGCAGCTGCCGCGATCGACTCCGCCTCGCCCCCCGTGCCGCACAACACCAGCGTGAACGAATCACCCAAGGTCAGGCGCCGACGAACCGCCTCAAGGAGCACGTCGTGTCCCTTGCGGCTCGCCAGCATCGCGCCGCACACAACGACCGGACGGTCGTCGTCGAGCGCAAGGCGCTGCCGAAGCTCTTGGGCCACGGCCTCGTCTGCTGCGTCGTCCGGAACATCGTAGCCATTGGGGATGAGCCAGCGCGGATGTTCCCGCAAGGATGGATACGCCTGGGTGAACTCGGCCATGATGGCTCGGCTCTGGAACACGCATCCCGACCCGGCCCGCAGGTACAATCGCTCCACCATTCCCGTGTGCGCCGGGCGGTACGACAGGTTGTACCGGTACACCACCGGTGTGCGGCGGAAAAGCCGGGCGAGGACGGCAACTCGGTAATCGCGCGGCGTGTCGGCGATGACCACCGACGCCTCGACTGCCGCGAGCGTTCGGGCAAGCGCCCTTGCGGCGCCCAGGCCCGTCGACCGCAGCCGGATGACATCGACACCAACGCCGCACGCCTCGAACGGCGCGCGCAGTGCCTCGCCGCCCACGAGTGCGTGCGCCCGCCATCCGTTCGCGATCATGCCGACCGCTATCTTGTGATACGACGTGACGGAACCGCGCCACCCCGTCACCGACGTCAGCAGGACCACAGTACGCGGCGAGGTCATTCGTGACACCCTCGGATCATTCCACCGGATCGCCGCGCTATCATCGCGTCGCCATCGTCGGCGCGAACGCTTCGCATCGCTCGGAGGCCCAGATCGCGCGCGCTGTGCGACGCATGGGCGCGATCGCGAAAGTATTCGACGTGCTCGGCGATTCCCGCCGGCTCGGTCCGCTCGCTGCGCCACTCCTTGCGCGTCGCATCGAAGCATTCGACCCAGACTTCATCCTCTGCACCAGGCACGCGATCCGGCTCGGCGCACCCCGGCTCCGGACACTCGTGCGCGGCCGACGTTCGGTGTTCTGGTTCTTCGACGCGGTCGAGCACGCCGGGGTGGTCGAGTTGGGACAGATCTGTGACGTGATGTACACCACCTATGCAAACCAGCGGGAGTTGTGGCGATCGCGAGGGGTGCCGGAGGTGCGGTTTCTCCCCCAGGCACTCGATCCGGACACCGAGCGCCCTGTCGCCAAGCTTCGCCCTGCCGACATCTGCGAGGCAAGCTTCGTCGGTTCGGGACCGTATCCGCATCGTTGGCCGCTCCTCGCCGCAGTTGCCGCGGCGTGCGACCTGCAGGTGCGCGGCCCGGGGTGGAACATCGCGCCGCCAACCATTCCTATCCGCGGCGGACGAGTCGTGGGCACGCGCTTCGCCGAGGTGGTTGGAGCGGCTGCGGTCTCGCTGGGTGCGCACGCCGTTCCCGCGCAGGAGGGCGAGCTGGCATCGGCGTCGGACCGCATGTGGAAGGTGATGGGTTGCGGCGGTGCGTATGTCGGACCGTGGGTGCCGGGTATCGAGATGTACGCGCAGGACCGCGAACATTGCCGGTGGTTTCGGACCACTGATGAATGTGTCACGATTGTCCTCGACCTGCTCGCTCATCCCGACGAACGACGAGCGATGGCGGCGCGGGGCCATGCGCATGCGATGCAATGCCACACCTATGACGCGCGCCTCGCGCTGCTCTTCGACGGTCGGGAAATGGCGCTCCCCTCGACCTGAACGGGCGTCACACCATCACGTAGTTGCGGTACTCGAACGGCCGCCATCCGGTGAGATGCTCGACGAATCCCGACACCGCCAGATTGAGATGGTGCGCCTCCCAGCGGAACGGTGCCACGAGCCGGTCGCCGTTGGCGCGCTCCGCGATCCAGTCGGCCACGACCGCCGGATGCGTGCCCCGGAACCGTCGGATCCCCGGGATCCAGGGGAGGAGCGGCCGCTCAGCGTCCTGCGCCCGGCGCCACGGGTAGATCTTGAGATCTTCGCGGCGCTTCGCCGCAAGCGCCCACGCAGGTCGCGCCCATCCATAGTGGTGCATGACAGCGCCCGACGGCGCACAGCGAATCCGCCTGTCGTCCAGGCCGACGCGAAATCCCTGAGCATCGCGAAACGAATGCACCTGGCAAGCCGCGCCGAGCCGGAGAGCACGCGTCTCGCGTCGATACCAGGTGCGGTTGGTGGCGGTGGAGTCGAATCCGCCGTAGAAGTGTTTGAACTGCACCACGAGCCCCTCAACTCGTACATCACTGTCATGGCGGACGATCGCCTCGGCGATCATCAAGGCGCCGCCATCCTGCAGCACCTCGTCGGCCTGGATGTAGATACCCCACGGGTGAGTGCATGCGGCGCGGGCGCGGTCGGTCTCGCGGGCGAGCATGGCAGGCCCGAGGGAGCGGTCCCACGTGCTCTCGATGATCCGGATCCGCGGGTCGCCGATCGCGCGAACCCGCTCGAGGGTGTCATCTTCCGACATCCCGACGTTCACGACAAATTCGTCGACGGCGGGCAGGACGGAACGGATGCTCGCCTCGATCGGGAAGTCGAGTACGGTCGCGTTGCGAACGATTGTGAAGCCGGAATTCGACACCATGCCTCGCTGGCCGGTCGGGTCGGCCCAAACTCAACCCACGGATGCCAGATGGCAAGCACGCTGCATGTGCTGCTCTACTACCCCGCCCAACTCCCGGTGCAGGGTTACGGGGGAACCGAGCGGGTGGTGGGGTGGCTCGCGCGGGGGCTTGCGGAACACGGGGTAACGGTTTCGCTGGTCGCCTATCCCGGGACGGTGGTGCCGGAGGCGCGGTTGATCCCGATCGACCCGGCCGTGGCCGAGCGCCCGGGGGGCGTCGACCTCACCCCGTACCTCCCATCAGGCGTCGATGTCGTGCATGCGCACGTACCGGTGACGCCTCTCCCCGCCGACGTGCCGTTTCTCTGGACCTTCCACGGCAACGCGAAGCCCGGCAGGATCATGCCCGACACTGCTGTGGGGCTGTCGGCAGATCACGCGCGCCGACATACGCTCGCTCGCTGGGTGCACAACGGTCTCGATCCGGCAGACTACACCTTCCAGGCCTCGGCATCCGACCGCGACCTCTTTCTCGGCCGACTCCACCGCGTCAAGGGTTGGCAGTGGGCCGTGAACGGGGCGCGTCGGGCGGGACGGTCGATCACCGTGGCAGGTGGCTGGCGACCATCGCTGCGCCCTGGGGTGCGATTCGTCGGCCGCGTGGGAGGCGAGCGCAAGCGTCAGCTTCTCGCCGACGCGGCATGTCTCTGGGTACCCGCGCAGTGGGAGGAGCCTTTCGGCCTGACGACCATCGAGGCGATGGTGAGCGGCACGCCGGTGCTGGGCACGCGGCGCGGCGCATTGCCGGAGGTCATCTCACACGCGTCAGGTGCGATGGGTGACACGCTTCAAGAACTCGTCTCGCTGCGCGCCGGGCTCGACCAACTCGATCGAACGGCGGTCAGGCAGCACGTCCTCGACCATTTCACGCACCGCACCATGGCCGCGAACTACCTGCATCTCTACGAGGGCTTGATCAACAAGGACTGACAACTGCTGTCACCGGCCAGCGAGCGGCCTGGGCTGGTCGAGAATGAGTTGACGGAGCCGATGCATGTAGGTGTGGTCCTGCAGCAGGCGCGCCCGGGCCCCCTGTCCGAGGCGCTCGGCCTCGTGGGGATCCTCCAGCAGGCCACGCACCGTCTCGCGGAGTTCGGATCCGTCGCGGAACACTGCGAGCTCGCGGCCGATCGCGAAGGATCGCGCGATGTCGCCACGATCATCGACCACCTGCGCCACTCCCATCGAGGCCAGTTCGAAGAGGCGCTCGTTGCACCCGGCCTCGGCCACCCCATTGTCCGTGCTGACATGGTGGATGTTGATCGCGACCGACGCACCTGCATAGGCCCTCACGTACTCCTCGGTGCTCGGCGCCTCACCGCGGCAATAGTCTCGCAGAGCGGTGCGGCGCCAACCTGGGCCCCAGAGAGCCAGGCCGAATTCGACCAGTTCACTGAGCAGTCGCTCGCGGTGCGGCGTGGCGGTTCCCGCGAACACGACATTGGCGCGGTACTGGTCGCGCGTCTTGATGGGACGATAGACCGACGGATCGGCCCCCAGGGACAGCACGTCGACGGTGCGGCCAAGTCGCTCGGACACTTCGGCCGCAACGTCGGTACCGACCGCGTAGATGTGGTCGTAGGCCCGAGCCTGAAGTGCGGCACCGGCAACGGTGCGCATGTCGTCGGTCATCCACGTGATCCAGCGCGCCCGCGAGAGCGCCCGCAACCGATCCACCTGTTCCTCGCCGAGCTGGTTGGTGCCGCACACCAGGACGAGCTCGGGATCGCACTCCATCAGGACGCGCTCGAGCCGCTTCGACTGGTCGCCTGCACGGAAACGCTCCAACAGCGATGGCTTCGCCAGCAGGTCGAACGTTGTGACCCGCGCACCGAGGCGCTCGAGTGCACGACGGCGCTGCATCGAATGCGCATGTGCCGCGTCATCAAAGGGAGCAATGAACAGGACCGGACGATCGGTCATCATGATGTCACCTCTGCAGCCGAGAACTGGAGATCATGAAGGCGTCGATAGAGTCCTCCTCGTTCGAGCAGTTGGGCATGGGGTCCGGATTCGACCGCACGTCCTGATTCAAGGACGACGATCCGATCGGCGTCGCGCACAGTCGCGAGACGGTGCGCGATCACGAGCACGGTGCGATCCTGCATGAGGCGGTCGATCGCTTCCTGGACCAGCCGTTCCGATTCGGTATCAAGCGCACTCGTTGCCTCATCGAGGATCAGTATCGGCGCGTCGCGCAGGAGTGCCCTGGCGATCGCGATCCGCTGGCGCTGGCCGCCCGACAGGCGGGTCCCGCGCTCACCCAGGGTCGTATGGTACCCATCTCCGAGCTGGACGATGAACTCATGCGCGTTCGCGGCACGCGCCGCCTGTTCGATGGCCTCGTCGCTCGCCCCCGGCGCGCCATAGGCGATGTTCGCCCGAACCGTGTCGTGGAGCAGCACGGTGTCCTGGCTGACCACGGCGATCAGGCTGCGCAGTGATGAACGCGAGAGCGTGGGCAGCGGCGCATCGTCGAGCAACACCGTGCCCTGCTGCGGATCGTGGAACCGCGGGACCAGCTCCAGCATCGTCGTCTTCCCGGCCCCGCTCGGTCCGACCAGCGCGACCACCTCACCCTTGCGGATGGTCAGCGACACGTCGACGAGCACCGGCACCAACGGATCGTAGCCGAAGGTGACGTGATCAAACCGGATCTCGCGCGCGAACACCGCCGCGCTGGCGCCGGGAACATCCGACTCGGTGTCCGGCAGGTCGAGCAGGGCGAACACGCGCTCCGCACTCGCCTCGCTGATCGCGAGGTGCGCCGGAAACTGCGTGATCGACTTGACGGGGGACATCATGCGGAGCGCGGCGACCAGGAATACCAGGGTGGTTGGGGCGTCCATGATCACCCCGGACAGGTCGCGATTGCTGGCTGCCCACATGATCAGCATGATCATCGCGCCGCCGAAGAGCTCACTCACCGGCGAGGTCATCAGGGCATATCGCTGGGTCCGAATGAATCCCTTCCGGTACCGCTCTGCCTGGGCATCGAATGCGACGCCCTCCACCGCCTCAGCACCGAACGCACGGATCAGCTTCATCGCACCGAGCCGCTCGGTCACCGTCGAGGTGAGCTCACCTCGCTCGTGCACGAACGCGCGCGAGTATCGCTTGAGCCGCTTGAGCAGCAACTGGATACCGACCACAAGAATCGGCGCCAGCAACAGGACCATGAGGGTGAGGCGCACCGATGCGAGCATCATCACGGTGACATACGTCATGATCAGGACCATGTTCTGGAAGAACGCTGCGGCGGCGGCAACCACCACCAGCTTGACCTGGTCGGTGTCGCTGACGATTCCTGCCGCGAGCTGACCACCCCGGGTTCGCTGGAACACCGTGAGTTCAAGGCGCAGCAGGTGCCGGTAGAGGCGCTGGCGGAGGTCGCGCACCAGTCCCTCCTGCACCAGCACGGAGACATACGCCGCGACGTAGCTGGCGATGTTCTTGATCAGCAACGCGCCCAGGAAGAGGAGGACGAGGTTGCGAGTGACAGGCGCTCCCGCGCCGGTGAACGGATCGAGGATCACCGACAGCCAGCGATCGAGCGCCGTGTTGCTGCGCGCGAGCGCACCATCCTCACCGAAGAGGTGGGTCAGCAGCGGATTGAGGAAAACGATGGCAAGACCATCAACGACCGACGCCACGAGCGCCGCGCCGAGCCCGATCGAAAAGAGGCCAGCTCGAGGCCGGAGGAGTGCGAAGAGTCGGCGCCGGACCCCGGGCCGGGTCAGGCGTGCCTCGGGGTCAGCAACGCCACCGGCAGCACCACTTCTTCCGGTGAAACGCCACCATGCAGGAATGCACCTCGGTATCGAGCCTGGTATTCCCGGAGTTTCGTCGGGTAGACGAAGAAGTGGTCGTCGGTGGCGAGCAGCAACCGGGTCTGGGCGCTGCGCGGCGGGAGGCCCCAGGCGGCGAGGTCGTCCACCACGATCGCGGCGCTTTCCCGCTCGACCCGGAGATCCTCACCAAACTTGAAGCGCAGACTCTGCGTGGCGTCGCGTCGCGCGAAGATGGTCGCGGGCGAATGGCAGTGGATCGATCCGTGATCGGTGGTCAGGATCACCGGCACCCGGCGGCGCTCCGCCTCCTTCAGTGCGTCGAACAGTGCCGAGCGCTCGAACCATGTGCGCGTGAGCGAACGAAGTGCCGGCGCGTCGCGCGCAACCTCGTACAACGCCTCGTTCTCAGTGCGGCCATGGGTGAGCTGGTCGATGAAGTTGAACACCAGCGCCGTCACACCATCGCGAGCGAGGTGGCTCGGAAGCCGGCGCATCATGTGCTCGCCATCGGCGGCGCTGACGATCTTCTCGTAGCGCACCTCGACGTCGCGCCCGGTCAGCTCACGGAGCTGCTCGGTGAGGAGCTCGCCCTCGTGCGCATTGAGGGAGGTGTCCTCCTCCTCCTTCCACCAGTTCGGGTGCCGCAGCAGCAGCTCGTTGGGGTAGAGGCCCGAGAATATCGCATTGCGGCTGTACGGCGTAGCGGTCGGCACGATCGAGAAGTAGTGGTCAACCTCGACATCGAAGTACTGCTCCACGAGGGGCCGGATCACTGTCCACTGATCGAGGCGGAGGCAGTCGACCACGACGAGCATCACCCGTGCGTGTGCATCGAGAACCGGGCGCACGAACTCGGAGACCACGTCGACCGACAGCGGCGGACGATCGGCGCCACCCTCGGCGAGCCACCCGGGATAGTTGCGTTCGAGGAAGCGCGCGAAGTCGAGCCGCACCGAGCTCTGCAGCGTGCGGAGCGCATCCTGCAGGCCCGGCTCGTTCCCCTGCCCCAGCCGGACCTCCCAATCGGCGAGCTCGGCGACCAGCTCGATCCACTCGCGCCAGGCCAGCACGGCGCCACGACGCGACTCCAGCTCCCGGAACCGGGTCACGAAGTCGCGAGAGAGGCGCTGTTGCCGGATTCGGTCGCCCTCAAGGAGGCGAGTGATCACCGAGAGCACCTGCCGCGGACTGACTGGCTTGATGAGATAGTCGGCGATCTCGGCACCGATCGCGTCGCGCAGCGTGTCGGGCTCCTCGCTCTTGGTGACCATCACCACCGGAAGCGAACTGTCGATCTCGCGGAGCATGGGGACCAGGTCGAGCCCGCGCGTGCCGGGCATCTGCTCGTCCAGAAGAATCACGCCGTACGATTGGCGCCGGAGCATCGCCAGGGCGTCTTCGCCGTTTGCGGCGCGCTCCACCGTGAACCCCTGCTGCTCGAGAAAGAGCACCTGGGAGTCAAGAGTTTCGATCTCGTCGTCAATCCAGAGGATACTGCGCGGCCTGGCCATGGAGGAAAGTAGATTCGATCCGTGTCCGGTGACATCCCTCGCATCCTGATCGTCCGATTCTCGTCGATCGGCGACATCCTCCTCACCACGCCGCTGGTGCGTGCGCTCCGTGCCCGGCATCCGGCGGCCCGGATCACCTATGTCGTCCGCGCCGACATGGCCGACACCCTGCGCCACAATCCGCGACTCACCGAGCTGGTGACATGGGATCGATCGGCGCCGCTGTCTGGGCTCGCTGCTCGCCTGCGGGACACCGACTGGACCCACCGGCTCGACCTCCACGGCTCATTGCGGTCCTTGGCGCTGCGACAGCGGGTTGGCGGGCTTTGGACAGGATTCCCCAAGCACAGGCTGCGGCGCTCGCTCCTCATTCGCACGGGTCGCCGCCATGGTGGGCATCTCGGCCACGTCGCTGACCGCTACTTCGCGGCGGCAGCAGGGCTGGATGTCGCGCCGGATGGTGGAGGCCCAGAGTTCTTCTTTCCCAGTCAGTCGCAGCAACAGGCCGATGAGTTCCTCAGCCACCACGGCCTCGGACAGGCCCGAACGCTGGTCGCGGTCGCGCCGGGCGCGGCACACGCCACCAAGCGCTGGCCGCTGGCACACTGGGAAGCTCTGGTGCGGCGCGCCCGAGCCGCGAGCGACATCGTTGTGGTCGGGGGACCTGGAGAAGAAGCCCTGGGCGAGGCGCTGGTGGAGGCCGGCGGCGGGGCGGTAGCCAACGCGGCCGGCCGGTTCGACCTCATGGGAACGGCGGCGCTCCTCAAGCGAGCCCGCGTGATGGCGGGCGGGGACACCGGCGTGATGCACCTCGCCACGGCGGTGGGAACGCCGGTCGTCGCGCTTTACGGACCTGGCGTGGAGGAATTCGGGTACTTCCCGTATCAGGCGCGCGCGGTCGTGCTGCAGAAGGAGCTGGGTTGCCGACCGTGCAGTTCACACGGCGGACCGAAGTGCCCGCTTGGCCACCACCGGTGCCTGGTTGACATCCTCCCCGAGGAGGTGGCGGCAGCCTTGGTGGCTGCGCCCCGATGAGCGACTGGGATGCACCGCTGATCACGCTGCTGGAGATGCAGCAGCGCCTCGAGCGGGGCCCGAAGCGCGAGGGTGCATTTGCCCTCTGGCTCACCACCCGGGTCGCGCTGGATACGGCGGCAGGATCGACCGATGGCGAGAAGGCATTGCGACGGCGGGTCGCCCT
>JBKJMX010000146.1:0-5641 GCA_046596135.1 Gemmatimonadales bacterium
CGTACTTGTCATCTTCCTTGTCATGCCACGCATCATGACTGTCGTACCGCCGGTCATCTCGCCGGTCGTAGCGGTCGTCGCGGTCGTAGCGGTCGTCGCGGTGATCGTATCGAGGATCGTACCGGTCATCCCGGCGATCGTCGTAGCGATCGTTGCGCTGGGTCCGGCTCCGGTAGTCCGCCCACCCGCGATCCCGCGGCTCGAGGAAGTAGTTGTCGCGGTAGCTGTAGGCCGCGACCGGGCGGGCGTTGCGGTATGGCTGCTGGTAGTAGCGGTTACCAAGCAGGTAGAGCGTCACCGCCCGCCAATTCTGGCTGGTCTGGCGGTAGTCGCCGTGCCGCCTGGCATCGTAGGGAGACACGAGGATCTCGCGCATCGGTGAGCGACCGTAGACGGTGCCGCCCCGCCCCGCGTTGGGGCTCACTTGAATCGTGGCGGAAAGCTGTGCTGCGGCGGGAAGTACGTCGATTGCAACGATGGACGTGGCCGCGGCAATGGCGATGAGCAATTGGGAGCGCATGGTTCAACCTCCGGGAAGAACAGATGGAACGCCTCTCGCCCTTCTTCATTGCCAGCACCGTGCCACGCTGTAAGTTGCTGATATACAATGACTTGTGGTTTCGGTGTCGGGACGGAGTGTCCCCTGCTGGGGACAGTGTGACCCACTCAGGGGTCACGGTGTCTGCTTGCGCCCGGGCCGTGGTAACTTGTGGTCTGTCGACCGACTGCCGTGGAGCGCATCGTGGGAACCTTCCGGGTTACCGTGAGCAAGGACTACCTGGTGTTCTCGTCCGCTCACTTCATCACATTTCGCGGGCATACCTGCGAGTCCCTGCACGGTCACAACTACCGAGTGGCCGTGACCGTGGAGGGCCCGATCGATTCGGAATGCCTCTTCGTGATCGACTTCGCGATCCTGAAGCAGGTGGTTCGACGGTATGTCGATCAGGTCGACCATTGTGTCCTTCTCCCGACCCGCAACAGCAAGCTCGCCTTCCGGGAGGACGGAGACATGACGTACGTCGAGTATTTCGGCGTGCAGACCTACCAGTTCCCGACGCGGGATTGCGCGATGATCCCGATCGCGAACACTACGGCGGAGATGATTGCCGAATGGATCGCGATTGGTGTTCGTGACGACCTGCTCGCGGGAGGTGCGCAACTTTCTTTCCTGGAGATCGAGGTCGAGGAATCGTTCGGGCAGGTCGCGAGCTACAGCGAGACCCTGGCCTCGCCCACTACCCGCACGCCCGGAGACGCTGATGCCGACCAATGAACCGCTTATCTCGGGGGCCGCACTCGAGGCGCGCCTCGCACTGCTCCCCGGCTGGGCGAGCGATGGGGCTTGGATCACCCGCGAATACCACACGGATGGGTGGCGCACCACGATGCTCGTCGTCGGGGCGATCGCCTTTGTCGCGGAAGCGGCCAACCACCATCCCGATCTGGGCGTGCACTGGGGCCGGGTGACGGTGCGCCTCCAGACCCATTCGGCGGGCGGTGTCAGCGAGAAGGACCTGCAACTCGCGGAACGACTCGAGCAGACCCTCACCTGGAAGCCCGCGGGCGACTTCCCCGGGCTCGAGGGACAATCGGGCGACTGGCTGCGCTCCTGAAAACCAGGTGAGCCCCATGACGTCCGCGGTCGTGATTCCGCTCGACCCGGTTCCTGATCCACTGGTGGCGCTGGGTCGGTTCGCCGACCGGGCGTCACCGATCCTGCTCCACAGCGCCGCACCGGTGCACCCGCTCTCCCGATACTCATACCTGGCGGCCGATCCCATACGCACACTGCGGCGCGACGCTGGTGCGTGGCCCGAAGTCGCTAGCGTGATCCGGCAGTCCCTCGACTCGCAGGCATCGATCCTCCCGGAACTCCCCCCGTTCCAGGGCGGTTGGGCGGGATGGTTCGGCTACGAACTCGGCCAAGCCTTTGACACCATGCACTGCGCGAGTGGTCAGGGAAGTGGCACGCCCGATGTTGCGCTCGCGCTGTACGACTGGGTGATCGCCTGGGACCATGCCGTCGATCGCGCGTGGCTGGTGAGCACCGGGATCGACGCACGCGGGCATCGCGATCCCGGTCGCGCCGCTGATCGTGCCCAAACTGCCATCGAATCGCTCGCTGGTACCTGCGGCACACGTGCCTACATTGCGCACCAGCCCGGCGCGGAACCCGCGACCCGCGCCGACTTCACGCCGGACGAGTACCGTGCCGCGGTGGCCCGAGTGGTCGAGCACGTCCGCGCCGGCGACATCTTCCAGGCAAATATCTCGCAGCGATTCATCCGGGATAGTTTCGCCGACCCGTTGCAACTCTACCGTGCGCTGGTGGCTCGCAGTCCCGCGCCGATGGCGGCGTTTGTCGCTCATGCTCCGCATCACGCGCTGTCTGTTTCCCCGGAGCGATTCGTGCGCTTCACGCCCACGACCCGCGAGATCGAGACACGACCGATCAAGGGAACCCGTCCGCGCGGCGCCACGCCCGCGGAGGATGCAGCGATGGCGCACGAGCTCGAGACCAGCGCGAAGGATCGCGCCGAAAACGTGATGATCGTCGACCTGCTTCGGAACGACCTCGCACGCGTCGCCGTGACCGGCACGGTTGAGGCACCATCGGTATGCGCGCTCGAGACGCACCCGACCGTGCATCATCTCGTCTCAACGATCACCGCGCAGTTGAGACCGGGGCTCGATGCGCTCGACCTGCTGGCCGCGACCTTTCCCGGCGGTTCGGTTACGGGTGCCCCAAAGATCCGCGCGATGGAAGTGATCGCGTCGATCGAGCCGGTGCGACGTGGCGTGTACTGCGGAGCGATCGGGTGGATCGGGCTCGATGGCGCACTCGATACCAGCATCGCCATCCGGACCATCACGCTCGACGGCCACAAGGCGTCGTATCACGCTGGGGGAGGAGTCACCGCGCTTTCGTCGCCGGAGGCGGAGTATCTCGAGACGCTTGACAAGGCACGGGCACTCGCCGCCGCCCTGGAGAAAGTCGGATGATTCTCCTCATCGATCACGATGACTCGTTCGTGCACATTCTGGCCGGATATGTGGCGATGCTCGGGGCCGAGCCGCTGGTGATTCGGTCGAGCCTGCTCACCATCCACGATATCGACCAGCTCGCACCGTCGGGGATCATCCTTTCGCCGGGTCCCGGCACGCCGGCAGACTGTCCGCTCGCGCTGGAAGTGGTGCGACGTCACGGGCCACTCACGCCGGTGCTCGGCGTTTGTCTGGGGCATCAATGCATCGGTGCGAGCCATGGTGCCGTGGTCGACCGCGCTGGTGTCCCACGACACGGCATGACATCACCCATCGAGCACGACGGCATGGGCGTGCTCGCCGGGATGCCAAGTCCGTTTTCCGCCACGCGATACCACTCGCTCGTGGTGCGTGGTGATGCGCTGCCGGATTGTCTGGTGGTCACCGCCCGGGCGGGCGACGACGGCGAGATCATGGGGATCCGCCACCGCGTCCATCCGGTGGAAGGCGTCCAGTTTCATCCCGAGTCGGTGTTGACCCAACACGGACACACACTGGTGCAGAACTTTCTGTCGCGTGTCGCCGCCACGGGTCCATGATCGTCTAGAGGTCGCGGTTTCGCCGCCGCTCGCGCCGCCATGAATCCATGCCCGCCACCTCGCCGGCTTGCCCCACAATGAACGAGACGCAGAGCGCCACGAGGAGGATGTACTGGCGGGCGTCCAACAGACCGCGTGACGAAGCGGCCAATGCCAGGGTGATGGCAATCACGATCCCGAGCAGCGATGCCACGGTCGTGAACGCCCCGACGACCAGGAGCACACCGGTGATCGTCTGCCCCCATGCGACCACCGCAGCTACCACGATCCCGTGCGGCATCAGCAGGTCGCGCACCACGGCCGCCATCGGGCCCGACGGATGGGTGGCGAGCCACGTTGCCAGGCGTGCCGGCAGCTCAAGCTGCCACTGCAGCGAGACAACGGGCACGGGGAGGAAGCCGAACATCGTGTACAGTGTGAGCTTGCCCACCCCGGCGTAGAGAAAGATCCCGCCGACCACCAAACGGAGCATCACCAGGCCGCGTGCCGCGGCGGCACCACGCGCCCGGTACGGTGGGTCAATCACCGAACGAGATCCCGAGATGGCGCGCGGTCAGGATGATGCCGGAGTCGAGAGGAACGGTCTTCAGTCGGCCGATGACCTCATCGAGCGGCACCCGTGACACGTTGGGCGGCGTGTACGCGACCATCACACCGAACTCGCCATCGGCGATGGAGCGGATGGCGGCCGACCCGAAGCGCAGCGCCAGCAGGCGATCGAAGGTGGTTGGCGAACCGCCGCGCTGGAGATGGCCGAGCACCAGGGAGCGTGTCTCCTTGCCGGTGCGCTGCGCGATGCCGCGCGCCACCTGCTCGCCGACGCCCCCGAGTCGGTCGCTGGTCCCGGCCTGCCTGCGCTCAGCATAGACCGCTGTGCCATCGACCGGCCGCGCGCCCTCGGCGACGACCACAATCGCGAAGTGCCGGCCCGCCCGCTCGCGCTCACGAATCTTGTCGCACACCTTTTCCATGCTGAACGGGATCTCCGGGATCAGGATCACGTCGGCAGTACCCGAGATGCCGCTGTGGAGGGCGATCCATCCGGCATCGCGACCCATCAACTCCACCACCATCACGCGGTCATGCGCCTCGGCGGTGGTATGCAGCTTGTCGAGCGCATCGGTAGCCGTTGAGACGGCGGTGTCGAAACCGAAGGTGGTTTCCGTGCCGCATACGTCATTGTCGATGGTCTTGGGAACGCCGACGACGGGCAGGCCCCTTCGCCCCAGTTCCGCGGCGATGCTGAGCGAACCGTCGCCCCCGATCGACACCAGCGCGTCGATGCCCTCACGGCGGAAGGCGCTGATCAGCTCGTCGCAACGATCGATCTCGACCACGCTGCCATCGGGCTGCAGCTTCGGCCAGCGAAGCGGATTGCCCCGGTTCGTGGTGCCGAGGATGGTCCCGCCGAGATGCGTGATGCCACGTACCTGCTCGACACCCAGCGACATCAGGCCGGTGCCGTCGTAGATCCCTTCGAAGCCACGGCGGATGCCGACGCACTCCCAATCGCGATCGATCGCCGTGAGCACCACGGCGCGGATCACCGCATTGAGGCCGGGCGCGTCGCCGCCGCCCGTCGAAATAGCAATCTTCACGCAACCCCGATCGTTGACCTGCCGAGTCCGGCCGGCGGGACGCCAGCCATGCACCTGCGGCAGCATGCCTGCGCAAAGTATAGACCTACCGATGGATGGTGCCGAACCGTTGCTGCCTTCGCCGGCAATGGGCCGCCATTATCATTCCCCATGCTCAGTATTCGTGATGCACTTGGCGCTCTCATCATCTGGACAGCCGCCCCGCTCGCGGGCCAGGCGCCCGTCGGTCCCGGCCTTCCGTCGGTCAGCCCCGGCGCGGCTCCTGCTGATTCAGCGCGACCGCCCCATGCCTCGCGTACCCTCGCGGTGCTGCCCGGCTCGATCATCCCCGCGAACCGGATCATCGCCTACTACGGAACGCCGCTGTCGAAGCGGATGGGCATCCTGGGCGAGATCCCGCCGGCGCAGATGCTCGCACGCCTCGACTCCACCGCACGGCAATGGGAGAAGGCTGAC
>JBKJMX010000045.1:0-10605 GCA_046596135.1 Gemmatimonadales bacterium
ATTCGATCACATCGCCATCCGGATCGCGAGCCCCGACGAAATGCGGGGCCCGCGCGACCCGAAAGAACGCGAGCGCCTCGAGGTGCAGGGCTCGCGGTACTGGTGGAGCTGGGGCGAGGTCACCAAGCCCGAGACCATCAACTACCGATCGTTCAAGCCCGAGAAGGACGGCCTCTTCTGCGAGCGGATCTTCGGTCCGGTCAAGGACTGGGAGTGCCATTGCGGGAAGTACAAGCGGATCCGCTATCGCGGCGTGATCTGCGACCGCTGCGGCGTCGAGGTGACGCTGTCGAAGGTGCGTCGGGAGCGGATGGGACACATCGAGCTCTCGGTACCGGTGGCGCACATCTGGTTCTTCAAGACGCTGCCTTCGCCGATGGGCAACCTGATCGACATCACGCTCAAGGAACTCGAGCGGGTGCTGTACTACTCGAGCTACATCGTGCTCGACCCGGGCTCGCAGGAAGTCGAGGAGAAGCAGCTCCTCGACGAGGACGAGTACCTGGCGCTGCGCGTCAAGGCACGCGACGACAATGACACCGCATTTCGCGCCGAGATCGGTGCGCCGGCGGTGCGGGAACTGCTTCGCAAGCTCGACATCAAGCAGCTGGCCGAGACGCTTCGCGCGTCGGTGGCGGTCGAGACGTCGCAGCATCGCAAGAAGCAGATGCTCAAGCGCCTGAAGATCGTCGATGCGTTCCTGTCGTCGGGTGACAGCGGGCAGGATCCGAACGACCCGACGTGGATGATCATGGACGTGATCCCGGTGATCCCGCCCGATCTGCGGCCGCTGGTGCCGCTCGACGGTGGGCGCTTCGCCACGTCCGACCTGAACGACCTGTATCGGCGCGTGATCAACCGGAACAACCGGCTCCAGAAGCTGATCCAGCACCGGGCGCCGGAAGTGATCCTGCGCAACGAGAAGCGGATGCTGCAGGAGGCCGTCGACGCGCTGTTCGACAACGGTCGCCGCTCGAAGGCGATCCGTGGTCGCGGCAAGCGCCCGCTCAAGTCGCTCTCCGACATGCTCAAGGGCAAGCAGGGCCGCTTCCGGCAGAACCTGCTCGGCAAGCGCGTCGATTACTCGGGCCGGTCGGTGATTGTGGTCGGTCCGGAGCTTCGGCTTCACCAGTGCGGCCTCCCGAAGACGATGGCGGTCGAACTGTTCAAGCCGTTCATCATCCACAAGCTGGTCGAGAAGGGCATCGCCGAGACGGTCAAGCGCGCCAAGAAGATCGTCGAGCGGGAGAGCCCCGAGGTCTACGAGATCCTCGAGGAGATCATTCAGGACCACCCGGTGCTGCTCAACCGGGCGCCGACGCTTCACCGCCTTGGCATTCAGGCGTTCGAGCCGAAGCTGGTCGAGGGCAAGGCGATCCGGATTCACCCGCTGGTCTGCGCGGCGTTCAACGCCGACTTCGACGGCGACCAGATGGCGGTGCACGTGCCGCTGTCGTTCGAGGCGCAGCTCGAGGCCCGCGTGTTGATGGTGTCGTCGAACAACATCCTCAAGCCGTCGGACGGTCGTCCAGTGGCCGAGCCGTCGCAGGACATGGTGCTGGGGTCGTACTTCCTCACCAAGCTGCCGGCCGGGTTCGAGGATGCGCTTCGGGTGCCCGCTGGCAAGGTCGACGAGGTCAAGGAGCGCCTGTGGGTCGGTGCGCCGCACTTCTCGTCGATCGCCGAACTCGAGATGGTGCTGTTGCACGGGCTGGTGCAGCACCAGACCGCCATCCAGTTCTGGTTTGTGCCGCCCGCAGAGTCGGATGACACCCGCCCGCGCTGGATCCGCACGACGGTTGGCCGGGTGCTGTTCAACAACATCCTGCCACGGCGCGTGGTGGCCGAACTCGGCTTCCGCGACGAGCTGATGAAGAAGAAGCAGCTTTCCGAGATGGTGCTGCAGAGCTACCGGCGCGCGGGGCTGCGCGACACCGTTGAGTTCCTCGACCGCCTGAAGCGATTCGGGTTCGAGTTCGCGACGGGCGGCGGCATCTCGATCGGCATCGAGGATCTCGAGATCCCGACCGAGAAGTTCGAGCTGCTGGCCGAGGCACAGAAGCGCGTCGAGCGGTTCCAGAAGGCGTACAACACCGGACAGATCACATTCGGCGAGCGCTACAACAAGGTGATCGACGCCTGGACCCACGCCAACAACGACGTGGCCGAGGCGATGCTCACCCACATGCGGAAGTCGCGCGGCGGGTACAACCCGGTCTATATGATGTACGACTCGGGATCCCGCGGTTCACGCGACCAGATTCGGCAGCTCGCCGGCATGCGCGGCCTGATGGCCAAGCCGCAAAAGAAGCTTACCGGTGGCATCGGCGAGATCATCGAGAGCCCGATCCGGTCGAACTTCCGTGAGGGGCTCACGGTGCTCGAGTACTTCATCTCGACGCACGGCGCGCGCAAGGGTCTTGCCGACACCGCACTCAAGACGGCCGACGCCGGCTACCTGACCCGCCGCCTCTGCGACGTGGCGCAGGACGTGACCGTGACCGAGGAGGATTGCGGCACCGTGATGGGGCTCGAGATCATGGCGCTCAAGGAGGGCGAGGACGTCATCGAGGGATTGCGCGAGCGGATCCTCGGCGTCGTCGCGGCGGAAGATGTCTTCGATCCGCACGAACTCGACGAGTTTGGCGACCCGGTGTTGTTGGTGCAGTCGGGCCAGCTCATGGACGAGGAAGTCTCGCAGAAGATCGAGGACTCGGGGATCGAGAAGGTCCGGATCCGCTCGGTGCTCACCTGTGAGTGCAAGCGGGGTGTCTGCCGGATGTGCTACGGCCGCAATCTCGCCACGATGGAACTTGTCGACCTCGGCGAGGCCGTTGGCATTCTCGCAGCACAGTCGATCGGCGAGCCGGGTACGCAGCTCACCCTGCGGACCTTCCACATTGGCGGCACGTCGTCGCGCATCGCCGAGGAAGCGGAGCGTCGCGCCCGGACCGACGGTCTGGTCACCTACACCGAGGACCTCGAGTGGGCGGACGTCCCGGTCGAGTACGAGGACGGCGTCAAGACAAGCATCCGGATCGCGCTCACCCGCGAGACGGAGTCGGTGGCCGAGGAGACGAAGGCCGGCATCGTGATCGTCGATGCCAAGGACAAGGGTCGCGCGCTCAACCGGTACCCGGTTCCCGAGGGCGCACTGCTGCAGGTGGTGGAGGGCGACGCAGTCTCGAAGGGCGACAACGACAAGCGCCCGACGATCCTCTATACCTGGGACCCGTACAACGATCCGAGCATCATCAAGAGCAACGGCGAGCTGCGGTGGAAGGACCTCGTGCCGGGTGTCACGCTGCGCGAGGAGCTTGACGAGGGTACTGGACTTCGCTCGGTCGTCGTCGTCACCGACCCCGATCGTGAGCTTCACCCGTCGGTGCTGGTCTACCAGCCGAACCGCAAGGATCCGCAGGAGTACACCCTCGCCGAGGGGTCGCGCATCATCTTTGGATCGCCGACCGACCCCGTCACCCGCGCGATGAATCTTCCGGCGGAATCGAATCCGTGGTCTGAGGGCTTCAAGGTCACGGAGTATCCGATCACCGAGGCATGGCCGAGCAAGTCAAAGAAAGAGGCCAAGGACAAAACGGTCTTCCTCTCGCCGCCGGTCAAGGTGAACAAGGGTGTGACGATCACCAAGATCCCGCGCCAGGCGTACAAGACGCGCGACATCACCGGCGGCCTGCCGCGGGTGGCGGAGCTCTTCGAAGCGCGTCGTCCGAAGGATCCGGCGACGATGGCCGAGATTGACGGCGTGGTGAAGTTCGGCGAGATCAAGCGTGGCAAGCGCGAGATCTACGTCTATCCGGTGGCGCCCGACGGCACCATTCCGGAGACGGTCGAGGCACGCCTCTATGAGGTGCCGGCCGGCAAGCACCTCCGGGTGCATGAAGGCGATCGCGTGCGCGCTGGCGACCGCCTCACCGAGGGGCCGGTGTCACCGCACGAGATCCTCGGGATCAAGGGGCCGCGCGCGGTGCAGGAGTACCTCCTGAACGAAGTGCAGGAGGTCTACCGCCTGCAGGGGGTGCGCATCAACGACAAGCACATCGGCGTGATCGTGCGTCAGATGCTCCAGAAGGTCCGGGTCACCGATCCGGGTGACACCACGTTCCTCGATGCGGAGACGGTCGATCGTCAGGCGTTCCGTGACGAGAATGACCGCGTGGTGCGCCGCAAGGGCAATCCCGCCACGGCAGAGCCGGTGCTGCTCGGTATCACCAAGGCATCGCTCACGACCCAGTCGTTCATATCGGCGGCGTCGTTCCAGGAGACCACTCGCATCCTCACCGACGCCGCGATCCGTGGCGCGCGGGACGAGCTGCGGGGCCTGAAGGAGAACATCATCATCGGTCACCTGATCCCGGCGGGCACCGGTCACTACCGGTATGTCGACCTGGAGATCCAGCCGCCCGAGGGCTTCGAGCCGCCCCCGCCGGCACCCGAGCCCGAGGCGATCATCATCCCCGATGTGGCGGTGTTGATGGCAGAAGCTGAGGTGTAGTAACCAGCAGGTGATCCAGTAGGTGTACCGACGCCCGTCACTCACGCAGTGACGGGCGTCGGCGTTTCGGGGATGGCGCTGGCCCGGCCGGCTCATGTTGTTGCAGAGTCGCAACGTGTCCGCTCCGGGTGTAACACCATCCGGGCCTGTCCACCCATCGGGTCGCCGAGGCTAATTCTTTGTCCCATAATAGTTTACCAGAGTGGCGCTCGCGCCACGGGACCGGCGCATAACTTGCATTTCCGGTAGCGCCGCGTATCGAGCATCATGCGTTGGACCGATCAATCCCCCAGATCTGGAGTGGCCTCATGCGTCTTCGAACCCCCCTCGTTGCTATCGCACTTTCCACCGCCTTCACGGCCGGCCTCGCCGCCCAGACAGTAGTCACGCCGTCCAACCCGCAGGGCTGGAACGGAGCCACCTACGGTCCCACCTACACCTCGCCCGGCATCGGCGCTTTCGTGGGTATCACGAATACCTACCCCCGTTCCGGCAACGGATCCGTCGAGATCGGACTTGCTACCGCCCAGGACAACGAGGCGGACTGGTACATGAACTTCTCGAACGGGGGGTACTCGCTCAGCTCGGTGAACACGCTGGCCTACGACTGGCTCCGGGCGAGCACGTCGACCACGAACGGGATCATCATGCCGGCGTTCGCGCTCGGTTTGAGCGACGGCAAATACCTGATCTATGAGCGCGCCTACAACCTGTCTGGCGATGCTCCGGTAGACTCTTGGGTGACGTCCAACATTCTGAATGGCACTTTCTGGTTCACGGGCGGTAGTGGCACTGGCGTGTGCAGCACGTATGGCGCCTTTGAGACCTTGAGCTACTTCAACTCCAACTGTTACAACGGCGGGGCAACTGTCACCTCGCTCTACGCGTTCCTGGGCTACACCCAGACGGGCAGCTTCTATGGCGCCGTCGACAACATCGCGTTTGGGGCCGACAACTTCGGCCCGGTCATCTGGGACTTCGAGACCGACGCACCTACCGACGTCGTCCCGGAGCCCGCGTCGATGATGCTGCTCGCCACCGGCCTCGCCGGGATGGCAGCCGCGCGCAGGAAGCGCCGGCAAGCCTAGCAGCAGGTGCCGTGACGTTGCCTCACCGTCCACCGAGCCTTGCTCGGTGGACGGTTTTGGTCCGTCCAGCAGACCTGGTGCGATGGCACCGGGTTCGAATACCCCACTCTGCGCGTGAGGCCATGAACCTGCGGCACCGATGTGTGATGTCACACACTTGCCACATTCCCGTCGCTCAGTGGTGACATATCGGGGTCACTATCGCGTATTGGATTCGCGTCAAATGCGTTACACGGTAATGGTTTAGGATACTCAAGAGGATGTGCCACAGGGCGGGCGCACAAATTGCGTTTCCATCTGTTAGCGCCGCGCATTGAGCGTCGCGCGCCGGATCGCAGTCAGATCCATACAGATGCATACATGTGTGAATGTTTCGGTGTCGGGCGTCGTCGGGGGAAGCAGGGGCTAAGCCCCGATGCGATACGACATTTGCGACAACATTGCAATCTTGCCAAGGACGTGTCTGATGACCCGTGTGCTCATTCTTGCTGCCGCCGCAGCCCTGACCTTTCCCGTTGCCCAGGTTTCTGCCCAGCAGTTCACCTGCGTGATGGGGATGGCGGGCGCATTTTCACCGGCCGGTTCAACCGCCACGGATGAAGGCGACCGGGATCGGTCGCCCGATATCGACCAGCTTGCGCTCGCCGCCTCGGCGTGCGGGGGCCAGACCTTCCTGAGCGCCAACCCCTCGCTGCTGCGGCGTGACGCCGGCAATCGCGGCTCTTGGGCGCTGGGCCTCCGGGGCGCATCGATGGGGCTGTCCGGGGCCTTGGATCGGGATCGGTTCGAAGTGGCCGATGATATCCCGGTGCAGCGCCGGACGACGGTCCCGTCGGATCTCGCCGTGGTGCGACTCGACGGCGATGCGAATGCCGACGGACCGACCTCGGCCGTGCCCGGGGCGATCTGCGCCTATCTCGCAGGGGACAATTGCGATGACGGCAAGTCAGCGAATGGGGGCGGTGAAGGCTACGACTTGAGCGGAAACGCCGGGGAAACCATTAGCCAGGACCCATCGGCATTTGTTGCGGTGGTGCAGGGTGCGAATGGTTCCAACGGCAACAACGGCAACGGTGCCAACGGCAACAGCGGCAACGGCAGCAATGGCAACGGTAACGGGAACGGCGTAGGATCGGACGGCACGCCTGATGTCGGACCCACCGTGACCGTCCTCGATGTCCTCGACCCGGGCGCCCAGGCCGCCGCGATTGCGCCCGAGCCCGCGACTATGACCCTGCTCGCGAGCGGATTGCTCGGCATGGCGTTCGCCGGGCGGCGGCGGAAGCAACGGGATCGCTGACCGGCGCGATCACCGAGGTGTTGGGCGGGCCGGAAGCTTCATGCTTCCGGCCCGTTTTGCGCCGTCCAACCAGCGGTGATTTGGGGGCCCACCACTGCCCGGGGTTGGGAACTCGAGCAGGTACCGGCGGCGGGCGGGCCGACCTGCTCCGGCCCGCAGAGGAGTGCCACTTGCACCCCGACCTACGACGCGCGTATCTTTGGGGTCTGTCTCCGATTTCGACACGAAGTCGGCCCTTTGCTACTGATGGTTACGCGAACACAACGGGTCCATGCCGACGATCAACCAGCTCCTGCGCCACGGTCGCGCCGAACCTGCCTACAAGGGCAAGTCTCCGCACCTCAAGAACAATCCGCAGAAGCGCGGGGTGTGCACGCGCGTGTACACCACCACGCCGAAGAAGCCGAACTCGGCGCTGCGCAAGGTGGCAAAGGTGCGACTGGTGGGCGGCGTCGAGGTGATCGCGTACATCCCCGGCGAAGGGCACAATCTGCAGGAGCACTCGATTGTCATGATTCGCGGTGGCCGCGTGAAGGACCTGCCGGGGGTGCGTTATCACATCGTCCGCGGGACGCTCGACGCCGCCGGTGTCAACGATCGTCGGCAGAGCCGGTCGAAATACGGCGCCAAGCGTCCTAAGGCCGGCGCGCCGGCTGGCAAGGGAGGTAAGAAGTGAGCCGCCGCAACAAGGCCGTCAAGCGCATTGTCCCGCCGGATCCGCGCTACGACAGCCAGACCGTGTCGAAGTTCGTCAGCAACCTGATGAGCCAAGGCCGGAAGTCACTCGCGGAGTCGATCTTCTACCGCGCGATGGACATGATCGAGGAGCGCACTGGCCAGCCGGGCGTCGCCGTGTTCAAGCAGGCCGTGAACAACGCGAAGCCGGCCGTCGAAGTGAAGAGCCGCCGGGTCGGTGGCGCCTCGTTGCAGGTCCCGGTCGAGGTTCGTCCCGAGCGTCGCACCGCGCTGGCCATGCGCTGGCTCATCTCCTACGCCCGTTCGCGCGGCGAGAAGACGATGGCTGAGCGGCTGGCGGCGGAGTTGATCCTGGCGTCGAAGGGCGAGGGCAACACGATCAAGAAGAAGGAAGACACGCACCGGATGGCGGAAGCGAACCGGGCGTTTGCGCACTACCGCTGGTAGGCTGGCGCAGTAGGCAGTTACAACGGTTCACGTGAGCTGACGTTTTCGGCCCACCTCTGATCCTTCAACAACGCCGGGGCGTCCATGGGGCGTCCCTGTCTCGGGTGAAAACCCGGACGCTGGCGCGGAGCGATACCGCGGGCTGATGCCCGGTCCGGTCGCCCCGCTTTTTCGCTGGGTGGAATGGTGCGGATCCTTGCACCTGTGACTATTGGAGAGACGGAACACCATGGCACGTGCGACTGCGGTTGAGCTGTACCGGAACATCGGCATCATGGCCCATATCGACGCCGGTAAGACGACGACGACCGAGCGCATCCTCTATTACACCGGCAAGAGCCACAAGATCGGCGAAGTCCACGATGGCGCAGCCACCATGGACTGGATGGAGCAGGAGCAGGAGCGGGGCATCACGATCACCTCGGCCGCCACGACCTGTTTCTGGATGCGCCACGGTGAGAGCGACGAGACCGGCAGTGGGCCGGAGCACCGGATCAACATCATCGATACGCCGGGTCACGTCGACTTCACGGTCGAGGTGGAGCGCTCGCTTCGCGTCCTCGATGGCTGCGTGGCACTCCTCGATTCCGTCGCAGGCGTCGAGCCGCAGACCGAGACGGTGTGGAAGCAGGCCGACCGGTACGGCGTGCCGCGGATGATCTTCGCCAACAAGATGGACCGCGTCGGCGCCAATTTCGAACGCTGCCTGGCCATGATCAAGGACCGCTTGAGCCGCCGCGCCTTCGCGCTGCAGCTCCCGGTCGGTTCGGGCGAGACGTTCACCGGGCACATCGACGTGATCACCCGCCGCCAGTTCATCTTCGACGACTCGACCATGGGCCGGAAGTTCCAGGTGCTCGACTGTCCGCCCGAGTATCTCGACGCTGTCAATGAGGCTCGTCACGCCGCGATCGAGGCTGCAGTCGAGTATGACGATGTGCTGATGGAGAAGTATCTCGCTGAAGAGGAGCTCACCGTCGACGAGATCCACTCCGCGATCCGCAAGGCGACGATCGCGATGGGGTTCGTGCCGGTGCTCTGCGGTGCCTCGTTCAAGAACAAGGGCGTCCAGGCGCTGCTCGACAGCGTGATCGACTACCTGCCGAGCCCGCTGGACGTGCCGCCGATCGACGGGCATGCGCCCGAAGACGAGACGAAGCGCATCACCCGGCCGCCGCGCGACGACGCGCCGTTCTCGGCGCTGGCTTTCAAGATCGCGACCGATCCGTTCGTCGGCCGCCTGACCTTCTTCCGGGTGTACTCCGGGAAGCTTGACGCCGGCAGCTACGTGTACAACTCGACCAAGGACAAGCGGGAGCGCACGGCGCGCCTGCTGCAGATGCATGCGAACAAGCGTGACGAAATCGACGAAGTGCTGGCGGGCGACATCGGCGCCGCAATCGGCCTCAAGGAAACCCGCACTGGCGACACGCTGTGCGATGTCGATCATCCGATCATCCTGGAGTCGATGAAGTTCCCCGACCCGGTGATCGACGTGGCGATCGAGCCGAAGTCGAAGGCTGACCAGGACAAGCTCGTGATTGCGATGCAGAAGCTGGCCGAGGAAGATCCGACATTTCGGGTGCGTACAGACCCCGAGACCAGCCAGACGATCATCGCCGGCATGGGCGAGCTGCACCTCGAGATCCTGGTCGACCGGATGCGCCGCGAATTCAAGGTCGAGGCCAACGTCGGTCGTCCCCAGGTCGCGTTCCGCGAGACGATCACCAAGGCCGTACAGAACGTCGAGGGCAAGTTCGTGCGTCAGTCGGGCGGCAAGGGCCAGTACGGCCATGTGGTCATCAACATTGAGCCGGGCGAACAGGGCAAGGGCTTCGTCTTCGAGGACAAGATCGTCGGCGGCGTGGTGCCGCGTGAGTTCATCAAACCGGCTGAAGCGGGCATGCGCGAGGCGCTCGAGGGCGGGATCCTCGCCGGTTATCCGATGGTCGACGTCAAGGCACAACTGGTCTACGGCTCGTACCACGACGTGGACTCGAGCGAAATGGCGTTCAAGATCGCGGGATCGATGGCGATCAAGGAAGCCGCGCGTCAGGCCGGCCCCGTGATCCTCGAGCCGGTCATGAAGGTCGAGGTGGTGGTGCCCGAGGACTTCCTCGGCACGGTCATCGGCGATCTCTCGTCGCGGCGCGGCAAGATCGGCGGAATGAACCAGCGTGGCGAGTCGCAGGTTGTCGATGCACAGGTGCCGCTGTCCGAGATGTTTGGCTATTCGACGACGCTCCGCAGTGCGACCCAGGGCCGCGCAGTGTACTCGATGGAGTTCCTCCACTACGAGGAAGTCCCCAAGGCCGTGCAGGAAGCGATCATCGCGAAGGCAGCCGGCAAGAAGGCGTAAAGAAGGGTTGAAGGGTTGAAGGGTGCGGCGACGGGTCATCGGTCATCCATCAACGAACTGGAACTCGACGATTACTTGAGGATGTGACATCATGGCGAAGGCGAAATTCGATCGGTCGAAGCCGCACGTGAACGTGGGCACGATCGGCCACGTGGACCACGGCAAGACGACGACGACGGCAGCGCTGACGAAGGTCTCGGCC
>JBKJMX010000124.1:0-2661 GCA_046596135.1 Gemmatimonadales bacterium
CACCTACTCAACTTCAAACTGAATAGGGTGCGGCGTTCGGCTTCTCACCCCACCCCCACCTCCACCCACATCACCCGATGGTCACTCAGGTAGTACCGCACATACTCGTTGAACACCTTCTGTCCTTTCCGCGTCCACAGATCCCGGAACACCACCGCGTCGAAGTCGAACACCCCGATGTTCACCAGCCACTTCTTCGTCGTCGCCGGGAACAGCGCCACCTGGTCGTACCGGTTGTCCGACGCGATGCTCGACCCGACCACGGTGGAATGCTCCGGGACCACCAGCCCGCGACTAGTGAGCGCGTCGTAGACGATGTTGCCGCCGTCACGCCGCGGCTTCGGCATGTTGAAGTCGCCCAGCGCGATCAGCTCCCGAGCCCCGGCATACGGCGACTCGCTCCGGAGCGCCGCCCACTTCGCCACCGCCGCCGTCTCGAGCGCACGCCGCTCCACATCCGCCATGGCGTCCGACCCGAAAAAGAGGTGGACGTTGAGCAGCTGAACCGACAACGCACTGTGTGACAGGGTGAAGGATCCAAGGTACGGCGATCTGTCAAAACCGGCAAATGGCGTGGAGGCAGACGTAGGAGTATCCCTAGGTAGCCGGACCGACGGCATCGCGGCCGGCGCCAAGGTGACCTCGCCTACCTCATCGAGCAGCGCCAGTTTCTTTGCGTCATACACAAAGACCATCCGCTCGGCGTTCCCCCCGGCGTCCGACATCACCACCCGATAGCGACGCCCCATCAGGTGGAGCACGGCGTAGAGATCGGCAACATTGTCCCGACACTCCTGCACCGCGACGACATCGAACCACGCCAGCATCTCCGCAATCAGCGCCAGGTCGGAATCACGACGAACCTGAAGCCCGAAGTTGGCGATGTTCCACGAGCCGAGCAGCAACGTGTCCTTTGACTTCTTCGGCACGCCGCGGTTTCTCGCGTGAGAGCGGAGATTGTGACGCTAAACTCATAGGAACTATTATAGCACTTGTTATATACTATAAAAACACTATTATAAGGCTATCATGGTTACTGAATCCGCCCTCGACCTTCTCGGGCGCCTCTTGGCCACCCGCCAGATGCGCTATTCCCTCGTGGTGGTCGGGGGCGTTGCCCTCCGGCTCAGGGGCATTATCACTCGCAACACCGAAGACGTGGACGTAATCGCCACCGTCGACCGTGACACCGGGGAACTGCTTCCTCCTGATCGCCCACTCGACGCAGAACTCCTTGAGGTCGCCAGGGCGGTCGCGACTGAGCTCAACCTGGCAGACAACTGGCTCAACAGCGTCGTGGGAGCACAGTGGGATGGCGTCGGCCTGCCACCGGGAATGGGCGATCGGCTCGAGTGGCGCAACTACGCCGGTCTGCACTTGGGCATTGCCGCGGTGCAGGATCTGATAGCGCTCAAGCTCTATGCGGTCGTTGATGAACGCACCGAGCGTCGGACCCATCGGAAGCACGAGATGGACCTCGTCGCGCTCAACCCCACCGAATCGCAATGGGGCTGCGCGTACGAATGGGTCACCGCACAGGACGCGTCACCCGACTGGACACAGCGGGTACAGGAGGCCATCGATCATGTCCGTCACCGCCGGTAAACTCTTCTCACCGCTGCTCGAGGCAGCGACTGAGCTGTGCTGGAAACAATGGGGTGCAATTGCCTCCGGCGCAGCGTCCACTTCCGCACACACCATCATCGACCCCGAAGCGCTCTTGGTTACATCCCTGGCGCTGGCGGATCGTGAACCGCGCCTGGGCGAACTGTCGGAGCGGTTCCTGATTTCGCTTCCGCAGGTGCTGAGCGTCGGTCGCACCCGTCGGTTGCTCAAGGGGCTGTCTCCACAGCTCACGGAGCGCGTTCAGGCCGCGGCAGGGTTGGCGGCGTCGCAAGGGCGCGACGCCCGCTGGAAGGCGCTGTCCGGAGGTACCGGGTTGACTCAACGGTCATCATCGCAGCACGACTCACCGATGAAACCGCGATACTCCAACCCTGCTGCGTTGGTGTTTCGGCTTCGCATGGGATTCGGAGTCGGAATCAAGGCGGACGCGCTCGCCTTCCTCCTTGGAACCAACAATTGGTGCACCATTCGAGAGATTGTCGACGCGACTGCGTGGAATACGGTCGCAGTAAGGCGAGCCCTGGTTGATCTCGCGATCGCCGAGATGATTGAACCGCACGAGCCCATCGAATGGCAGTCTGGCCGAGCAAAGCAGTACCGTGCCGACCGCATCAAGTGGCAGGACGTCGCGCACCTCGACAGCGAACGCCCGTGGGGATACCACAAGGAGCGATTCGAACTCGTAGTACGGCTGGCTCAGTGGATCGATGATGGCAACGCTGCGCAGAAATGGGACGGGCTGGAACTAGGTCACTGGGCGCAGCTTTGGACCAAGAAGTACGGAGCTGCGTTCCGCTTCGGGCCTGAAGAGCCACGCACATTGCTGCGGGGCAAGTTGGAAGCGCAGGGGAAACAGTTCGAGCAAAATGTGGTGAAGCTGACCCACTGGATGCAAAACGAGGCTTAGCGCAAGCTCGTCACTAAAGTGACTGCTCGGCGGACCAAAGTGCTGAAGCACTGTCGCCTCGGCGAGGCTTGGTGAGACGAGAGCACTCTAGTGCTTTGGTGTGCCGAGCCGTGGCTTCAGCCGTGGGG
>JBKJMX010000177.1:0-30797 GCA_046596135.1 Gemmatimonadales bacterium
CCAAGCAGGAGGAGGGAGAGCAGGCCGAAGGGCAGCACTTGCCGCCACGGCGCGCGCACGAGTCGCATCAGCTGGACATCCCGGCTGCGGGGTGGGCCGCTTGTGAAAAGGTGCACAAGCGAAATTCGCGCTCTAGGATACCCGCGGCGACGCGCAGGGTCAAGCGAAAACCCATGCCATCAACGGACTTCACTCGGGTGCCACGCCGCCAGCGGAAGATCGAATGGGAGTGGGTCGGGCACCGGATACGAAAAATGCCACCACTCACTGGTGTAGTTGGTGAAGCCCGCGGACGCCATCGCGTCGACAAGGATCCGCCGATTCGCGGCGACAATCCCGGCCGCATTGGCCGTGTGCGCGCGAGCAGTGAACTCGTCGAACGGTGTCCCCATGTCGAGCTCGGTCCCGTCTTCGGCCCGGACCAGCGTGAGGTCGACCGCCACGCCCTGGTTGTGCCGTGATCGCCGCGCGATGTACCCGTCATCAAGCAGGTCGGTGCGTCCCTGCCGCTCTGTCCAGGCCACCATGGCCAAGGTGGCACGAACCGGCCGGTACGCATCCCAGATCTTGAGGCGGTAGCCCTGCGCCTCTACCCGCGCTGCCACCTTCGCGAGCGCCTGTGCTGCCTCCCGCCTCAAGAGCGCCACCGGCGCCTCGTAGCCCGGCAGCACGCCTCCGGTAAAGTTGTGGGTCGTCGCATATCGCAGGTCGAGCACGGCCGTCGGTGCCTCCCGCGCCACCTCCGCCAGTTTCACCCGAGCCACCGAGTCGGGGGCGACCACCTGCGCAACTCCTTCGGGACCCTGCACGGCAACGGCCGGCCCGCACCCTCCGAGCATCAGGGCAAGCCAGCACGAGACACCGGGACCTGGTCGCATCCCCCAATCTACTGTGCCTCCCCCTCGCCTCCACCCCAGCTGCGAGGTATACTCCGGCAGATTCGGTCCACCCGGCCTCGCGCCGAGTGGGCCGTGGATCGTTTTCGACTTGGAAGAAGGAATTGATGCCATGATAAGGGAAATGCGCGAGAAGCTCGGGGCAGAAATCACCGCACTGAGCCATGAACTGGCCGTCACCCTCCCGCAGGCGATTGCAACCGCCGTGGAGATGGGCGACCTTCGTGAAAATTCGGAGTACAAGGCCGCCCTGGAGCGACAGCAATTCGTGCAGGCACGACTCGGACAACTGCACCAGCGCCTCAGTCAGGTCTCGGAGCTCGCCAACACAGAGGCCCCCACTGATCGTGTCGGGCTGGGCTCCCGGGTTCGAGTCGAGGACGTGACGACCGGCGAACCGGAGGAGTACACGCTGGTGCTCGCCGAAATGATGGACATCGATGCCGGACACATATCCTTGGCGTCACCGCTCGGTCGCGCACTGAAGGACCGTCAGGTCGGTGAAGAGGTGACGCTGCAGCTCCCGGCGATGCGGCGGAAGCTTCGGGTTACCGAACTCGTCACGATTCATGACGTGCCCGAGGAGCAGCGCCTCTAGCGCCGCCCGACGGGCGTAATGGCGAACACCAGCGGCGCGTCCGGGGGAATCCTCCCGAATCCCGCTCGCAATGCGCGCGTGCCGTATATCAGCGCTCCTGTCCACCGGGATCCAGCGCAATGATTTCCTCGCGGAGTGCCGCACGCTCAGTCATCAGTGCGCGATGCTGGGCGGGGCGGAACACGGAGAGCAGGACCCCCTTTCCCTCCCCGATGAACCGATCCAGGCGCTCGACCAGGCGCAATCCCACGTAGCCTGCACCGGGTGCGAGCACCGCTGCCGACCAGCCGGCAGCCGACCCGCTCACCCGCCCGACGACAAGCCCCACGATGAGCCATGTGAACGGGAAGAGCAGCGTCGCAATAACGATCTTGGCGGTCGCCTCGACATCGGAGCTGGTGCGCGTTGCGGACGTGGCGAGGATCCCGATGACCCGGTACGCGGGGTAGTGAACCATCAGGCCTGCGGCGGCGACAGGCAGCACGATCGCGATGTAGAGGACCATCCTCGCCGTCGCCATCGCCGCGGCGCCAGCGCCCGGCAGGTGGTAGTTGAACGTTTCGGTGTCAAGTCCCGCCCGGGCGAGTCTCGCCTCGAACCGTGCCACCCGCTCGCCGAGCTGCGCGAGTTCCGCCGGTCGAGTGGAGCTGATCCGTCGGAGGCTCGACACCACGCGGCGGCGCAACGCAAGCTGCTCGGCGAGAGGCAACCGACGCCCGTCGGCGGCGTCGCCCGAGGTGAGGAGCAGTTCCACCCGCGATGCGATGGTCATTGCCTCGTGGCGGTCGGCCTGAAGCGTCACCCCCGCAAGCGCAGCCTCGAGGCGATCGGTGAGATCGCGCACCCCTGCCTGATCGGCACCGCGGGCTGGACCGGCGGCGGGGACGAGCATTGGTTCGCCCATTGACAGGAGGGCGGCGCTGCGGAAGGTCGACTTCGCCGTGTAGAAGAGTCCCGCTGGAACAATGTGAACATCGATCCCGGCTGCCGCCGCACCGAGTGCGATCCGTGCCGCACCGGTCTTGAATGGATGGAGCTGCGGATCGCTGTGGGAGGTGCCCTCAGGGAAGAGGGCTATGCAACGCTCGTCGGCCAGTGCCTGTTGAACCTGCGCGAACATTGCCTGGTTGCGGGAGACGTCGCCGCCGGGATCCTGGGATCGCTCCACCGCGATGGCGCCGCTCGCCCGAACCAGTTGGCCGATCACTGGCAGCCGGAAAAGGGGTGCCTTGGCGAGAAACACCACCGGCCGTGGTGACAGGGCAAGCACCAGCATCGGATCGACCAGCGCGTTGGGATGATTGAGCACCAGGAGCACGGCACCTGCACGCGGAACCCGCTCGGCCCCGACGACCTCGAGACGGCGGAAGAAGAGCCGGAGGACAAACCTCGTGAGCGCGCGCCCGATCGCTGTCTCCCCGGTGGGTGGTCGGCGGAACAATATCCCCGCCAGCGCTGTGCGGCACCGGCCGGGGCAGATCGTCTGAAGGTCGAGCGGGCGGATGTCGCCCGATTCGAGACGCCGTTCCCCGCCGGACGTCCCGGCCCCGATCATAGAGGAGTGTTCCGATGGCACGCACCAGCAAGGACGCAATCCACAGCTACGTCACCGACATGCTCGCGCTCGAGGACCACATCGAGAAGGCGATCATGGCGCAAGTCGAGGATTTCGAGGACGATTACCCCGCCGTCGGCGTGGCGCTTCGGGGGATGCATGCCACGATCGAGCGCCACATCACCTCGCTCCGCGGGCTGGAAGACCTTCGCGACGCCGGTCCGCGCCTCGACGTGGCAGACTTCATCAAGCGCGCCGCATCGACGGTGGCCGGGCTGGGCGCCGCCGCGATCGACCTCGTTCGCACCGAGAAGCTGCCGAAGAACCTCCGCGACGATTACACCGCGTTCTCGCTGGCGACCATCGGCTATGTCATGCTCCACACCACCGCGCGGTCGCTGGGTGACACCCGTGTTGCCGCCGTCGCCGAGAGCCACCTGACCGACTACGCCGGTATGGTGATGTCGCTCAACGACCTGATTCCGAGCACCGTCGTGACGCTGCTGAAGGAGGAAGGCCTCCCTGCTCGTGACGAGACCCTGCCGGGGATCGAAGGCACGATCCGCAACGCGTGGCGCCAGAAAGCCTGAGGCGCAAGCGCCGACCCAATCCGTTCATGGCGCCACGACGCGGCACGAGCCGCATCGTTGCGCCATGTGACGGACGCGCGCGAGGGGATCAGTCGTCGGCGGGCGCAAGCGCGCCCAGTGCTCAGCCCGGGGACAGCTCGGTCGTCGGTCGTCGGTCGATCGCCGAGGCCCACGACGCCTGCACGTCATCGGGTCCAGAGGCGTGAAAGCCGAGGTCGCGCATGAGGCCATCGCGGAGCGCGTAGACTACTGCATGCACGGCGAGCGTCCGTCCCCGTGACCACGCTGCCTGTACGATCGAGGTGCGACAGACATTCACGGCCTGTTCAATCACGTTGAGCTCACAAAGCCGGTCGGGCACCGCGGCTTTGGGCACCGCGTCGAGCCGGGCGCGATGGACATCGGCAACATCCTGGATGTGCCGCAACCAGTTGTCCACCAACCCGAGCGGCTCCCCGCGCAGCGCGGCAGTGATGCCGCCGCAGCCGTAGTGTCCCACCACCAGTACGTGCTCGACGCCGAGCACGTCGACGGCGAACTGAAGCACCGAGAGACAGTTGAGGTCGGTGTGCACCACGAGGTTGGCGACATTCCGATGTACGAACAGTTCGCCAGGCTGGAGGCCGACGATCTCATTGGCCGGCACCCGGGAATCAGCGCAGCCGATCCAGAGGAACCGGGGCGCTTGCTGCATCGCGAGATCGGAGAAGAATGCCGGGTCGCGCGCGGTTCGCGCAGCTGCCCAGGCGCGGTTGCTCACAAAGAGTTCATCGAGGGATGTCATCGCTTCAATCCGAGGAGCACGGCGCCTCCGCCGATGAGGGTGATCCCCAGCCAGTCGCGCGGCGCGAGTCGCTCGCCCAGCACGAACGTGCCGAGCAACGCCACCAGCACCACACTCAGCTTGTCGATCGGCGCAACGCGCGACGCATCGCCAAGCTTGAGTGCCCGAAAATAGCAGACCCACGAGGCTCCGGTTGCCAGGGCAGAAAGCACCAGGAAGCCGACAGTCTTGCCCTCGAGGCTGAACGGACTCTGCCACCGTCCGGTTGATGCCACGAACACCGCTAGCACCATGACGATCACGACGGTGCGAATCAAGGTGGCAAAATCGGAATCGATCCCTTCCAGTCCGATCTTCGCAAAGATTGTCGTGAGCGCCGCAAAGACCGCGGCAAGCAGCGCCCAGGTCAGCCAGGAACCGGAAGTCACGGTGTCATTCATGAATCCCTCGGGCGGGTGAGAAGTCTCGGGTGGGCGCGGCTCATCGCGTTGCTGCCGGCCCGCGAGCGGCGAGCGCTCCGCCGGCCGTCGCGGCGGCGATCCTGCCGATCGCGGCGAGGATGTAGACCGGATCGGTGGGCACGGCTGCCACCACGAGCATTGCGCCCTCCAGGGCGCCGGCGAATAGTCCGGTGAGAAACCCATGCATCACTGCCGACGAGGGGACCGGGCGCGCGACCCACCACCCTGCTGCGAGCCCGACCACCACCCCGCCCACGACTGCCACAATTCGCGCTGCCGACTCGGCGAACGCTGCCGCGGAGGACACGTCGGTCGGGCCGAACCATGCTGTCACCACCGAGAGAATCGCAATCGGAAGCAACTCGATCAGCAGGGCACCGAGCAGCACACGGCGCAGGCGAAAGGTCATGAAGAACTCGCGACGAAAAGGTGGTGGCGATGGGGAACCGCTACGGAGGGCGGGGAGTTATCGTGTTGTTGACTCGCCAGCAGCTGTTCGGTACCGCCCTAAAGAACCGCAGCTTCGATGCCGATCCTTCGGGGAGATCCCCCTCCATGCCCGCTTCGCAAGGATAGCCATGACCAAGCGCTTCCTGCTTGCCCTCGTTCCGGCAATGCTCCTCGCCTCGTGCGAAGATCCCGCTGCGTCCGTCGCCGAGCAGACCACATTTGTTGACACCAAGGCACAGGCTACTGGATCGTCGGTACGCCTTGACGTCACACCGGGCTCGTTCGCCGTGACGATTGATTCCGGTTCTGCGGCCCCCGAGGCCAATGCTTCCGTATCGCTGAGCGGCAGGCAGGCCTCCAAACAATCTTGGAGCGCGACCGCCCGGAAGTCCTGGACGGTCTTCGTAGCGGGTGCCGGGAAGGGCAACGGCACCGTCCGCTGGAACCGCAACATGGCGTCGCTGCCGGCCGGTCTTTACGTCGACACCATCACCGTTACCGCCGGCACGGCCGCAGGATCCCCTGCCCGGGTCATCGACTCGGTGCGCGTGATCGCGGCGGTCGTCGTGCCACCGCCACCACCACCGCCGCCGCCACCCACCGGCGCGCGCCCTGATCTGGGCGTGAACGCAAACCTTAACGGTCGCCTCGTGCTGCCAGCAGGCGATCCGTGGAACACGCCCGTGGACGGCGCCGAGGTCGACCCGAACTCGCTCGCCATCCTCACCAACATCGGCCTCTCGAAGAATTTGCATCCCGATTTCGGGGCAAACTGGAACGGTGGTCCGTTCGGCATCCCCTACATCATTGTGCCCGACGATCAGGCCCGTGTTCCGGTGAGCTTCCTGTACGCCGACGAGAGCGACGTGGGCCCGTACCCGATTCCGCCCAACCCCCCGATCGAGCCGGGCAGTGATCGTCATCTGCTGATGATCACGCGCGATGAGTTCCGACTCTTCGAGTTGTTCGACCTGCAGGGTGGACCCCCGTGGAGCGCAGGTTCGGGCGCGATCTTCGACCTGGTCAACGGCACGACGCGGCCTGCCGGGTGGACGTCAGCCGACGCGGCCGGGCTCCCGATCTTCCCCGGCCTGGTGCGCTACGACGAAGTCGTCGAACAGGGTGCGATCAACCATGCGCTCCGGTTCACCGTGACCCTCTCACGGCGCGCGTATCTGGCACCCGCCCGGCACTGGGCGAGCTCGAGCACCGATCCGCTGCGGGCCCCGATGGGGATGCGGGTACGCCTGAAGGCGTCCTACAACATTTCCGGTTTCCCGGCACAGGCGCAGGTGGTCCTGCGTGCGCTGCAGCGTTACGGGATGATGGTCGCCGACAACGGCGGTGACTTCTTCCTCAGTGGCACCGCCGATTCGCGGTGGAATGACACGGTGATCTCGACGCTCAAGCAGGTGAAAGTCTCCGATTTCGAGGTGATCCAGATGACGGGCATCGTCACGCCCTGATCGACACACCCGCATGAAATGATCGCCGGCCATCCCTGTGCGGGGTGGCCGGCGATCGTGTTTCCGCTGCATCTCTCCCGACCCTAGCCCGCCAGCGTCGCCTTCACCGTCATCGGGACGCTCGCCAGCGCCTTGGAGACAATGCAGTTCGTCTTGGTATCCTCGGCAATCCGGGTAAACTCGTCGGGCGAGATTCCCGGAACGTCACCGTTCGTGACCAGGTCGATGGAGGTGATCTGGAATCCCTCACCAACCATTCCGAGGTGCACGACCGCGTCAGTCTCGACGTGCGTCGCCACGTGCCCGGCTTTCGCCAGGGAAGAGGCGAACGCCATCGAAAAACACGCGGCGTGTGCCGCCCCGAGCAATTCCTCGGGATTTGTTCCGGACGCCGACTCGAATCGGGTACCGAATGAATACTCCCCCTCGAATGAACCGCTTCCGAGACGGACATTGCCCGTCCCGGACTTGAGATCACCGTTCCATCGCGCCGTTGCCTTCCGATCCATGTCGTTCACTCCCCTTGTCTGTTGTCTGTGGGGGAAGTCCTGCGACTTCCCATGATTGCCGAAGATCGCGCTATCGCCGACGCCGGCGGACCGTGGTGCCGAGCAGCGCGCCCATGATCCCTCGCGCGACGACACCCACCACGGTGCGTGCCATCGATGACTTGAGCACCTTGTCGAGGGTCGACGCTGGCGCCTTGGTCGCACGCCCGCTGGCCACTGGGGGCACGCCAACGGGAGCGTCTGCCGCAGCGCGCGCGGCGCGTTCCGCCAGGATCTCGCGGGCGCTGTCGCGGTCGATTGCCCGCGCATACTCGCTCACCTGCGGTGAGCGCTCGAGTGCTGTGGCCAGTTCTGTTTCGGTCAGCGGACTCATCCGGCCCCGCGGAGGGACCATCATCGTTGCAAATGGTGGAGTGGGCGTGCCTTTCGGGGTGAGCACCGTCACCAGCGCTTGGCCGGTGCCGAGCGTGGTCAGCTCCCGCTCGATTTCGTAGAACGGTGTACGTGGGAAGGTCCGCGCCGCGGCTCGCAACGCCTTCTCGTCGTCTGGCGTGAACGCGCGTAGCGCGTGCTGCACGCGGTTTCCAAGTTGCCCCAGAATGTCGGCCGGGATGTCCTTCGGACTCTGTGTCACGAAAAACACCCCTATCCCCTTCGAACGCACCAGGCGCACGACCTGTTCGACCTGCTCGCGGAACGCCTTGCTGGACCCATCGAACAGCAGGTGCGCCTCATCGAAGAAGAAGACAAGCTTCGGCTGGGCCAGGTCGCCGACCTCGGGAAGCGTGTTGTACAGGCGTGCCAGCATCCACATCATGAACGTCGAGAACAACGCCGGCTTGTCCTGCGTGTCGGACAGCTCCAGCATGCTGATGACGCCGCGTCCGTCACGATCGACATGCAGCAGGTCAGCCAGGTCGAACTCCGGCTCGCCGAAGAATGCGCCGGCGCCCTGCGCCTCCAACTCGACCATCTCCCGCAGCAGCACGCCCACGGTCTGTTTCGACATCCCGCCGTAACTCGCGAGTTCACCCGCTCCGTCCTGCACCAGGTACTGGAGCACCGACCGCAGGTCCTCGAAGTCCAGCAGCAGCAGTCCCTTGTCGTCGCAGTACTTGAACACGAGGGTGAGGACACTGGTCTGGGTGTCATTCAGGCCGAGCACCTTCGAGAGGAGGAGCGGACCGAACGACGAGACCGTGGCACGGAGCTGTGCACCCTGGCGCCCGGTGAGGCTGAGGAACTCGACCGGAAAGCCGGTCGGCTCCCACACGTACCCGGTTGCCTGCACCCGCTCGTCGATCTTCGGGTGCGGGGCACCGGGGGCGGCCACACCAGACACGTCGCCCTTCACGTCGGCGAGGAACACCGGAACGCCCGCTGCCGAGAGCTGTTCGGCGATGAGCTGGAGCGTCTTCGTCTTGCCAGTGCCGGTGGCGCCCGCAATGAGTCCGTGCCGGTTCATCATCGACAGCGGCAACGTGACCAGCGGCTCGGGATGGGTCGCGCCTTCGTGCATCACGGCGCCGAGCACGATGCCCGGCCCGTTGCGCCCGAATGCGTCGCGCGCGGCGTCGATCACGTCCTGATTCATGCAGTCAGCCGTCGGTGATGGGGAGGCAGCGGGCAAAATGGCGCTGCGTGGTGAGGGCGAATCGTTGAAGAAAGCACCGATTCGATCGTCCCGTCAACGCAAACCGGCCCCGCTCGAGGAACGGGGCCGGCTCGCTCTGCGGAAGCCGCGTGGGCTAGCGGTTGCCGGCCTGCTTCTTCGCCGCAGCCTGTGCGGCCTCGCTGGCGTAAATCGCGATCTCGACGCGGCGATTGGCCTGACGGCCCGCGTCGTTGTCGTTCGGCGCGACCGGCTCGGTCTCACCGAGGCCCATCGTCCGGAGACGCGACCGCGCGACACCCTGTGTCACGAGGTAATTTGAGGCGGCAGCGCTACGCCGCTCCGAGAGGCCAAGGTTGTACGAGTCCGAGCCGCGATCGTCGGTGTGCCCGACGATGAGCAGGTCGGAATCCGGGTAGCTGCCAAGGCTGCCGGCAAGCGTGCGAAGGTTGTCCTGCGCAGCCGAGCGCACGGCGTCGGAGTCGTAGTCGAAGAGGAGCCCGGAGTCGAAGGTGACCTGAATCCCCTCGCCCACACGCTCGACCTTCGCACCCTTGATGTTCTGCTCCAGTTCCTTGGCCTGCTTGTCCATCTTGGCGCCGATGATTGCACCGGCCGTTCCGCCGACCACCGCGCCAATGATCGCGCCCTTGGCAGTCGACCCGGCCGCCTTGCCGATGGCCCCGCCGACCACCGCCCCGCCGGCAGCACCGATGACCGCACCGGTCTGGGTCTTGGTCGCACAGCCGGCCGTTGCCAGCATCGCGATCATGAGTGAAGCCGATAGAGCCTGATGACGTGTGGTCACGAATACCTCGTCGATACGGGAATCCTGCCTTGCCCTGACACATTATTGGACGATCGGACCCACCGTCGACGCACACTCCACCGACCGGGCCGGGGTTGACTGCCCCGCGGTAGCCCGGTACTGTAGCCCCGCAGTACACAATCGATTCACGCGGGTGGGCCATCTCGGAAGCCGGTGCAATTCCGGCGCGGCCCCGCCACTGTAAGAGGCCCGAGTTCACTCGGTGTTGTCCGCTCCATCTGCCACTGGGAAACCATTCCCGGGAAGGCGAGCGGTGCAGCCTCGCAGCCAGGAGACCTGACCACCCGCGCATCACGTCCCGAGCGGCGACATCCTGTCGCCAGCCCGCGGCGTGTCCCATCAGGGGTGACGGCGGTCACCCGGACGAGGAACAGATGCGCACTCCCGCCTCACACCTGGCCACGCTCATCGTGGCCTCCATCGGCCTTGCCAACGCCGCTCCTGTACGCGCCCAAGTCGCCACCGACACCACCAATCCAACCGGACTCCCCGCCATTGTCGTCACCGCGACACGGGTGCCGATCGCGGCCGTGACAGCCGCCACCACCGTGCTTAGCGGCGAGAGCCTCCGTCGACAGGGCATCACCACCCTGGCCGACGCGCTGCAACTCGTCCCCGGCCTGGCCGTGGTGCAGACCTCCTCTCCCGGTACCCGGACCTCGGTGTACACGCGTGGCGGGGAGAGCGGCTACACCCGCGTGCTCGTCGACGGCGTCGCCGTGAATGACCCGGGTGGCGAATACGATTATGCGAACCTGACCATCGACGACGTCGATCGGATCGAGGTGATCCGCGGCCCGTCGAGCGTGCTCTACGGCACCGATGCGGTGAGCGGCGTGATCCAGGTGTTCACCCGCCAGGGCCGCGGTCGGCTCAGGCCGGAGGTCGAGGCACGGGCGGGTACCTTCGGAAGTCGTGCCCTGCATGGAGCAGTGTCTGGCGGCAATGGCGCCGGCGGCTATCGCATCGGTGCCGGTCACACCCAGACCGCCGGTATTCATGCCTTCAACAGCGGTTACAGCCAGACGTTCATCAACGGCACTGTCCGGGCAGGACAACGCGACATCGGTGACATCGCGGTCGCGGTGCACTACTCCGATGCCACGGTGCACGTTCCCACCGACGGCAGCGGCGCAGTTGTCGATCGCAATGCGTTCCAGTCAGGTGAACGTGTGACCGTCGGCATCGATCTCGGACGTCAACTCACGCAACGTCTAGAGGCGCGGTTGCTGCTCACAGAGCACCGCACCGACGGCGGCTTCACAGACCAACCGGACAGCGGTGCCGACACCACCGGATTCTTTGCGCAGGCCAGCGTCGATCACGTCGCGCGGCGAAGCGCCGACCTCAGGACCAACATAGGCATCACCGGCACCACGGTCGTGACCGTGGGCGGCTTGGCGGAACAGCAGCAACAACGTGGCACCCTCGACACCGACAGCGAGTTCGGTCCATTTTCGAGTGCAACGGATGTCGAGCGCGTCACCCGCGCCGGATACGCGCAGGTGGTCGGCACATCCGCAGCAGTGGCATGGAACCTCGGCGTGCGCGTCGACCACAGCAGTGTGTTCGGGACGTTCGGGACATGGCGCGGCGGACTCGCGGTCACCGCGACGCCGACCACCCGGCTCCGTGCAGTCGCGGGACGAGCCTTCCGGGAGCCGACGTTCTACCAGAACTTCGCCACGGGCTTCGTGATCGGCAATCCGGACCTCCGACCGGAGCAGGCGATGAGCTGGGAGGTTGGCGTCGACCAGCATGCAGCCAACGGTCGGGTGCTGTTCCGCGCCACCTGGTTCGCGCAACACTTCACCGACCTGATCGAATACTCATTCGGCACCGAGCCCGACGCGCCCAACTACTTCAATGTTGCCGGAGCGCGGGCGCGGGGCCTCGAGCTCGAGGCATCGGCGGCCGTTACGCCCAGCATCCGCACCGAAGTCGGGTACACGTGGCTGCACACCGAAGTCACGGAGTCGGGTTTTGACGATACCCCCACCGGTTTCTTCGTGGACGGCGTCGCGCTGCTGCGGCGCCCGGCGCATAGCGCCACCGCCGCGGTGTCCTGGAACGCCCGTGACGGCTCGGCACTCCGAGTGCAGGCGATACATCGTGGCGCCCGTGAGGACCTCGACTATGCCGCCAACGGGCGCGCCACGCTGCCGGCGGTGACCACGGTCGACATTTCTGCCAACGCCATGGTGCGACGAGCAGCGGCGGGCCGGCCCGGCCTCGCCATCACCGCACGATTGAGCAATGCGCTCGACGAGCGGTACGAATCAGTGCTCGGCTTCAGGTCTCCTGGGCGTGCCTTCACCATCGCGCTGCGGGTTGACTGACGGAAACAGCCCGGGCGCCATCGACGTGGCGCCCGGGCTGTGCTCAGACAGTGACGTCGTTGCCACTCACATCGCGAGGATCGCCCGCGCAATCACCATCCGCTGGATCTCACTGGTGCCCTCGCCAATCGTGCACAGCTTGACGTCACGGTAGTACTTCTCGGCGGGATACTCCTTGATGAACCCGTAGCCGCCATGGATCTGCACGCCCTTGTCGCTCGCGCGCACCGCGACCTCTGATGCATACAGCTTTGCCATGGCTGACCAGGTCGTCGTGCGGTCACCGGCATCCTTGCATGCTGCGGCACGATAGCAGAGCAGTCGCGCAGCCTCGATTTCGGTCGCCATGTCGGCGAGCATGAACTGGATCGCCTGGAAGCCGGCGATCGACTGCCCGAACGCCGTCCGCTGCTTCGCGTACGAGCGGGCTGCCTCGTATGCACCGCGCGCAATGCCCACGGCGAGCGCACCGATCGAGATTCGACCGCCGTCGAGCACCTTCATCGAATCGATGAAACCATACCCCACCTTGCCAAGGACATTTTCCGCAGGAACACGACAGTCCTCGAGGATGAGTTCGGCGGTGTCCGACATCCGCATCCCGAGCTTGTTCTCCTTCTTGCCAGGGCGGATGCCGTCACGATCCATCTCGACCGCAAACGCGGTGATGCCGTGCTTCTTGTCCTCACGGTCGGTCACCGCGAGCACCACCGCGACGTTCGCGTGCGTGGCGTTGGTGATGAAGTTCTTGGTGCCGTTGAGGATCCACGTGTCGCCGTCCTGCACGGCGATGGTGTGCATCCCCGATGCATCGCTGCCCGACGACGGTTCGGTGAGGGCCCAGCAGCCGATCCACTCGCCGCTCGTGAGCTTCGGCAGGTAGCGCTGGCGCTGCTCCTCGTTGCCGGCAAGGTAGATGTGCCCGGCGCAGAGCGAGTTGTGCGCGGCCACCGCGAGCGCCACGCCCGATTCCACCACCGCCAGTTCCTCGACGATGTTGACGTAGTCGACGTACGACAGCCCGGCGCCACCGTACTTCTCCGGGAAGATCGCCCCCAGCATGCCGAGTTCCCCGAGCTTGCGCATGACGTCGACCGGAAAGTGCTGCGCCTCGTCCCACTCCATGACGTTCGGTTTGATCTCCGCTTCCGCAAAGTCGCGCACCATCTGCTTGATCTGATCCTGCTCGTCGGTCAGGCTGAAGTCCATCGCTGCTCGCTCCGGTGGTTGCGGCTCGGGGTCGCGGTATCTGATGTGGCGGAAACTACCGGATGGCGGGTCACCGCGGCAGGGTGAACGGAACGACGCGACCGGCGTCAGCGCCGTTCATGGCGCCGCGAGCGTGACGCCGGCGAGCTGGACGATCGCTGCCAGGGTAGTCTGCGCGGCGTTCAGGCCGAGCCGGAAATCGTCGTCAGAGAAGGTGGCGAACACGTCGGTGGGCTGGTGCCAGTGCGGATCCCAGCCCCGCCCGATCTGCGACAGACGTTCGTTCTCGCGCAGCGAGATGGCCGGCGCCAGGTCCGCGAACGGCGCAGAATCGGTATTGCTCATCCGGTCCCCGACCGCAGCCGGGTAATCGGTGGCGTAGCGGTCGTTCGCCGCGCGCAGCAACCATGCAAGTCGCTGCGATTCTGCGGCCATCGTTGATCCGCCCGCGAACTCGATGTTGACGTCTGCCTCCGCGCGCTGCACCGGGCTTACGGTGCCGGTGGAATCAGCCATGCCGTGGTCGAAAAGCATCATGTCGTGCTGGATCACGCCGAGCCAGCGCGGCTCGGGGAAGCGACCGGAACCGGCGGGCGACTCCTGGCCCTGCAGCGGTCCGCGTGCCGCAACGTAGGCGCGGCTGCCGTTGAGCCCGGTCTCCTCGTTGTTCCAGAGGATGAAGCGGATCGAGCGTTCGCTCGTCACGCCGGGTGCGTTGAGCACGCGGGCAAGTTCGAGCACGATCGCCGAGCCGGAACCGTCGTCGTTGGCCGCCTCGCCGAACCCATGGCCGTCCATGTGGGCACTCACGATGTACATCTCGTCCGGACGCAGTGTCCCGACCTTCGTGCAATAGACCTGCTCCCGCATGCCGGGCGTGTCAGGCTGGGCATTGATGATCCGAAGTGCGGCATCGGGCTGCAGCTCAGGCCTGGTGTTCACGCTGGTTGGTCCGCGATTGCCTTTCTGGGGGGGAGCCGCTCTCGGTGCGACCGCGGGACGAGCAGGGACTGCGGGAACAGCTGCGGCCGCGCGAGCGGGGGAGCGAAGCTGCTGACCGGTGTACTCGTACTCCATCCGCTCCGGCGCGCACCCATATGCGCGCAACTGATCGCCGATCCAGTCGATCGCGGCGCGGTTCCGGTCGGTTCCCTGGCGGCGATCACCGAAGCGGGTGAGCCCGCGGATTGTTTCCTTGTAGTGGGAGAGTTCGAGGCGGGCCACGAGGTCGCGCGCCGGATCCGGCGGAGCGGCGGAAGTCGGTGCAACCTGTGCACCCAGGAGCCGCGGAACGCAGGAAACCGCGGCGACCAGACATGCGAGCGTGGCAAGCGAACGAATCGCGGGCATCGGGGACCTCCGGGAAGACGGACCGGAAGGGATTCTAGCGGTGATCGAACTCGATCACGAATCGACCCGGACCCGCAGAATCAGCCAGTCGGAAACCGGCGCGTCGGCTGAGGCCGATCGCCCACTCAACCTGCGCCTCGAAATCACAGATCAAGGTCATCTGTTTCAGCAGCGGTCCGCCGAGGGTCCGGTTGCGGTCGGTAATCGTGGCGCGCGCCTCCTCGCCGTTGAACTCGTGCGCGTCGGTCGGAAAGAGCCGGACAAGCAGGATCGCATCGCCACTGACGGCGACCGGCTCCCCGGACCCACACTGGATCACGGGTTCGCTCGCGTAGCTCACGTTGATGGTCGGGGTGACCCCGCCCCGCAGCGTGAAGGCGAGCGACGAATCGGTGGTTTCAGCCGCATCGAGAATGGAAACCGGCGGTGCAGCGTCGCCGGTTCGTGCGATGGCGACGGTGTCAAAGGTGGGCACGGACGTCACCGGCGGGATCGCGGATGAGTCGGCCGGCGGGGCCGGGGTGGCCCCACCGCATCCGCTCGTCATCGCGAGCAGGCACGTCAGCAATGCAACCCGCTCACCGAGGCGCATCATCTCAGGCAAGATCCTTGGAGTCGTCGCCGTCGAGGATGAAGGTCACCATCAGGTTGACCTGAAATTCCACGATCTTGTCGCCCTCGACCCGGACCGACTGCTCCTTCACCCACGCGCTCCGGACATTGCGAAGCGTTTTGGTGGCGCGGCTCATTCCGGTGTGGATGGCGTCCTCGAAGCCCTTCGTCGAGGTTGAACTGATCTCGGTCACGCGTGCGATGGACATCTCGTGCTCCTCTGTGTTGGGACTGACGGTTGGTCACCGGGGTGACGCCTTGGCTGACGTGTCGAACCGATTCGCGCGCACATCTGTCAGGTCCCTGCGGCGATTGCCTCGAGCGCCTCCCACCGTGCCATGAGCGCCTTGAGCTCGGCCTCCAACGCCGCGAGGTCCCGGGCAGCCTGGGTTCGCACCGCCACGTCGCGGACCACTTTGGGGGAGGCGAGGCGCAGGAAGAGCGCCTGCCGCGCTTCCTCGCGAGCGTCGATGGTCGCGGGCAGCGCCGCGAGTTCAGACTGCTCCGCCATGCTGAGCCGACGGGGGCGCGACGGCTCCCGGGGTGCCGATGCTGCGGGACGGCCCACCGCGGTTTCCGCCAAGCGGGCAGCCGCAGATGCCTGGCGTCGCCAGTCGGTGTAGCCGCCAACATACTCACCGATCGATCCATCGCCTTCCATCACGATTGTGCTGGTCACCACGTTGTCGATGAATTCCCGGTCGTGGCTGACGAGCATCAGCGTCCCGGAAAATTCTCCCAAGAGCGCTTCCAGCATTTCGAGCGTCGGGATGTCGAGGTCATTGGTCGGTTCATCCATCACCAGCACGTTGAACTGACGCGTGAAGAGCCGCGCAAGCAGGAGCCGGTTGCGTTCACCACCCGACAGCACGTGCACTGGCACGCGGGCGCGGTCGGGCGTGAACAGGAAGTCCTGCAGGTAACCGAGAACATGCTTGCGAATGCCACCGATCTCGATGTACTCGCCGCCGTCACCGACGTTTTCGATGACCGTTCGCTCGGGGTCGAGCTGTTCGCGAAGCTGGTCGAAGTACGCCACGGCGAGCGACGTGCCGTGACGGACGGTGCCGGCGGCCGGCTCAAGCTCGCCGAGCAACAACCGAATCAGGGTGGTCTTGCCCGATCCGTTCGGACCGATCACGCCGATCCGGTCGCCCCGAAGAATCGTTGTCGTGAAGTCGCGCACGATCACGTTCGAACCGTGGGAGAACGTGAGGTCGCGCGCCTCCACCACCACCCTGCCCGATCGTTCGGCTTCCTGCGCTGGCATGCGTGCGGTTCCGACGCGTTCCCGGCGTGCAGCCCGCTCGGCGCGAAGCCGCTCCAGTGCCCGGACTCTCCCCTCATTTCGGGTCCGTCGCGCCTTGATACCCGTGCGAATCCATTCTTCCTCACGCGCCAGCTTCCGGTCGAAGAGGGCGCGCTGCCTCTCCTCAACCTCGAGTGATGCTTCCTTCAGTTCCAGATAGGTGCCGTAGTCCGAACCCCAATCCGCCAGCTTCCCGCGGTCGAGTTCCACCACCCGGGTCGCGAGCCGGCGAATGAATGCACGGTCGTGCGACACAAACACCAGCGCCGTCGCGCGCTCGACGAGGTAGTTCTCCATCCACGCTACCGCCTCGACGTCGAGGTGGTTCGTCGGTTCGTCGAGCAGGAGCACGTCGGGATCACTCACCAGCGCACGGGCGAGCAGCGCCTGCCGCTTGCGTCCTCCCGACGCGGCGGCGAACTGGGCCTCGGGATCAAGGCTGAGGTGAGATAGCACGGTTTCGATGCGGGTGTGTGCCTGCCACGCGTCTGCAGCCTGCAGGGCCTGGTGAACGCGGTCGAACTCGCCCATGGCCGCGTCGCCATGGTCGGTCGCGATCCGTTGCGCCGCCTCGTGGTACCGGGTCAGCAAGGTCCCGACTGTGCCCAACCCGCCGGCGACGACATCGAACATCGTTCCTGCGGCACGCACCGGCACGTCCTGCTCAAGGCGGGAAACCCGCAGGCCGGTTCGTCGCACCACGGTACCGCTGTCAGGGGTGAGGGTGCCCTCAAGGATCCTGAGCAAGGTGCTCTTGCCGCTACCATTGCGGCCGAGCAACGTCACGCGCTCCCCTTCCTCGATCGCCATGCTGGCCCGATCGAGCACCGGATCATCATCGAATGCATGGGTCACGTCCTGCAGGGCCAGCAGTGCCATCGACAACCTCGGGTAAGCAGAACGGAACGCGCGGGACGATAACTGGAGCGGGACCGTTAGCCACCCCACTTTCGACTTCGGCGTTTGTTCGGTATCGTAATGGAGGTGTCCTCCAGGAGCGATCGATGCTGGTGTCCCTTCCCCTGCTCAGTTCCCTCGCCCGTCGTCCTCTGCCCGCGCGGATCCCTGCGGTGCACTACCGCGTCTGCCCCGAGTGCAGCGGACTGATCGTGCCAGCCTCGGGGTGCGTGACGTGTGTAGCCTGTGGATGGGGTCGGTGCGGGTGAGAGCGATGATGGCGCCGCGTACCAAAGGCTGCAGCCATTGTGGCCCGATCAGTCAGGCAGCTTGAGTTTGGGAAAGTTCGTCGATCTCGAACGCCGGGCTCAGACCCCAAGCCGGCGGAAGTAGCTGACCAGTTCCGCGGCGCTCGGCAGCATCCAGCTGTCCAGGAAACCGAACGCACCGTCGGCCCGCAAGGTCGCGTAGCCGTGCATCACTGACCACAATCCGACGGCATTTCGGATTCCGTCCTCAGGCGAGGTCGACGGCTCGACGGCGTCGATGGCCGCTGCCAGCTCTGCGAATGCACCCCGCTCTGCTTCGTCCAGCCCGGGATGCCTCGTCGCGGCCCGCAGTCTGGGGCCGAACATGACTCGCACCAACCCCGGCTCCCGAGCCACAAACTCACAGTACGCGACCCCGATCGCCTCGAGCCGCTTCGACGTTTCGGTGTCGTTTGCGGACGCGCGGATCAGATCCGTAAGTGCCCGAAATCCCTCGGCCGCCACCGCACCCAGCAGCGCATCCTTGTCTTCGAAATGCCGGTACGGAGCGTTTGCGCTCACCCCCACTTCACGGGCAGCCTGCCTGAGCGATAGCGACTCAGGGTCCCGGTCGAGTAGTAGACGACGGGTTGCATTGATCAGCGCTGCGCGAAGGTTTCCATGGTGATAGCGGTTCTCGGGCATCGGCCCCACCGTTGTATGTATATGTCGTACACATGTCCACTGCCGGGCATGTTGACGTTTTACACTTCATTTGCTGTCCCATTCAGCAGATCCTCGAGCCGAACTCCAAAAACGCGTTCCGCTGATGCCACGCTGCGTTCGGCCGGTGCTGTCCGGGTGATCCACATTCTCGCCATGGTGTCCCGCGTATACACCGTCACCCGCAGGCGAACACCGAACCGGTCGAGAAGCCCGTCACTAGCTGCGACGAATCGATCCCCCCAAGGGCGCACGGCTTCCTCTGAATCCGTAACCACCACCACGTGGACGGGCTCACCAATCCCCTCAGCTGGCGGCCCACCAGAGCCCACGACCGCCACCGCCAGCACGCCGTCCGCCTGAGCGGCCACGGTAGCCAGCTCCGCCCTCAATGCCGGGCGATAATCGGACTCCGCCCGGAGAAGCCCCTTCAGAGCGGGAACCAGCCGGTGGGAGGCCACAATGGCATACATGCGCTCGTGGCTTTCACCGATTCGCTCCAAGAGTCCTACGTCGAGAAGATCCCGGACGGCCAGGTCGATGGAGCGGTAGGCCATTCCCGCCCGTCGGCACATTGCCTGACAGGAGAGCGGAACAGCCGACCCGGCGAGGTGCCGCAGCACGGCGAGTTTCGCCCTCGTTCCCAGAATGGCGTCAAGGGGCCGCAGTGCGGCAGACGTGGTTCGTGTTTTTGACATTTTTAAAGTATAAAGTATTTTACTTTATTATCATACGGATCCAAAACAATGACTTCACGGGACTGAGGCTGCGATCCGCGTGACGGTTTCGCCGATCTTGTTGTTTGGTGTCGACGCACCGGCCGTGAGCCCAACGATACGCGCCTCACCCAGCCAACCTGCTTCCACGGTCTCGGTCTTGGTGCCGGAGGGCTGGTGGCGGATCGTGCCGGCCTCGGGGTCAATCCCTGCCGCGTCCTCGATGTGGTACGCGCGCACCCCGTGACTGCGGGCGAGGGCGGCGAGGGCGCAGGTATTCGAGGAGTTGTATCCGCCCACGACGACCATCACGTCGACCGGATTCTTGAGCATGTCGCTGACTGCGTCCTGTCGTTCCTGCGTCGCCGAGCAGATCGTGTCGAAGGAGCGGAAGTGCTCCGGGAGTGCGTCCGCGCCGTATCGGCGCGCCATAGCCTTTCCGACCTCGGAGGCAATCGCGAGGGATTCCCCCGAGAGCATGGTCGTCTGGTTGGCCACGCCAACCCTGATCAGGTCCGTCGCGAATTCGAACCCGGGTGAGTTCGCCTTCGCGAAGTGGGCCGCGATCGCCTCGGCATCACCCTTTCCCTCGATGAAGTCGCAGACCATCCGCGCTTCGGTCATGTCGAACACCACGAGATATTTGCCACCCGCGTGCTTCGTGACCTGGCTCGCGGTGGCCTGTGTTTCCTCGTGATAGTGCTTGCCGTGGATGATCGCCGTGTAGCCGTCGCGTGCGTAGCTCTCGACCCGCTTCCACACGTTGAGCACCGACCCGCATGTGGTGTCGACCAGGATGCAGTTGATCGCGCGCAGCCGCTGGAAGTCCCGCATCGTCACGCCAAAAGCCGGGATGATCACCACGTCGTCGGTGGTGATCATGTCGAAGTCGAACACCCCATCGTCCCCCGGGTAGAGGAACGTGATGCCCATCGCGCTCAGCTTCTCGTTGACATGCGGGTTGTGGATGATCTCGCCCACGAGGAAGAGCCGGCGGTCGGGAAACTTGGTCCGGGTCTCGTACGCATAGTCCACGGCACGGTCGACACCATAGCAGAAGCCGAATTCCTGCGCGAGCCTGAACGTGAGCGATCCGACCACCATTTCATTGCCGTTGGCGCGCATCTCGTCGACGATGGTGCTGTGATAGTCAGCCGAGAGCTGCGCATCGATCGCGCCTTTGAGGCCGAACCCGCGGCGGAAGTACGTCGATTCCATGGAGGAAGATAGTCCCGGGTCAGGGACAGCCGACGGCCGTCGCGGTCACGGGCAGGCGCGCGAAGGTGCCGCGCAGCCGGAGCGTATCTGCACTGCCGGGCTTCTGCATCCTGAGGTCGACCTGTCCGGATGCTGTGGCCCCGATATCGTCGAGGGTCACAGTGCCGCCCGTCGCATGGAAACCGATGATGGTGGCCGAGTCGCGAACCCAACGCAGCGCGACGGTGGCGCCGGGGCGAGGGATCGCGCTGATGTCCGTCGGCCCGACTACGGGGTGCAGACCGCGGGACAGGGTGCTCGTCTCGTGCAGCACCATCACGACGCCGGTGTCGGACGACACGCCCTCCAGCAGGGCAATCCGGCTCTCAGGGCACCAGTTGAGCGCGGCGGGGAGGATTGTGCTCCCGCGGTACCGGCCACGCCAGGTGAGTGCGATCTCGCCGTTGGCGGGTTCACCGGAACGGTGGCGCGATTCCTTGCGCCACCACAAGGCAACCGCGATGATCGCGGCCAACAACACGACGAGTCCGACGACACGTCCGCGGGTCACCAGGGGGATCCGAAAACAAGGTCAAACCGAGGGCCCCGTCCCGCCGCGTTGCGGAGTGGCTGGCTCAGCTCCGCGCGGACCAGCCCGCCGACGATGGACACCCCAACGCCGGCTCCGGCCAGCACCGGGGCCGCCGAAAAGTCGGCAAGGCGGCCGGCCTGACCGGCATCAACGAACAGGAAGGGCGTGAACGCACGCCGCCCGGGTCGGGATGCCTCGAGCTGCACTGCCCACATTGCGTCGCCGCGCGACGTGCCGTGTTCATACCCTCGCACTGTGTGGATTCCCCCGACCGCGAAGCCCAGCTGCGGTATCACATCGGAGCTCGACGCGCCGGCACGGACATCGGCGCTCAGCACGTTGGTCACGACCTGGGGGAGGTGCACGTCAATCGCCGCACGGACGCCGGCCTCCCCAGCGACCGCGAGTGCATCCCCGATCAGCGACCAACTCGGTCCATACCGTCGGTGGTCAACGCGAACCGTGGCACCAATTGCCAGTCCCTCGCGAACGGAGGGATTGGCCGGGAAGAAACCGTCGGACCCGACGACACGGGGAAGTCCCGCGCGGGCCGCGGTTGCCACGCTCTCCTGGTCTTCGACGAGCATACCGACGGTGAGTTCGCGACCGGTCGACAGTGCGGTCTCGTGCGTCCAGCGCACGCCGTGCGCGAGCGCGTAGTCACCGTCGTCCTGGCCCACAAAAATGCCGCGCAGCGAGTTGCCGAAGGTGAGGCCGCGGGAAAACGGGTCGAGATCGACGAGATCCCGATGGACGGCGAGCGTCGTTCGTCCACCCGGCGCATCGCGTACCACGGCCACGCTGGCCATGACTCGTTCGTCGGCGAGACCGTAGCGCACCGTGGCACGCGCCTCGGTGAACGAGAGCGGCACCGAGGTTCGCGCAGTCGCGCCCAGGGTTGTTCCCTCGACACGATTGTAGCGAATGAGGTCGGGGATCCTGGTCCAGGTGAGTCCCGCGCCGCGACGCCCGGTCATCTCACCCGGCAGTGCATCCGCCATGCGCGCAAGATCGGCGAACGCCCGGCGCAGGCGATCGCGATCGGCATCGGTGTCGCCCAGCGTGAGCGAATCGCCCCACGCCGCGTAGGCGCGGAGTGAATCGGCCGGGGCACGGTGGATCTGGTAGCGCCCGCCATTGGGGAGGAATCCCATGCGATCCCGCCCACGCAGGGAATCCGCGCTGCCGTGTCGTCGTTCGTTGCGCAGCGAATCACGCGTGGCCTGCTGCGTCTCCCGGGTCGCACCCCGACGCCGTGAGGAGTCGGGGAATGGCGCGTCGAATACCACCTGCGTCCCGCGATTGATCACGTAATCGTCGAACGTAGTGCGGGCCTCGAACGGCACCACGGCGTCGACGCCAAACGGAATGGTGATGCGTCCCGATAGCACCTGGCGCGACGGCATCCAGTGCGCGTTGTCCTGCAGCCCGTATTCCAGATCGGCATCGAGTTGCACGATCCGCGAGACGAACCCGCTTTCCCGCCGCGCGCTCGCGCTGTCACGGGCGGTGGGCCCGTCCGGCGTCGCCCAGAGATCGGTGCCAACAAACCGGAAGGTGAAGCGGGTGACATCGCCGCTCGACACGTCGAGCCACAGGGTGCCGGTGACAAACGCGCCTCGGGCATGCTTCGGTGTCACCGTGACGCCGCGGATGGTCACTCGCCGACTCGCGGTGGCGATGGTGACCGAGTCCGTTGCGGCGTATCGATAGTACTGATCGGCACCGGGGGCGAGCGGATGCGGCGCGGCGCGCTCCGGCGCCTCGCTGCCGAATATCCGAATCGAATCGCCAAGCGTGCGCGGCACGAACCAGGGCCGCGAGAAGCTCGACATCAGGTTGACCCCCTCCATCCGACTCGCGTTGCGCCGCCCATCGAGGTCCACGCGCAGGTCGTTCGGCAGGCGCCACGTGACGCGCCCCTGCTGCTCCTCCACAGCCACCGGTGGAACATCTGCCCAGCGTCGCTTCCCCAAGCCGAACGACAACCGATAGCGCAGTGTCGCCGAGTACGATTGGACGGTCGTGTCCTGCAATCGGTGTCGCAACATGGCACGAGCCACCAGTCCCCGGGTGGCTCGATCAGCGTAGGTGTTGGTATCGGCCCGGCCGGCCGGCGGATGTCCGAACAGGGTCGCCAGCGTCAGGAGGTGGAGTGCTGGTCCCATTTGGTCCGCCCGTCGCGATGAAGTCCGTAGGCGCGCAAGCGACGCCATAGGGTGGTGCGGGAGATGCCCAGCGTCTTGGCCGTCTCGGCGAGGCGCCAGCCATGCGCCTCGAGGGAGCGGACGATGGCATCCCTTTCCCTGTCGGCGAGAGTGGTGGGACCCTCCCGGCGGGGAATGAATATCGCCTCACCGATCTCGAGCGTTCCCACCCGCAGTGGTGCCAGGCGACCGCCGAAATTGGCCAGCTCTGGAAGGAGATCGTCCTTGTCACTCGTCTGGTCGAGGCCGGCCTCGTCGAGGACCTCCCGGGCCGATGCATTCACGTAGGTGATGCGACCCTGCTGGTCGAAAACGATGACCCCCTCGTTGAAGGCATCCAGCAAGGCCTTGGCGAGCGGGGAAAAGACGGACGGAAGCGAGGGTGTCGGCATCGGTTGCGTCATGTGAGCTTGTACGCCGCGACCCTCAGATTGGTTTCATTTGTGGACATGGGCAGACTCGCCCCGGCACGGATCCAGCATTACACGGCAATCATGACCGCTATTCCGGCACCCGTTCGCTCCGCCTCGACCCTTTCCAGACAGGCCGCCACCCGGGCTTGGCCCTTGATCGCTGCCTTGGCCGCCCTGGCGGCTTCCGGGGCGCTGGCCTTCTCGGGATACGGAGCGATGCCGGTCCCATGGGCCGAGCCATCACTGTTACTCCTTGCCCTGTCAGCACTTACGTGCGGGGCGATCGCGCTGGCCCGGACGGCCGGCGTTGATGGCAGCGATGCAGTGGTGGGAGTGGCCGCCGCCTCTGCAGTCCTTCTCGCGCTCGGCGCCACGGCGACGCCAACGCTTCAGCCCTCCGTCCTGGCGTTCGCGTTCACGTCGCCCGCCCGTTACGCACTCACGCCGATCGCGGTCCATCTTGCATTCGCCATCGGGTGGCCGCACCGACACCGCTACTGGTTCGGGATCGTCACGGGGTGGTATATGCTTCACCTCGCCATGTGGATTGCTGTGATCGGCGGCATGATTGCGGCCGAGGCACCACTGGTTCGCGCCCTCGACGGAACCTTCCGGCAGCTGATCCTGGAGCCCGCCGGAACGGTCATCGCCCTGGCCGCTGCCGGCATCGCTGCGGTATCGCCAGTTCGTCGAGCGTCCGAACGGCGGGCTGCGGTCTGGACCCTGAGTGCCGTCGCCTTCGGCATGATTCCGCTCGTGGCGGTCCGGTGGCTCGACGGACTCGACCGGATCGCCCTTGAAGGCCTCCGCGCGATCGACCTGTCACTGGTTGCGTTCCCGTTGCTCGCGCTGGTCGGCCTCTTCTCGCTCCCGTTTCTCGATGGCACGGTGCGCGACTCCCGCGCGCTCGTACTCGCACAGCAGGTACTGGAAGAAGGGACCATCCACGACGCACTCCAAGCGATGGCCAAGGGCCTGCAGCGCGAATTTGATGCGGAAGGCGTGACGGTGCGCTCCGCCGATCGGGCGACCCACGTCAGCGTCGGTGTGACCCGAGCGGCGGGTGCCGGCGCATCCTTGACCGCCGAAGCTGAGACCTCGGACGACCGCCGAATCCTGACGGCGCCCATCGGGCGCAGCAACAGCCCGCTCGGCGAGGTTCGGCTTGAGGCGCGACACGCCGGTGCGTACGGTCGACGCGAGCGCGAGTGGCTCGTGGCGTTTCTGATACCGATTGGCACGGCCCTGCGGGCTCGGAGTCGCGAGCAGGTGTGGGAAGCGCGAAGCCACGAAATGGCGAGCGGCATGGCCCGCAGTGCCCTCGATCTGGGGGCCGCAACGCGACTCATTCCTGTGGCACCGCACGACGGTGGCATGGCCGTCCCGCCTCCCGTTGACGCCCGCGAGGTGCTGGGTCAACTCGCCGATGGCATTGCGCGGGTGTCCCGGCAAGGCGACGGACTTGAGCAGCGTTCGCACGACGCGCGCGAACGCGCTCGCAATTCGACCGACCGTATCGCCATGTCGCTCGACGCATTGCGCAAGCTCTCGACCGACATCCGCAGGCTTGGGTCCCATGGCGAGGACATCGACCTGAGCAACCAGTCGGTGCGCGGCGTTGCATTCCGCACCAATCTGCTCGCCAACAACGCTGCACTCGAGGCCACGAGGGCGGGGTCGGCTGGACGGACGTTCGGGGTGCTGGCGGAGGAGATCCGGCGGCTCGCCGACGCATCGGCGTCGACGTCCGATGCCATTGGCGGCAAGACCACTGACATCGCGGAGGAAGTTGCCGCTGTCGCCGCAGCCCTCGACGCGGTGGCGACAATTCTCGCCGAGGCGATGCGCGAGGCGGAGGCAGGCGAGGACGCCGCCAATCACCTTGGCACAGCCGCAGCAGACCTCGAGAGTGCGTCGCGATCGCTGCGCCCGGCCCTCGAGGAAGCCAATGAGGTGGCGGAACGACGATCAGCGCGCGACCAGCACCTCAGTGCAACGCTGGAGCGCTTCCTACAGGACCGGGTCAACATGGAACGCGCGCTGGCTGCGCACCAGGAAGCCCTCGAAAAGGTCGGGACGTCACTCGACCGCGCGGCACAGCGCGCGGCATCCCGCCGTCAGGTCGGCACGCTCGGCCACAACCGGCCGGCCTGATCAGCGGCGACGCCCCCGCCCACCATCCCGCCTGCCCGGAGGTTCACGCCGGCCACCCTTTCCACCCCGTTGCGGGCCGGTGCCTTTCCCCGGTCCGGCTTTCCAAGCCTTCGGACCGCGCGCCGGTTCCCGCTGGAGCAGTTCCCGCAAGCCGTCGAGCGACTCCGCCTGCAGCAACCTGTCTCCGCGTTGCACGGCAAAGGTGAGCGGACGGTCAAGCACCGGCAGGTCGTCCACCCGAAGGCGACGCGCCTGTCCCTGACGGAGCACCACGCGGACCATCGGCTTCCCGTTCCGGACTTCGTACAGCAGCGGAGCCGCGTCACCATGCAGGCGTATGCTGGCAGGAAGACGATCGAGATGGTCGCGTGCCACTTCCGGAACGAGCGCGTTCACGTCGAGCACCACCGGCACCTGTTGAAACCCGGCCCACGATGTGACATCGGCCACCTGCGCCCGCACCAGTTCCAGCAGCGACTCGTCCGATGCGGCATCGAGTGCTCCACCAGACCGTCGCCAATACTCCCGCAGCTGTTCGGCGGCACGATGCACCCGACCGTGCGACGGATGAGCGACCTCGCCCGCGAGGAGCGCCCGCGACAACAGCAGTACGGCATCCGGCTGGAGCGCCGCCGGGATGTCACCATCGAGCCGCTCCGTGCCCGACTCAAGCGTGAAGCCGAAGTACCGAAGCCGGCGCGAAACGGCGAGTCCCTGTCCCTTCCCGCCGCCATCGAGCGTGAGCGTGACGTGACCCCATTCGGCATGGCGTCGAATCACATCGTGCGGGATCGTGGTGCCCTCGATGCTCGCGCGCGCCACGCCCTGTCGATCGGCGAAGTATCGGATCGACCCTGATACTCCTCCCCAGCTTTTTGCGACCGACGTCTTCGACACCCGCGCATCATGACCGTCGACGGTTCGTTCGTCGATCACGAGGTCGAACGGCTGGTATTCGGCGAGCAGCTCGATAAAAGCTCGGCGCAGTTCACGCGACACCGGCGGAAGGGTGGTGGGCAGGCCGACATCAAGCGCGCGATACGCCGCGGCCATCCCGAGCGCGCCCTCCTCGATCGCCTTCATCAGCACGCCGCGCGCGTCCGCCCATCCGGCAAGTTCCGTCTCATCGAATACATGGCGCGGCAGCCCGTGCACGTTCGAAACCCGGCCGAACTGATTGACCGCTTCCGCGAGGAGGTTGTACGTCGTCAGGTGGTCACTGCCCGGAACGACCACACCGTCGAGGTTGCGCTCCTCGCGCGTCATCCGATGCAGCGAATCGATGCTGCTCGCGCCGGCCACGACGGGCAGCAACTCGGGACCAGCATGGAGCAGCAGTTCGGCCCACGGACGGTCGACGGGCAGTGCCTCGACCTGTCGCCCGTAGTCGGTGAGGCGACCATCGTCGATCAGGCCCCGCCCAGTCAGCCGTGCGACAGCGCGTCGATACGCATCGCGGTCGAGCGGCACCGGAAGTTCGAGCTCGGTGGCATCGACGCCGATCGCGGCGCAGGTGAGCGCCACCCGTTCGGCGTCGCCGGCGAGCTGGAACTCGGGCGCGACCGGGCGGAGTGATGCGAAGTCGAGTATGCGATCGGAGAGGATGTGGACCGCTCCGCCCGCGACCCGGCCGTGCACCCGCCCGGCCATCTGCAGGATCTCGTTCGCGCCGAGGTAGAGGCGATGCAGCACATTGCGTCCACGGTCGACGACGTTTCCGTAACGCGCGTCGTAGATCACGACGGTATCGAGGCCCGGTACATTCAGCGCCGATTGTCCCGCTGCCGTCATTGCGAGCAGGAACGGCTTCGGTACTTCGCCCTCGAGAAAGGGTCGGATCACGCGAATCGGCTGGCCACCATGATAGAACGCCGCATTGAGCCGAGGGAATCGCGCGCCGAGGTCTGCGCCCAGCCGCTCCACCTCGGCCCGGGTCGGCAGGAACACGGCCACGCCGCGTCGCTCGCTGATGAACCGGCGAACGGTGCGATCGTCGAAGAACTGCTCGGGCTTCTTCGGGAGGACCTGCACGGTCGCGGCGAGGTCGGGGTCGTAAGCGCTGGTTTCCAGCACCTCGTCGCTCTCGAGGTAGCGGGCGTAGAAGGCAGGGTCCACCGTGGCGGAGAGCCAGATGTAGCGCACGCCAATCCGCTTGCCGAGCGCGAGGCAGAGCTCGAGCTCCGCGGAGGTTTGGTGAATCTCGTCGACCACGATGGTGTCGCGACGAAAGATCAGGTCATCGGTGAGCCAGCGCCGGGCGATGCCGGTCGTGACGACGACCACGTTGCAGTGCGCCGTTTCGGGAGTCGCCTCGCGCTCGCGGTTGACCACGCCGACACGCAGCGGCTCGCCCAGGATCTCCTCGGCGATGAACCGGGTCGCGAGCGTCTTCCCGGTCCCGGTGCCAGCGACGATCCCGAAGCGCTTGCCCGTTCGCGCCCACTCGCGCAGATCCTCGCCGTGTTGCCGCTGAAGCACGGTGTCGAGGCTGGTCTGGAGCGCGAGCTCGATGGTCTCACAGGCGGCACGCGTTGGGGCGATCACGATCACGCGCCCGCGCGGATGAACGGCGCTGCGGTACGCCTCGGGATCCGGCGGCAGGATATGGTCGCGGAGCGGCTTCACCCCCCCAAGATAGCCGATCCTGCAATGCGGAAGTCGCAGTGCGGCAACAACCTGAAGGCCGGGTTGGTATATTTGCCGGGCGCCTGATCGGCGCCATGAACATGCTGCCCGGAGGGATGATGCAAGGGAAGGTCTGCCTGGTGACCGGTGCCACCCACGGGATCGGCCTCGCCACGGCCGACGCGCTGGCCGCGCTCGGCGCCACGGTGCTGCTGCATGGGCGCAACGGTATTCTCGGACAGCAGATCCGGGACGATCTCACCGCGCGATATCCCGCGGCGTCCATCGATCTCTACATCGCGGACCTTGCCGTGCAAGCAGAAGTGCGTCGGCTCGCCGACGAGGTCAGAGCGAAGCACAATCGACTCGACGTGCTGATCAACAACGCCGGTACATTCTTCATGCGACGCACCACCACGGCCGACGGCATCGAGGCCACGTTCCAGGTCAACCATCTCTCGTATTTCCAGCTCACCAATGAACTGCTCTCGTTGATCATCGCGAGCGCGCCAGCGCGGATCATCAACCTCGCGTCCGAGGCGCACGAGCGGGTGACGGACCCCGAGGACTGGGAGAGCCGGAAGGGCTACAACGGCATCACGGCGTATTCGCGATCGAAGCTCGCCAACGTGATGTTCACCTACGACCTCGCGCACCGCATCGAGGGGAGCGGCGTCACGGTCAACTGCGTGCACCCGGGCCGAGTCAAGACCCGCCTGCTGGAGTCGTGGTTCGACCGGTGGTGGACCCGCTGGGCATGGCCAATCGCCGAGCGATTCCTGATCACTCCCGAGGAGGGGGCGGAGGCAGTGGTACATCTGGCGACGTCGCCAGAGGTCGAGGGCGTCACCGGCAAGTACTTCAAGCAGCAGCGACCGTCGACTTCGTCACTGGTGAGCCATGATGCAGTCATCGGCGCCCGGCTGTGGAACATCTCGCTGCGCATGACCGGCGAACTACCCGAAATCACGATCACCGGCGAGATCATCGCGGCGCCGTAGCGCGGCCAGGTTCGTGGAGACACAAACGGCCGGACCCTTGGGGGATCCGGCCGTTCGCGTTGGGCTCGGTGCTACCAGCGCCCGTTGCCCCGCCGCTTGGCCGCCTTCTTTGCCTGCTTCTCATGTTCCTTCGCGTGTTTCCGATCGTACTTGTCATCTTCCTTGTCATGCCACGCATCATGACTGTCGTACCGCCGGTCATCTCGCCGGTCGTAGCGGTCGTCGCGGTCGTCGCGGTCGTCGCGGTCGTCGCGGTGATCGTATCGAGGATCGTACCGGTCATCCCGGCGGTCGTCGTATCGATCGTTGCGCTGGGTCCGGCTCCGGTACTCCGCCCACCCGCGATCGCGCGGCTCGAGAAAGTAGTTGTCGCGGTAGCTATAGGCCGCGACCGGGCGGGCGTTGCGGTAGGGCTGCTGGTAGTAGCGATTACCGAGCAGGTAGAGCGTCACCGCCCGCCAATTCTGGCTGGACTGGCGGTAGTCGCCGTGGCGCCTGGCATCGTAGGGAGACACGAGGATCTCGCGTACTGGTGAGCGACCGAAAACGGTGCCGCTTCGCCCCGCGTTGGGGCTCACCTGAATCGTGGCAGCAATCTGTGATGCGGCAGGGGGAGCGGCCATCGCCGTGATTGTCGTGGCCACCGCAATCGCGATGAGAAATGGGGAGCGCATGATCGAACCTCCTGGATTAACTGTGTGACGCCTCTCAAGCCCCTTTCATTGCCAGCACCGTGCCACGGAGTAAGCTGTTGATATACAATGACTTGTGGTTTCGGTGTCGTGAGGGAGTGTCCCCTGCTGGGGACAGGGTGACCCACTCCGGGGGCATGGTGTCGGCTTGGCCCCCGGGCCGTGGTAAGTTGTGGTCCGTCGACCGACCTGCCGTGGAGCGCATCGTGGGAACCTTCCGGGTTACGGTGAGCAAGGACTACCTGGTGTTCTCGTCCGCTCACTTCATCACATTTCGCGGGCATACCTGCGAGTCGCTGCATGGTCACAACTATCGCGTGGCCGTGACGGTTGAGGGGCCGATCGACTCGGAGTGTCTCTTCGTGATCGACTTTGCGATCCTGAAGCAGGTGGTTCGCCGGTATGTCGACCAGGTCGATCATCGTGTCCTTCTCCCGACCCACAACAGCAAGCTCGCCTACCGGGAGGACGGGGACATGACGTACGTCGAGTATTTCGGCGTGCAGACCTACCAATTCCCGACGCGCGATTGCGCGATGATCCCGATCGCGAACACCACGGCCGAGATGATCGCGGAATGGATCGCGCTCGGTGTCCGTGACGACCTGCTCGCGGGGGGCGCGCAACTCTCCTTTCTGGAAATAGAGGTCGAAGAATCGTTCGGGCAGGTCGCGAGCTATAGCGAGACCCTGGCCGCGCCCACTACCCGCACACACGGAGACGCTGATGCCGACCAATGAACCGCTCATATCGGGGCCCGCAC
>JBKJMX010000147.1:0-51103 GCA_046596135.1 Gemmatimonadales bacterium
GGTCCGCGGCGTGTATGCCAACGCGCACATGGGGCCGCGTGAGCTCGCACGACACGTGCGCATCGACGCCGCCACCGAGCAGGTGCTCAAGGCTGCAATCGAGCGGCTGGGCCTCTCGGCGCGGGCGTACCACCGGGTGCTCAAGCTCGCGCGCACGCTCGCCGATCTCGCCGAGTCGGATGCGATTGCGCCGGCGCACGTGGCGGAGGCGATCCAGTACCGGGTGCTTGATAGGAGCGGGGAACGGTGAATGGGGCCGCCGGTAGGTGCGGAGCCTGCCACGTACCAATCGGCAGCGCGGTCGCGCCTTGTGTTATGTCCAAACTGACATAATTATTCTCGTGCCGCCTACCGGGCGTCCTCTCGTCTGGCTGGAGGGCGAGGTCAAGACTCCGCCGTTTTCCGCCGCCGGGCGACTCGAGGCCGGCGAGATCTGCCGGAAACGGTTTCGGGCGTACGATCAGTCCATCGAGGAGTGACACCATGAAGGAAGCCAAGCAAAAGAAGTTGGTTGCGGCCGGTTGGGCGGTTGGGGGTGCGACGGAGTTTCTTGGCCTGAGTGCGCCCGAGGCTGCGTTTGTCGAGGTGAAGCTGGCGTTGAGTCAGGCGTTGCGTTCGCTGCGGACCAGCAAGCGACTGACCCAAGGTGAATTGGCCGGGCGACTCCGGTCCAGTCAGTCCCGGGTGGCAAAGATGGAGGCTGCCGACAAGACGGTTTCTATCGACCTCATGGTGCGCGCCCTCCTGCAGCTCGGCGCGAAGCCCGGGGATATCGCGAAGGCCATCGCGTAGCGCGACCCAGTTGCGACAACTCCGGAACTTGTACCTGTTTCCTGTACGACTTTACCGGAGCCATCTATGGCCGTCAAAACCAGCTACAGTCACGCGCGGGAGAACCTGGCGAGCGTCTGGGACGAGGTCGAGGATTCCCGCGAAGCGGCGATTCTCCAGCGCCGCGGTCACGAGGACATGGCGCTGATCCCGGCGGACGAACTGTCGAGTCTGCGGGAAACGGCCTATCTGCTCCGGTCGCCCGAGAACGCCGAGCGGCTGCTCGCGGCGCTCACCCGAGCGCGGCGCGGACGAACGAAATCCACCGACCTCGCCAGTCTGCGGCGGGAACTCGGAGCGGAGCGCTGAGCCAGCGCGGCAAGGGCGCGTGGCGCGCGGTCATCCAGGATGAGTGCCTTGAGGACCTCCTATTCTGGGTCCGCACCAACCGGAAGACAGCGCTGCGAGTGATCGATCTCATCGATGCCGCGCTTCATGATCCATTCGCGGGAATCGGCAAGCCGGAGCACCTGAAACATTTTGGCGGAAATGTCTGGTTGAGGCGGGTCAACGAATCCGATCGGCTGGTATATGAGGTTTTCGGAGATCGGGTAGAGTTTTTGCATGCGCGGTATCACTACGGTTGAAAGGGGCTGCCACATTGGTTGCCGGCACGTTCCGTAGTCACCTTGGTGCGCGGAACGACACATTGCTGGCTTGCCATGTCCGCCAGCACGTTGTGACTATTCCCCAATCGGCGCGGCGTGGTACTCCACCACGGCCGCGTCAACCTTCGGTTGAGGCCCCATGCGCAAGCTCGGTCTGTTCGGCTTTACAAGGCGTTCGTTGACAGCCGTGTGCGTGGTGATCGGGTTCTCGATCAATCCAGTTCGGCTCTCCGCGCAGGTCCCATCCGATACGCTCGCAGAGGCTCAGCGGCTGCGCGCTGAGGGCTCTCTTCCGGCCGCCGCTGTGCTGCTCCAGGCGTATCTCGCCAATCATCCCGATCACGGTGACGCAGCCAGGCTGCTCGCACAGACATTGTACTGGCTGAAGCGACCGACCGAGGCTCGCAGGCAATACGAGGACGCGCTGGCACGCCATCCCGACGACTCGGCGCTTCGGCTCGAGTACGGACAGATGCTCGTCGAAACGAACGACCGCACCCGGGCCCGGCAGGTTGTCGGGCCGTTGCTGGGGGTGGCCGCAATGAACGGGCGTGCCGAGGCGATCCTCGGAACGTTGGCGTACTGGAACGGCGATCTCGCGGCAGCCAGACGATTGCTCCGCGTAGCGATCAATGCCGATTCCACGCAGTCCGCGGTGCGTCGCACGCTTGACGAGATTGCCGTTATCACGGCACCGTGGCTGGAGACCGGCGGGGAACTGCGCCGCGACGACCAGCCGCTGCACCGAAGCACCGCAAATGCGACGATCGGTTGGTACCCGGGGCCGGCGACATCGTTGTCGACTCGGATCATGACTGAGGGTTTGAGTGTCGGCGACTCGCTCTCCGACCGCGTGACCATGCTGACCGGTCGCGTGACGCACAACGTACCCGCGCTGCGCCTCTCGACCGAGATTGCCGGCGGGATGCTTCGGCGCTCGGCGGGGAGTTCTGATTGGGTCGGCTTGCTGGATCTCGGGGTACAGCTGTCCCGGCGTTTTGCCCTTCATGCTGCCGCCGAGCGCGCCCCATATTTGTATACCGCTGCGAGCACCTCGATTCCCGTCATGACGAATACTTTTCGGGCGACTCTCCAGTGGGCCGCGCCACGCGGCTGGCTCGGCGAGGCGCGGGTTCAGGCGGAGCGATACCCGGACGACAATACGGTCCGCACGGCATACGCGTGGCTGCTCGCGCCGCTCGTCCGCCGGGCGGGTGGCGATTTTCAGTTGGGCTACAGCGTCACGGCTCAAGATGCGGATGCGAGCAGGTTTGTCGCGAATGAACCGAGCCCGCCAGTGGCCCCGGGCAACCCCAATGTTGTGATCGACGGGTATTACAGTCCGTATTACACGCCGTCGGCGCTCCTGGTCCATTCCCTGATCGCCGCTACGTCGTTCCGCCTCTCACCAACTGTCGACATCCGACTGAACGGTGGGTATGGCGTCGTCGCGCACGAAGACGCGCCGTTTTTTTCGGTCGCCGCCGGTGGTACCCCGACAATCATCGAGCGGGGTTTTGCGCGCCGGAAATTCTCGCCGTGGAATATGCGCGGCGCGGTCGGCGTGAATCTCTCGCCGGCGCTGCGACTCATCGCCGATGGCCAGGCCGGTGCCTCGGCGTATTACCACTACACGACCGTTGGTGCGCGACTCAGTTACCGGTTCGCCGCTGCCGCCCACCGGCGGTTGGCGCGCCATTGACCGTCGACGCCGCGCTGTCGACAGGGTTGCAGCGATGACGCTGTCAGCGGATGTGAGTGATGCACCCACCGCGCCCGGAGGCGATTTGTGGCGACACCGCACCGTTCCGCCGGTCCGGTTTCGTCACCGATTGATGCTGTTCGCGCTGGCTGGCGCCGGCGTGGCATCAGTCATTCGACTCGCAGACTGGTGGTTCCGTGCAGATCACGTTGGCCAACCGGTGCTGTTCGTGGTGCTGTCGCTCGCGTTCTGGTACGGCATTGGACGCATCGTCCTCGGCTGGGTGAACCACGTGGCCCTGATGCGAACCGGTCACCGCACCGCCCCAGCTGAGCTGTCAGTCGCGATCTTCACCACCAGCTCGCCCGGTGAACCGCTCGCGATGTTCGAGCGCACGCTTGCGGCATGCGCTCGGGTACGATATCCGCATCAGACCTACCTGCTCGACGACACCCGCGACCCGAGGTTCCGGGAAGTGGCGGAACGTCATGGGGCAATTTGGCTTGAACTTCTCGACATCCCGGGAGCAAAGGCAGGGAAGATCAACCGGGCACTGACGCTCACCAGCGAAGAGTTCATCCTGGTGCTCGACCCCGATCACGTGCCGTTCCCGGAGTTTCTCGACCGGGTGCTCGGGCAGTTCGACAACGAGAGCGTCGGGTTCGTCCAGGTGGCCCAAGCGTACTACAACCAGCCAGCGTCGTTCACGGCAGCAGGGGCGGCGGAACAGACCTATGTGTTCTACGGCCCGGGGCAGATGGGGCTTCAGGGCCACGGCGCGTGTGTCGCGATCGGTGCCAACTGCACCTTCCGGCGATCGGCCCTGACGTCGATCGGAGGTCACGGTGTCGGCCTCGCGGAAGATCTGGTCACGGCGATCCGCCTCCATGCCGCCGGATGGATATCGGTGTACGTGCCCGAGGTGGTGAGCCGCGGCCTGGTGCCCGAGGACCTTGGCTCGTTTTACCGGCAGCAGCTGAAGTGGGCGCGTGGAGTGTACGAGGTGGCATTCACCGAACTGCCCCGACTCTTTCGCCGCCTCACGTGGCGGCAACGGTTGGCGTATCTCGCGATCGGCACCTACTACCTGTCCGGCGCCACCACGCTGGTGATGCTCCTGATTCCGTACCTGTACCTCTGGACCGGCTTGCAGCCCGCAACAATGCGGTTCGCGGAATTCCTCGGCGCGGCGTGGCCGGTCGGGCTGGTCGGCGTTGCGATGTATGGAGTGATCCAGATGTGGCTCGTCGACCCGACGACAGAACGGGGCGTGCATTGGCGTGGATTGATCCTCAAGATTGCTTCGTGGCCCGTGTTTCTGCGCGGTACCGTACTCGCCCTGCTCCGGGCAGACGTGCCGTATATCCCCACGGCGAAACAGGCTGTTCGTGGCCGATTCCTGCGCTTGGCGTGGCCACAGCTCGTGTTGATCGCCTGTTACCTCGTGACGCTGGTTCACGTGATATTTGTCCGCACCCTGCGAACCAGCGAAGCGGCTCTCGAGCTCAGCAGTGAGGCGGTCTGGGGAATGGTAGGGTTTGCCACACTGCCGCTGCTGGCCGCTGTCGGGGCACTCCATGCGGCGCGCCAGGCGGCGCGTCCGGCGGGCCGTGATCCATGGGAGTCGCTCGACGTCACCACCATCGGAGGAGATGCATGAGACGATTGCACCGAATCGGGATGACGACCACGTTGATCGCGGGTGGCGCCGTGGCCGTGCTTCTGGCAACGTCGATGAGCCGTGGCGCGGAGGGGCCGGTGTCGAACGCATTGAGTCGGCTCGGCGCGGCGACGGGGGCCATCGAGCATTGGGCTCGGCGACAGATGACCGGACCCGGCCGGGCGGAGGCGCTGTCGTGGTTCGCACCGATGCGGGATGATGTTGCGCGCTTGCGCGATCCCGACGTCATCCTCCTTGGATCGTTCGATACCGACATTCCGCAGACACTCGATGGAGTGGTGAACCTCGAGCAGGCGCTTGGCACGACCTTTCCGCTGATCCAGTTGTACGCGGCGTGGGGCGACAAGCCCGAGCAGAGGTTTCCGCGCACGGTTGTTGGAGCCGTTGCCGACCTTGGATCAATCCCGATGATCACGTGGGAGCCGTGGTTGACCGATTTCGACAGCCGACGCCACCCCGGACTGCTGCTGCCGGATGCCCGGGAACTTCACGGGCTCGCGGCGGTGGCGCGCGGCGAATACGACTTCTACATCGATGCATGGGCCGATGACGCAGCGCGGTTTGGACGCCCACTTTTCATTCGGTTTGCACACGAAATGAATGACCCATACCGATATCCGTGGGGGCCGCAGCACAATTCCAAGGAGGAGTACATCGCTGCCTGGCGACATGTCGTTGGCCGGTTCCGGTTGGCCGGGGCGTCGAATGTTCTCTGGGTTTGGTCTCCGCATGTGGCGTACGAGTATTGGGAGCTCTACTACCCGGGGGCGGAGTATGTTGATTGGATCGCGACTGGTGTGCTGAACTTCGGGCCGATCGCGCAGTGGTCGCAGTGGTGGACGTTCGAGCACATTTTCGGGCCGAAGTACTCCGGGCTCGCATCGTTCGGCAAGCCTGTCATGGTGGCCGAGTTTGGCTCGCTTGCAGTGGGGGGCGACCGGGTCGAGTGGTATCGACAGGCGCTCACCGACCTTCCTGCGCGATACCCGGCGGTGCGTGCGTTGCTCTTCTTCGAGGCGGCGGTCGACCAGACGGTTACGTACCAGAAGGTGGACTGGACCGTGGCCGGCGACTCGGTGCTGGCCGCCACCATCCGTCAGGCCATCAGCCCTTGGGCGCCGCACAACGATCGCTGAGGGGAAGACTGACGACTTCGTTCTACCGCTGCGGAGTTCAGCCCTCGAGAAAAGCTGCCGGCGTCATTGCGGTCTCGGGGAACGCTCGAAGAACCGCGCGATTCAGCGTGACGAGCGGCACGCCCAGCGCCGCCGCCATGGCGACGTACTCACAGTCGTAGGTTGAACACTTCGAGCGGCTCGCGAGCTCCAGCACGACGCGTGATTCCACGTGGCCTTCGCGACCATCAATCACATGGTCTGCCTGTTCCAGGACAGCCGATGCTCGCGAGATGGTGATGTCGCCACGCACCACATACTTGTGCACCACGCTGCGAAGCTCGCTTCGCCAAAGCATGGGGGCGGCCCACATCGCGTCTCTTGATAGCACCGCTTCGGCCTGCTCGGTTCGCTCGCCCGGCATGACGAGATATGCAATCACGTTCGCATCCACGACGATCACGCGCGGCCGTGCTCCCGAGCGGCGCGCAGGTCTTTGTCCGTGAGATACACTCCCTTCAGTCGTACGCGGCCCCGACGCACCTCGGCCAGAATCTTCGCCGGATCTGCGAGACGCCCCTGAGTGAGGGCCTGCTCAACGGCGAGAATGGCCTCGCTGTTGAGGCTCCGCCGATGCTCGGCGGCCTTCGCCTTCAGTTCGGCATAGAGGGCGTCAGGAAGATTCTTGATGGTCAGGGTAGCCATGCTGCCTCCAGGTATCCGTTGTGGATGCAATATGGATGCATTTGGCTGGGGATTCAACGGGAGCTCCCAGAATTTCGGCCATCTACCCCAACACGGCGCCGTGAACTCAGGGGCCGTTCGCGGCGTACCTTGTCAGCGTACCCCTCCGTTCCCCACATTTCTCCGGAGATGACTCGTGAAGACCATGACTTGCCGCGAACTCGGCGGACCTTGCGATCAGAAGCTTTTAGCCGACAGCTGGGACGAGGTGGTCAAAACCATGACGGCGCACGTCATGGAAAAACATCCCGACACCGCCAAGGCGATGGTAATGATGCACAACGAGGATCCTGAGAAATGGGGTCGCGAGATGAAGCCGAAGTGGAACGCCAAGGCCGAGAACTGACCACACTGGAGCCGCCGCATGTCAATCGCTGCCCGCATCCTTCCCGAGTTCGACCAGGAAATGGCCATCACCCGCCGAATGCTCGAACGCGTCCCCAGCGATCAGGGCGAATGGAAGCCGCACGAGAAATCGTTCTCGCTTGCGCACCTGGCGCAACTCGTTTCTGTGATGCCCGGATGGTTCGGTCCGATGGCACGTGGCATTCCGATCGACCTTGCCGCCTCACCCGGATACTCGAACGAAACGACCGCGACACTGCTCGCCACATTCGACGAAAACGTCCGGACGTCACGCGAGGCGATTGCCGACGCGCGTGACGAACAATTCGGCGAGACATGGACGCTGACCCACGGCTCGCATGTGGTACTGTCGCTCTCACGCGAAGGCGCCATCCGGATGAACATCAACCACCTGGTGCATCATCGTGGGCAGTTGTCGGTGTACCTCCGACTCCTCGACGTGCCGGTGCCGTCGATCTACGGCCCGTCGGCCGACGAAAAGGGGCCCTGAGTCGAATCCTCGGCATTCAGCCGCGCGAGATACTCAGCGGCTGCCTTCCCCTCGCGAGAATCCGGAAACCGCCGAGCGAACCGCCCAAGCTCGCGCTTGAGATCGTCGTGACGCCCGAGCTTGCGATACAGATCGATCAGGCCATTCGACAGTGTCGCAGTGTGATGCGCCTTGGGCGCGAGTTCTCGTACCTCGAGGTACACGCGCTCAGCGGCTTCAAGGTCGTTGCCTTCTTTCGCCAGCAGCGCCGCGAGCCGGAGCCGTGCGTCGAGGTCAGCGGGGTCGTTCGCAATGAGGCTGCGGTACGACGAGATCGCATCGATGACCTTTCCCTGCATCACCAGCGCATCCTGTTCCGAATACTGCTTCGTTGGTGCGATGTTGCCGCCGGCGTGCACAAGCGATACAAATCCGCTCGACAGGCTGTCCAGCAAGTTCCCCAGCCCGACCGAAAGCGCGGCAGCGACAAGTGGCGACGCCAATAGCGCAATCGTCAACGCGGTGCGACCAATGCGATCGGTGGCGTAAAGCAGCGCGCTCCCTGCCACGATCATGATGAGAAAAATCGGCCCGTACCGCAGGAGCGCGATGAGCCGCTCCTGGCGGGCGGCGGCCTCGGCGTTGCCGCGGCGCCAGTGCTTGTGGAGGTCCATCACCCAAACCTATGGTCGACGCCGCGCCAGCGTCAGGTCGGCTGCTTCTTGTCTCGCGGCGCAGGAGGTGGACTGAGCTGCCATAGGAACTGAGCCTCGACTACGGTCGATGCCCGCGAGCCAACCATTCCGGTCGGCTCGACGGTCTCTGGCTCGGCGGTCGGAGCGCACCGACCTTGTACCCTTTGGGCGTCTAGGGCCGCCAGCACGGTTCGACGTCGGCGGTCGCCGTCCCTCAGCACCAGCTGCCGGGCCAGTTGGTTCATGCACCTACCGGGCGGCACTTGCGCCCCCCCCCCCCATGCAGGTTAATGTCGACCTACGGCGACGATGGGCGGTGCGAACGAAATGAATGGAGGTGCGTTGCCAAGGGGCAGTCGGTTGGTTGGCGAACCCATTTCTCGAGGAGCTGGCGCAATGAAAATCCGAAATGCGTTGATCGCGTGTTACGTGGTTGCACTCGGGCTTGTGCCGGCGCCCGTCGCAGCTGAGCCCGAAGGCGATTGCGTGTCGGTTTGTGGCTCGTGTCCGACCTTGGGCGACACGGTTTCGATCAAGTCAACATGCGGAGCTGCTACTTGTGGCTTCTATTGCGCAACGGGTGGGTCCAATTGCGGTGGAACATTCGTGAGTTGCTACAAGCCTTGATGCCTTCAGCATACTCCTTGCATCCGGAGGGTGAGCGAGCCAGATGGCCACCTCGTTCGATAAACTTGCCACTACAATACTTGCAATCTGCGCTGTCTTAGTGACCGTTATCGTGCTCAAGCGGGAACTATTTCCGCCTGAGGCGGTTTCGGGTGTCACGACCACCCCGGTTGCTGGGTGGGATAGCGTCGTGCGCGTCGGGCATCGTTTCGGGTCGGCAGGCGCGCCGGCGCAAGTAGTTGTTTTCTCGGACTTTCAGTGTCCTGCATGTCGCATGTTCGCGACAGTGACTTGGCCAGCAGTGGCACGCAAGTTTAGCGGTAAGGTAGCTCTGGTAGTCCGCCACTGGCCGTTACCGTATCATCCTCATGCTCGGATGGCGGGCATGGCTGCTGGTTGTGCGGAACGGCAGGGTCGATTCGCCCCGATGCATGACCTGTTGTTCCTTCATCAGGATTCGTTAGGCCTTACGCCATGGCAGTCATTCGCGTTCTCGGCAGGCGTGCCGGACACTATCGCATTCCAGGAATGTCTCTCAGCACAGGTTCCCGCTGCCGCTATCGACCGGGATATAGCCGCAGCCGCCGCATTGGGAGGCAGCGGAACTCCGACAGTCTTGCTCAACGGCAGGATGTTCTCGCACCCCCCGGACAGTAACCGGCTCTTCCGCGATGTCGAAAAAATTCTCCAAGGAAAACGGCTCCAATGAACGTCCCGACTTCATTCCCGTTCGTGAGTGCGGCGATGACGGTTGCTCTGATCGCAATGTCGGTTGGTGCCCAGAGCCCGTCTGGACAATCCCGGGGTGTCGGCCGCACGCTGCGTGTTGCGGCCGATGTCCACGAGGTGACTCCCGGCGCGCCAATTGGACGCGTTGATTGCATTCTGGCGTTGCCTGACGGCGGGGTGGTGGTTGCCGACGGCAAGGGTGCTGACGGACCATCCGTTTACCGGTTCGGACCGAAGGGCGAGTTCCTGGCGCGCCTCGGCCGCGTCGGCGGCGGCCCTGGTGAGCACGGCGGCACGTTCCCGTTCGGTTGTCTCACGCTCACGCCGGCGGGCGAGGTCGCGCTCCACGATGCGGCCGGCTCCCGCTTGGTTATCTGGAACTTGAAACAATCGACCACGCGAACCATTACACTGCCCACGCGCCTAGCCGGCCCGCCGCCCTTGGTCGTATGGCAACCGGATGGCTCAGTTCTGGCGAAGGTGATGATGCGGCGGGCCGATCCGGACCAGGCCTTCGACCCCTCCGCATTCAGCTTCCTGAAAATTAACGGTACATCCGAGGTGCAGGATACGATTGGGATTCCGGTGCCACGGGAGTTCGTAAAGTCGGGTTTCGGGTGGTACCAACCGTGGAACACAACGACGGTGTTGCCGAACGGGACGTCGTTGATGGCTACCACTGACGCAACCGGATTTCTCCTGCGCGATCGGTCTGGCAAGCTATGGAGGATCGAGAGGCGCTGGCCGAAACTGCCCATTTCACGTGCCGAACGCCAGCAGGCCGAGCGTTTCACGCAATGGGACTTTCAGCGTTCAAAGGGCAAAGTAGAGAGACAGGACATACCGTCCACCAAGCCTGCCTTCACAGCGCTGCAGGTGGCCTTCGACGGGCTGATCTGGTTCCGACTCAGCACACTCGGGAAAAAGGGATTTGAGCGCCGATTGTACTCGGGTGCTGCCGCTCCAAACGAGCCAACCGAGACCATCCGCGAGCCGTGGCTGTTCGACGTGCTGACCGGAGATGGCACGGCGATATTCTTGGTCGACATCCAGCCAGTGAACGGTGTGCCGCTAATGTTCGCTACCAGCGGACTGACCCTTTGGGCGTCGGTAGAGCGACCTGATGGTTCCCCATCTCTTGTTCGGTGGCGGTAGATCGGAATGTGCCGACGATGGTGCCGCAGACGCCGAACGGACAACCGTAAGCCGCCATGACACTATTCGGAAGTCGAAGCAATGAAGCCGACCCCAACTGTGGTCGGCTTCGCCGCGTCACGGCCATTGCGTTTGGTGAGGGAAGCCTAAGGCTCCCTCTTCTGCAACAGGGCACCCAGCGCTCCGTCCCGACCCGTGGTCGCAAGCCCTGCGACGCGAAGCCGTGAGATCGCTAAATTGCGCCCGCCCGCCCGCAGGGTCGTCCTCTGCATCTGCTCCGGCGCATTCACGCTGTTGCCCCGCGCTACGGCGGGGCCAGTCCCTCGTGGCCAGCCGCCCACCTCGCTCGGAAGGCGTGGGGCAGGGAGGCGCCTCACCGAACGACGCGATCAGTAGGTGGTCGGATCGATCGGGTGAGCATGCGGCCTGTGTCCACGTGCTCTGTCGATGGACGGCAAGCGGTAGTGTAACTCGCGACTGTTGCGGTCCAGCCGTTCAAGGAAGCCAACAACTCCAGCGGCCGCCGTGACCGCAGAGTCCGAAGGTCACTTCGGCTGCTTCTTGTCCCGCGGCGGCGGAGGCGCGAGCGGATCCCGCGGCGGCTCTTCCGGATTGTCAGGTTGAGAAATGAACGCTACCGGGTCGCTCGCAGGGAACGACGCCTCGACCGCGTCGTCCAGCGTTTCCTCGATCGCCTCTTCGTTGGTGGTGGGATCTTCGTCGCTGGGTGGCGTGAGCGGATCGTGGGGCTTCTCCATCATCTCCTCCTCGGGGCAGGTCGTGCGTGCCCGGGAGACGACACGATCAACCTCGCATCACACGCCCCGTCACGATCCCGCGCCGCCCGCGCTCCGCCGAGTGGGCCCCGGCGGATGCAACGTCAATACCGCGCGCACCGGTCCGTTGCCCACCGACACCCGATTGTCCTCGCAGGTGCCATCGAACGGCCCGTCGGCCACGCGTCTGGTGAGCCGACAGAAATAAAAGGCGTTGGCGCCACCCGACCACGTGAAGGTGAGCTCGTACCCGCGCTTGAGCTTGACGCCACCCATCGCGACATCGGGCGCCTCGGCCGACTTCATCGTTAGGAACAGCTTCCCCGTGCGATGCTCCGCCACGAACGTCAGCGCGTGCTGGTCGCCGGCATCACTCACCAGTTCGCCGCGCCACCGGCCATCAGCCATCGATTGCGCCGCTACCGGTGCGGCCGCGGCCCCACTCGCAACAACGATTGCCATCAGGATCCGATGCATCAGTCCTCCCCGGTCTGCCGTCGGTCCCGCTTGAGTGCGCCCCGGCGCTTCTTGGCCGTGATCCGCCGCTCCTTCGATCCCTTGGTGGGCTTGGTGGCCCGCCGCACCTTGGGCTCGACCAACGCTGCTGCGATCATTCTTGTAAAGCGCTCGACCACCTCTTCCCGGTTCCTGAACTGGCTCCGCTCGGCCTGTGACACCAGCCGCAGGCGACCCGATGTGTCGAGTCGGCTCGCGAGGCGCCGCAGAAGTGTGGCGCGCATGTGCTCGTTGAGCGACGGCGATTCAGCCACATCCCACACCAATTCGACCCGGGTGGACGAGGTGTTGACGTGCTGGCCGCCTGGCCCGCTGCTGCGAGTGGCCCGGAGGGACAGCTCGCCCCTTGGGAGCTCCAGCCGGGAGGAAATCCAGATCGCATCGCTATCGGCCATCCCCGACGCTAATCGGTCCGGCCGGGGCCACCAACCGGCACGGTCGGGCATTACGTTTCGGCATGCGCTGCCTCGGTCGCCTCATCTCGCTGATTGTCCTCCTCCTCCTGCTCGCGGTGGGGTGGCTCTACCGTGACGAACTGAGCCGCTGGATCCGCGGCAGGATCGATCCGATCACCATCCAGCGCCGCATCGGGCACCCGTCGCAGAAGGCGCTGGCGTCGGCCGTCGAGAAGGTCCGCGTCCTCGAACGCGAGAAACCCGATTCGATCCTTCTCAACGCCGATGAGATGGCGTCGTTGGTGGCAGCGGGCTCGTCGTTCCTCAGCGGCGCATCCCTCGACTCCGTCTCGGTCGAGCTCGGCGATCGCACTGTGCGGTTGCGCGGCTTGATCGATGGTACCCGCATCCGCGACGGCTGGCGCAAGGTGATCCCGCTCGACTTGAATGGCCCGCAGGAAGTCGTGATGGGTGGAACCATCTCACCGGTGCGACCCGGCGTCGCCGAGTGGGATCTCGACCGGGTGATGTTGCGCGGAGTGCCGGTGCCGAGCAGCCTCATTGCGCGCGCAGTGGGAAGCGCCAGCGGCGCCGGGAGCGACGGCCGCCTGGAGATCACGCTGCCGCGTGGTATCCAGGGATTCAGGGTGCGGCCCGAGGGCGTGACGGTCTACCGTGACCCGGGTCGCAAGTGAAGGGGCGCTTGCTGGTGGTGGACGACGAAGCGTCGATCCGCGAAGTTCTCAAGCAGGTGTTGGGCTACGAGGGATACCGGGTGGAGGTGGCCGCTTCCGGTGGTGCAGCACTCACCGCGTATCGCGCGCAGCCGTTCGACCTCGTCTTTCTCGACGTCAAGATGCAGGGGATCGACGGCCTCGACACGCTTGAGCAGCTTCGCGCCATCGACCCCGACGTGAGAGTGGTGATGATCTCTGGTCACGGCACCATCGCAACGGCGGTGCAGGCTGTGAAGCAAGGCGCATTCGACTTTTTGGAGAAACCGCTTGATTCCGACCGGCTCCTCGTGACGGTGCAGCGCGCGCTCGAGAACCGTCGGCTGCTCGGTGAAAATGCCCGGCTTCGCGACAGTCTCGCCCGCGCCACCGATGCGAAGTTCGCGATGATCGGCACCAGTGATGGCCTGGAGGCTGTGCGCGCCCTCGTCAAGCGTCTCGCTCCCACCAATGGGCGGGTGCTGATCACCGGTGAGAATGGCAGCGGGAAGGAACTGGTCGCCCGACTCATCCATGAGGGTTCGCAACGCCGTCGCGAACCGTTTGTGGAGGTAAACTGCGCCGCAATCCCGAGTGAGCTGGTCGAGAGCGAACTCTTCGGACACGTGAAGGGTGCCTTCACCGGCGCGGTCAGTCAGCAAACCGGAAAGTTCGATGCGGCCCACGGTGGTACGCTCTTTCTCGACGAGATCGGTGACCTCGCACTCGCCGCGCAGGCCAAGATCCTCCGGGCGCTGCAGGAAGGGGTGATCGTTCGGGTCGGCGACTCAAAATCGATCCCCGTCGACGTGCGCGTGATCGCCGCCACAAACCGTGACCTCGAACGCGACATCGTCGACGGCCTGTTTCGCGAGGATCTGTACTTCCGGCTCAATGTGCTGCCGGTGCACGTCCCGCCACTGCGGGAGCGGCTCAGCGACGTTCCCGCGTTGGTCACGCATTTCGTCAAGGTGCTCGGCAGTGGGCCGGGAATGGTGCCGAAACAGTTTTCCGATGGCGCCCTCCGCCGGCTGCAGAAGCGCGGATGGCCGGGAAACGTGCGCGAGTTACGCAACGCCGTCGAGCGATTGCTGATTCTTGCGACCGGCCCGGAAGTGACCGAAGCGGATGTCGATGCGGTGCTCCCCAGCGATCCCGGGGTCGTGATCGACGGTGAGCAACTTGGCCGGGATGCACGCGACGGCAAGCTGACCGCCTTTCGGGTCGACGCCGAGCGATCGTTCATCCTGGCGAGGTTGCGGGCGCACGACTGGAACATCGCCGAGACAGCACGGGTACTGGGGATTCCACGTTCCAATCTTTACAACAAGATCGACAAATTCGGCATCAAGAGGGAGGAGTCATGACCGGACCACGTGATTGGGACAAGGAAATGGCAGATATCGACAAGATGATCTCGGTGAACCCGGCACCACCGCCGTCCACCGGGGCACCGCCCGCAGGGGTGCCTGCGCGGGCCGGGGCCGCGCCGGTGGCGGCGCGCTCAAGTACCTCGATCGCTTCGGTCACTCGCCCCAGGGATACCTTGGGAGTGTGGCTCAAGACCATTCTCGGCGCGCTCGGCTTCGCCGGGCTGATGATCTGGCCGTACGGTACGGCTTGCGGGACGCCCCTTTACGGCTTCCTCGCCGGTGCCACGGCGGTCGCTGCATCCGGCATCTGGACCATGGGCTCGGCGTGGAAACATCGCCGCGGCCTGGCCCACATCGTCGGCGTATTCATTCTCCTCGGTGGCCTCGCGCTGATCGGCTCCGAGATTCTCCCTCGCATCGGCTACGCCGCCGTGGCGAAGACATGGACCTGTAACTGACGGATATCATGGCAAAGACCTTCAAGAACTACATCGCCGGAAAGTGGGTTGCGCCGACCACCGGACGCTACCTCGAGAACCGCAACCCTGCGGACACCACCGACCTGATCGGCCGTTTCCCGCTCTCGGGCGCCGCCGATATTGACGCCGCGGTGAAATCGGCGCAGGATGGTTTCGAGCGCTGGTCGCGGATGCCCGCACCGCTGCGTGGTGACATCCTCCGTAACGTCGGCGACATCATGTCGGCACGGAAGGATGAACTCTCCGACGCGATGACCCGCGAGATGGGGAAGGTTCTCGCCGAAACAAGCGGCGACGTGCAGGAGGGAATCGACACGGCGTACTACGCTGCCACCGAGGGACGTCGGCTCTTCGGGCACACGGTACCGTCGGAGCTCAGGCAGAAGTGGGCGATGAGCGTGCGTCGCCCCATCGGTGTGTGCGGCCTGATCACGCCGTTCAACTTTCCGATGGCGATCCCCACATGGAAGATGTTCCCGGCGCTGCTGTGCGGGAACAGCGTGGTGCTCAAGCCGTCGGAAGACGTGCCGCACTCGTCGCACCTCCTGGTCGAAATCCTGATCGAGGCCGGCATTCCCGAGGGCGTGCTGCAACTGGTGCACGGCGGCGAGGAAGCGGGGAAGCGACTGGTCGAGCATCCGGGCGTGCCAGTGATCTCGTTCACCGGAAGCACCGACACCGGATCGAAGATCGGCGAGGTCTGCGGCAGGATGCACAAGCGGCTCTCGCTGGAGATGGGCGGCAAGAACGCGCAGATCGTGATGGACGATGCCGACCTCGACTTGGCACTTGAGGGCGTGCTCTGGGGCGCTTTCGGCACCACCGGACAGCGCTGCACCGCGACGTCGCGGTTGATTGTGCACCGCAAGGTGCACGACAAGCTGCTCGCCCGCGTCGAGGAAGCCGCCGCGAAGCTGGTACTCGGCGATGGCCGCCAGGCGAAGACCCAAGTCGGTCCGCTGATTCACGAGGCCGCGCGTGAGAAGGTCGAGCGCTACGTCGAAATCGGTGCGGAGCAGGGCGCAGAACTGATCACCGGCGGCGCGCGGCCGCGCGGGTCGCGCACCAGCGATGGTTACTTCTACAAGCCGACGATCTTCGCCGGCGTGAAGCCCGGCTCGCGTCTCGCCGTCGAGGAGATCTTCGGCCCGGTATTGAGCGTCATCAAGGTGGGATCATACGAGCAGGCGGTGAAGGTGAACAACGAGGTGAAGTACGGGCTCTCGAGCTCGATCTACACCAGCAACGTCAATACGGCGTTCCGCGCGCTCGAAGACCTGCAGAATGGGATCACGTACGTCAATGCGCCGACCATCGGCGCCGAAGCGCACTTGCCGTTCGGTGGGGTGAAGCAGACTGGCAACGGGCATCGCGAAGGCGGCTGGGAAGTGTTCGAGTTCTACTCCGAGACAAAGGTGTGCTACGTCGACTTCTCGGGGAAGCTGCAGCGGGCGCAGTTGGATACGTATGACGTGTGATGGTTGTTGGATGATGGATAATGGATGTTGACCGTGAGCCGCGGGGGGTTCGGCGCCCGGCTAGCGTGGGGCGGGATCGCCCCCGGCGGGCTCGATCGGAGCGTTCACCATCGTCGGCTCCAACTCGCGGCCTCGCGTACCGCGGGGCCGCTCAGACAGTCGAGCCTCCTCTGGTGGACCCTCCGCCTCTCGCCGATTGGCCTGAGCCTTACAGCGCAAGTTGCTAGTCGCTAGCCGTGACCGTCGGTGCGGCAAGGTGCGACGGGTCCGCCAGAGGAGGCTCGGACCATACGGGCGCCGAATGGGCGGGCTTCCGAGCCGACGGTTGGTGGACCCGTTGACCGAGCCGCGTGACGGAACCCGACCGAGCCGCGTGACGGAACCCGACCGAGCCGCATGACGGAACGCGACCGAGCAGCGTGACGGACCCCTTACGTCAGAAACGCCTCCAGCGCATGCCTCCCGCCCGCCAGGCGCAGGCGCTGAAGTGCGCGCTCCTTGATTTGCCGCACTCGCTCGCGGGTGATGCCCATCACCACACCGATCTCCTCGAGGGTGAGCGGTTCTGGTTGTTCCAGGCCGAAGTAGAGCTTCAGGATTGTGGCCTCACGATCCTGCAGGCTCTTGAAGCACGCTGCGATGCTCTCCTGCAAGGACCCATCGATCGCGTCGGCGTCGGAGCCACGATCGGCAGCGTCCGCGAGATAGTCGAGGAGGCGCCCGTCGTCGCCGGGTGACATGGGCGCATCGAGCGAGAGGTACACCTGCGAGATCACCATGCTCCGCTCGATCTCCTCCAGCGCCAAGTCCATCCCCTGGGCGATCTCGCCGGCGGTTGGGTCGCGACCAAGTTCCTGTTGCAGTGCCGCGGTCCGCTTGCCGATCCGGTGCATTTCGCCGGCGCGGTTGAGCGGCACGCGCACGATGCGGGATTGCTCCGCGAGCGCCTGCAGGATCCCCTGACGGATCCACCAGACGGCGTACGAGATGAATCGGATTCCCTTGGTTTCGTCGAACTTGTGCGCGGCGCGAATAAGGCCGAGGTTGCCCTCGTTGATCAGGTCGGCGAGGGAAACGCCCTGATTCTGGTATTTCTTGGCGACGGAGACGACAAATCGAAGGTTGCTGCGAACGAGCGTGTCGAGGGCTTCCTGGTCGTCGAGGCGAATCCGCTGGGCGAGTGCGACTTCGTCGTCGCGGGTGATGAGTGGATAGCGGCCAATTTCGCGGAGGTACACGTCGAGCGACCCCTCGTCGGCGCCGCCCCGGGACCCGCCACTCCCACCACCCGTACCCACCCGCAACGGTCGCATGCATCACCCTCATTCCGCGAGAACCACCGGAACTGTTGAGCGTCGGGGGAAGCGTACCCCGTGCTTTCGCGGGGCGCAAGAACAGGAAAACGCACCGCCACACCTTCTCATGGTAGCGCTGAGGATTGTCGCGCCTCTCGCTTCGCGCACTGTCGTATTATCGTCCACGCATGGCCACCAATCAATCATTCGATATCTCGACCGGCGTCGACCTCCAGGAGGTCGACAATGCTGTCAATCAGGCGCTCAAGGAGCTCGCCCAGCGCTACGACTTCAAGGGGACTCACTGCTCCGTGGAACTCGACCGGGAAAAGGCGACGATCGCACTCGCGGCGGACGACGATTTCCGGATGGAAGCACTGCTCGACATGGTGCGCGGCCGGCTGATCAAGCGCGGCGTGCCGGTCAAGAACCTGACGGTCGGCGACAACGTGCAGGGCGCCGGCAGTTCGGTGCGCCGCACCCTCACCCTGGCGCAGGGCATCGCCCCCGAGACTGCCAAGAAGATCCAGCGGGCGATCAAGGACGGCGGGTTCAAGAAGGTGCAGGCAAGCATCCAGGGCGAGGAACTCCGGGTGACTTCACCGTCACGGGATGAACTGCAGGCGGTCATGGCATTGCTGCGTGCCGGCGATTTCGACGTCGACTTGCAGTTCGGCAACTTCCGCAGTTGACAGGGCACGCACGCGGTCGATTGACGCTTGTGACGTGCCTCTGGCTCGCCGCGGGATCCTGCGTGCCCCCCGACGCTGCCAGCGGCGCCCCTGAGCCCCGCACGGCCGCGCCGGCATTCCGGCTCGGGATCGTGGTCGAGGCGTCGAAGGCGACGATCGGCGGCGGCGGCGCGTTTCACGTGATTGATCCAGACGAGGGCGACCTCGGTCTGATTGATGCCTCCACCCAGATCGACGCGGCCCCACGCGGAAGCGGCGTGGCGATCGGTGGTCCGCTCCCGGACATTCAGCGCCGGTCGCTGACGCTGGTGCCCGCGGACAGCGGCGGGACGATCCGGATCAACGGACGCGAGTACCGTGGTTCGGTGGAGCTCCGTCGCGGTGTCACCGGCATGACGGTGATCAATGTCGTCGACCTCGAGGATTATCTCGCAGGAGTGGTGGGCGCCGAAATGGGGCGGCGTGCTCCCGGCGAGGAGGAGGCGCTCAAGGCGCAGGCGGTGGCGTCGCGGACGTACGCGCTCCGCAACCGCGGCCGCTGGAGCTCCCGCGGTTTCGACCTCGTGGCCGATGTCAATGACCAAGTCTACATCGGAGTGGCCAACGAAAATCCGATGGGAGTGGCCGCCGTCGCGGCCACCCGTGGGCAAGTGTTGATGCAGAACGGCGAACCGATCGAGGCGTTCTTTTCGTCGACCTGCGGCGGGACCACCGAGGAGGGGAGCGCCGCGTTTGCCGGTGCGCGTCGGCCGTATCTCAAGGCGAACGACGACATCGATCCCGCCACCGGCAAGGCGTGGTGCGCGATCTCCCCGAGATACAGCTGGACCGAAAAGTGGACCGCGCGCCAACTCGCCAGTGTGCTCCGCCAGTCGTTGCCCGCCAATGGTCTGCCCAGCACTCGGGCCAACGACATCACCGATATCCGGGTGATCGACCACACGCCGAGCGGTCGGGTGGCGACGGTCGAGCTGCGTGGTCGGGGCGGCAACACTCGGGTGAGCGGGCAGGCGATTCGCCGAGTGCTCGCGATGTCGGGTGGTGGCATCCTGCGGAGCACCAACTTCGAGCTTCGCATCGACCGCAGCGGCGGCCGGATCGAGCGGGTCGAGATCAGCGGGCGCGGGAATGGGCACGCCGTGGGGATGTGCCAATGGGGTGCGGTGGGACGGGCTCGCGCCGGACATGACCATGTCGCGATCCTGGCGAGCTACTTTCCGGGTGCGGAACTCACCCGGATCTACTGAGAGGGAGCAGCGCGATGGGCGAACGAATCCGGCTCGGCATCGTGGGCGCAGGCGCAATTGCACAGGTCGGTCACCTGCCGGCGCTCAAGCGGATGAAGGACATCGAGATTGTCGGCATCTGCGACAACGACCTGCCCAAGGCGCGGGCGCTGGCGGATCGATTCGACATCCCCGCGGCCTACGACGATCTTGCCGAACTGGTCGAGTACGACCAGGCCGATGCGGTACTGGTGTGCACGCCCAACCATCTGCACGAATCACACATCCAGGCGGCCGTGACGGCAGGGATGCACGTGTTCATCGAACGCCCCTTCGCGCTCACCGCGGCAGGTGCGACGAAGCTGACCAAGCTGGCACAGAAGAAGGATCGGGTAGTGATGGTCGGCGCCAATCACCGGTATCGCCCCGACATCCAGCAGATCCGCTCATTCATGCAGAGCGGGGAACTCGGCGAACTGGAGTCGATCCGGGCGTGGTGGTTCCTCTCCCGGTCCGGACGGGGCTCGCTGGGATGGCGGCAGAAGCGCGAACTCTCCGGCGGTGGCGCGATGCTCGACCTTGGCCTTGGTCTCCTCGACATGTCGCTCTGGCTGGCCGGATTCCCCGATGTGGCTCGGGTATCGGCGATCTTCCCCGATCGTGGGCGCGATCGCAGTGTCGAGCCGTCTGGCATCGCGCTGGTGTCACTGGCTGGTGGCGCGGCGATCCATCTGGATACCACCTGGCGATTCGTCGGGCCCGGCGAACGTTTCGGCATCGCCGTCCGCGCTTCGAAGGGTTCCGCTCGGATCATGCCGCTCGCGATCTGGAAAGACTTTCACGGCGTGGCGCGCGACGTCGCGGCGTCCGGCGCCCACTCGCGAGAGACTCCATTCGCACTCGGTGTTCGCGCGCAGTGGGCCCATTTTGCCGCATGCGTGCGCGGAGAATCGAAGCCGCCGGCGCTCGCTGAGCAGGTGACGCTGATGAAGGTGATGGACGCGATCTATCAGTCGGCAGAAACGGGCAAGGACGTCGCCCTGTGACCTGTGCTGGGCGCATGACAGCGATCGTCGCGATCATGCTCGGCGTGTCGACATCAATGGCGGCGCAGGAACCCGGACCCGGCGACGCGGCCGGCGCCTCGCTGCAGGTGTTCCTGATGACGATGGGCCCCGGTGCGACGGTGTACGAACGGTACGGCCACAACGCCATCTGGATTCGCGATGCCGTGACTGGCTCCGACCTCGTGTACAACTACGGCACCTTCGATTTTGCAGCGCCCGGGTTCGTCATGAACTTCGTGAAGGGCCGCCCGCGCTACTGGCTCGGCGTGTCCGACCTCGAGGGAACGCTGTGGCAGTACACCCACGCGCAACGCAACGTGGTGGTACAGGAGCTCAACCTGCCGGCGGCGCAGCGCGCCGAGCTCGCGAGCTACCTCGCCAGCAATGCGCTCCCGGAGAATCGAGTCTACACGTACGACTATTTCCAGGACAACTGCTCCACCCGAGTGCGAGACGCCCTCGACCATGTGCTGCATGGCGCGCTGCGCGACGCCTCTGTTGGCAGGGGGGCCGATGGCAACTTCCGCTTTCATACCCAGCGCTCGCTCACCAACGACGTGCTGATGTACACCGGCATCATGCTGGGGCAGGGGCCACGCACCGATCGACCGATCGATCAGTGGGAGGAGATGTTCCTCCCGGCCAAGCTGCAGGAACGAGTGCGCGAACTCACCATCACAGGACCCGACGGAACACTGGTGCCGCTGGTCGCGAACGAACGGAGTTTGCTGGAATTCGGCGTGTATCACGTCGAACCGGCCCCACCTGCGTGGGGTTGGAAATTCCAGTTGTTCGGTTTGTCGCTGGCGATGCTGATCGCAACCGGGCTGTCGCGTAGCGGGGTAAACGTGGTCGGTCGAGTGACTGCCACGCTGTGGCTCATCGTCTCAGGGATCGGTGGGTTGGTGCTGCTCTTCCTCTGGCTCGGCACCGATCACGTCTTCAGCGCGTCCAACCGCAACATCCTGTTCATGACACCGATCGCGCTGTTCGTGGTGCCGCTCCTCTGGCGGCGAGTCGGCCACGGCCCGAGCCGCCTCGGCGCGCTGGCGGCTGCGGGAATGATCCTGTCGGTCACGGTCGGGGCGCTGTTCGCGCTGGCGCCCTCACTCGGTGGTCAGTGGAACCTGCAGGTGATGCAGCTCGCCACCCTGCCCGGCATTGCCGCCTGCCTGGTGGCGCTCGCCGTTAGCTCCCGACGCGCTGGAGCGCTGCTGCCGCCTCACTGAACCCGGGCGCCCCACGCACTGCCGCACGATACGACTCCGCGGCCTTCGCTCGATCTCCCGCGTCCTCGAACCGAAGCCCCTTCCCGAAGCTCACCAATGCATCCACCGGAACGGCGGCTCGCGAACCGCCACTGCGTCCCGCCGACCCCTGCTGCTGGGCCAGGCGGTCGGCGAGGTCGGCGATCGCCTGGGCGAGCTGCTCACGCTTGACCAGCTTCGGGTCGCCCCGGACCACCGCGATCGGCTCGCCGGTGGCAGCGTTGATCATCCGTGCCTCGACGTGGATATCGCCATACTGGTCGAGCAGCGACCCCACGACCAGGACCTTCGCCCCGGCTGCCTTGGCGGCCGCGCGGGCCGCGCTAAGGTCGACCGACCCAGGCTTCCCGGCCACGGACGGGATGGCGATCACCTGGACACCTGCGGTCCCCCGCACCTCGGCGGTCAGGAGGGCGGTCAGGGCCCGTCCAAGCGCGTCGTAGTCGTCCCGGCTGAGGCCGACCGAACCCTCGGTCTCGAACCCGCCCACCGAGACGCCGCCGCCCTGCGCCACAGCGGCTGCGCCGGGGGTGGTTGCGACCGCAAGGGCCATGATGGTTTTCCGCCAGAACGTCATGCCGAACCTCCCTGAATGGTGGGTCGTTCACTGCTGGAGACGCCCCACAGCCACCGGGTTGTACCTCAGCCCGCCAACCCGGTATATTTACCAGCTATCGTGGTTCCGCATCGGAGCCACGGCAACGAACGTGAGGAATGCCGTGAAGCCCAATATGCACCCGGTCTACGAGACCATCACTGCCCACTGCCAGTGTGGCAACACTTTCGAGACGCGCAGCACCGCCAAGGGCATCAGTGTCGAAGTCTGCGCCCAGTGCCACCCGTATTTTACCGGGAAGCAGCGCATGATTGATACTGCCGGACGCATCGATCGGTTCCGCCGGAAGTACGGCAGCGAAGCGCCCGTCCAGTCCTGAGCCGTGGATACCCGACTCCGCCAGGCGCTCGCCCGGGCGGAGGAGGTCGCTCGGCAACTCGGCGATCCCGCCATTGGCGGTGATCCCGCCCGGCTGAAATCCCTCGGCCGCGAACACGCCCGGTTCACGCCGATCGTGCGCGCGGCCGATCTGCTTGCCCGCGCCCAGCGCGAGCTGGCCGACGCCAAAGAGCTGTCGGCCTCCCCCGACCGCGACATGGTCGCACTCGCCCAGGAAGATCTCGACCGTCTCCCCGACGAGATTGGCTCGCTCGAAGCGGAGCTCCGCGATCTCCTGATCCCTCGCGATCCCCACGACGATCGTGACGTCATCCTCGAGGTGCGCGCGGGAACAGGTGGCGACGAGGCCGGCCTCTTTGCTTCGGAGCTGCTCAGGATGTATACGCGGTTCGCGGAACGTCGGGGGCTGCGGATCGAGGCTATCGAAATCGCCGAGGGCAATGTTGGCGGCCTCAAGGAAGCGATCGTGGCAGTGCGGGGAGGCGGTGCGTATGGCCTGCTCCGCTTCGAATCCGGCGTCCACCGGGTCCAGCGGGTCCCGGCCACCGAGACCCAGGGGCGTATCCACACCTCGGCAGCAACGGTCGCGATCCTTCCCGAGGCCGAGGAGGTCGATGTCCGGATCGACCCGCAGGACCTGCGCATCGACGTGTTCCGCGCATCCGGCCCCGGTGGCCAGAGCGTGAACACCACCGATTCAGCGGTGCGGATCACCCATATCCCCACGGGGCTGGTGGTGAGTCAGCAGGACCAGAAGTCGCAGTTGCAGAACAAGCTCAAGGGGATGGAAGTGCTGCGCGCCCGACTCCTCGACCGGATGATCGCCGAGCAGGAAGCGTCGCGGTCAGCGACCCGGCGCGCGATGGTCGGCACCGGCGACCGGTCGGGCAAGATCCGCACGTACAACTTCCCGCAGAGCCGGATCACCGACCATCGCATCAACCTCTCGGTGCACAACATCGACGATGTGATGGATGGTCGCCTCGAGGAGCTGATTGGTGCGCTCCGCGCCGCCTCGCGAGCGGAGTCGGACGATGCGTGACACAGCTGCCACCGCTGGTGACATCATGGCGCAGGCAGCGGCCATCCTGCGCGCGTCGGGCGTAGAACATCCACGCCGAATCGCAGGCCAAATGTGGCGCGATCTCGAGCTCCAGGGCGATCCCGTTATGGCGGCAGGTGCAGGCATGAGTGAGCGCGATGTGGAGCGGTTGCTCGTTGCTGCCCAGCGCATGTCCGCAGGCGAGCCACTGGAGTACGTGACTGGTGTCGCTGGGTTTCGTCGGCTGACGCTGAACGCCGACCGCCGAGGACTGATCCCGCGTCCGGAAACCGAGGGCTTGGTCGACGCGGTGCTTGCACGGGTGCGCATCGGTCGCGCCGCCGACATCGGCACCGGATCTGGCGCGATCGCGCTTGCACTCGCCGATGAAGCGGAGTTCGATGAGGTGATCGGTATCGACCTATCGCGCGACGCGCTCGCGCTGGCGCGGAGCAACGGGGAGCGAACGGGGCTTGCGGTGACCTGGCTCGAGGGCGACCTCGTGGCGCCGCTCGTCGGTGCTGTGGACCTCCTCGTGTCAAACCCGCCCTACATTGCAACGGCGGAATACGAGGCACTCGATTTTGGCGTGCGCGATCACGAGCCCGCCATGGCGCTTGTGAGCGGCGCTGACGGTCTCGAATCCACCCGACGTCTGCTCGCCGCTGGTCGGTCGGTGGTGCGGGCTGGCGGCTGGATCGCGATAGAGCTGGATTGTCGTCGGGCGGCGCAGTCGGCGCAGCTCGCAGGGGCATCGGGCTGGTCCGATGTCATGGTGCAGGATGACTTGTTCGGTCGCGCGCGGTTCCTCCTCGCGCGACAGGAGACATTGCAGTGATCGATGACAAGGCACAGGAACTGGGCCGCCTGATCGGCCAGTCGAACGAATACAAGGCGTTGCGGCGCGCCGAAGGCGGGCTGCGCGAGGATCCCGAGGCGCAGGCCCGGCTGGAGACGATCTCGCGGCTCACCCGCGAATTCGACCAGCTTATGGCGCAGGGTCAGGCGCCCGAGGATGAGAAGGCGAAGGAATACGAATCAACGTTGCACGAGTTCGAGTTGTCGCCGGTCGGGCAGACATACCTGGTGGCACGTACCAACGTCGACAAGCTGATGACCAAGGTGAATCAGTCGATCGGTGAGGGCATCGAGCGTGGCGCCACCAGCGGGATCATCACGCTCTGATGCGGCGCGGCTTCTTCCTCGTGCTCGAGGGGCCAGAGGGCTCGGGGAAGACCACGCTTGGGCAGGCACTGCTCGCTCGGATGCGCGACGACGGTGCCGACGTGCTAGCGGTGCGCGAACCCGGCGGGACACCGGTTGCCGAGGCGCTTCGCAGCGAGTTGCTCGACGCGGAACGCCCGTGGACCGCCGCGGCGGAGCTGCTCTACATGGTGACCGCCCGGTCCGATCTGGTGACCCGCGTGATTCGTCCCGCGCTTGAGCGCGGAACCACCGTGGTTTCCGATCGGTTTGACTTGTCTACCCTGGCGTATCAGGGCGCCGGCCGCGGACTCCCGCTGGCGCAGGTCAAGTGGGTCAACGCGGCCGCCACCGGTGGCCTGGTGCCCGACCTGACACTGGTGCTCGACCTGGATCCGGCGGAAGGCCGGAAGCGGCAAGTACGGATGGGCAAGGGCGCCGACCGCCTCGAGCGGGAGCCGCCGGCCTTCCACGAACGAGTTGCCGCCGCCTATCGCGATGCCCACGGGCCGGGGGTGTACCATCTCGATGCGCACTCGTCTCCTGAGCGAGTCCTCGCGTCGGCGTGGGCACTCTGCGTTGCGGCTCGTCCCGAAACGTTTCATCCCCGTCCGGAGTAGTGCTCGGCATGCAACAGCAGACACCGAACCAATCGTCGTCCCGTGCGCGCTGGCCCCTGATCGCCTTCATCTGCGCGTTGTCGTTCTTCGCAGGTGGATGGATGATGCAGGGCGCCCGAGTCGATGCCACGCCCCCGGGCGTTGCCTCGCCGCAGCTTTTCAACGAGGTGCTCGGCACAGTGAGCGAGTACTTCGTCGACTCACTCTCCCGGGAGGACCTGTATCACAAGGCCACCGAGGGGCTGCTCGCCGAGCTCAACGATCCATACTCGTCGCTGGTCGAAGGTGACGACTACAAGCAGTTGATCGAGTCGACCACCGGCAACTACGGTGGACTCGGCATGCAGATCGACGTGCGCGATGGATGGATCACCGTGGTGGCGCCGCTCCCCGACACGCCGGCCGAGCGCGCCGGCTTGCAGGCCGGTGATCAGGTCGTGGAAGTGGATGGCAAGACGACCCAGGGGCTCAAGCAGGACGAGGCGCTGAAGGTGTTGCGCGGGACGCCCGGCACCAAGATCGAGATCAAGGTTCGCCGGCCGGGTTTGGCAGCGCTGCTGCCGTTCTCCATCGTTCGAGAGACCATCCACAACCGCTCGGTGCAGCCCGGCACGATGCTGCACGGTTCAACCGGGTTCGTGGCCCTCACTCCGGTGAGCGAGACGTCGGCGAACGAACTGAAAGAAGAGATCAATAACCTTCGCAAGCAGGGAATGCAGCGCCTGATCCTCGACCTGCGGGGGAACCCGGGCGGGCTCCTCGACCAGGGCGTTGCTGTGTCCGATCTCTTCCTTGATCAGGGACAACAGATCGTGTCGACGCGCGGGCGCGCCGAGGGGACGTCGAAGTCATTCGCCGATGCGGCGCCGCAACTGTGGCCGGAAATGCCCGTGGTGGTGCTGGTCAACGAGTATTCCGCAAGCGCCGCCGAGATCATCGCGGGTGCGCTGCAGGACAACGACCGCGCCGTGGTCGTGGGCACGCCGACGTTCGGCAAAGGGTTGGTCCAGTCGCTCTTCCGGCTCCCACCGAATCGCGCGCTGAAGCTCACCACGGCACGCTGGTTCACGCCGAGCGGGCGGACGATCCAGCGCACCGCGAAGAATGAGGCGGATCAGGTTCGCCAGGTTCAGTTGCAGGCCGCGGGCACCGATTCGGCGCGGCTCGACACGCTGCCGACGTTCAAGACGGTGGGTGGGCGTACCGTGAAGGGCGGTGGTGGAATCGTGCCTGACCGCATCGTGCGCGCCGACACGCTGACCGATGCCGAGAAGGAGTTCGGGAAGGCACTGGGGAGCGACGTGGCTACGTACCGTGACGCACTCGTGGCGACCGCGATCGACGCCAAGCAGAAGCGCACCGTGACCAACGAAGCTTTCGTGGTCGACGATGCGCTGCGGCAAGCGGTCGTGGCCCGACTCGCTGCAAAGGGTGTTATGCTCTCGCCCGAGGCGCAGGCCAATGGGCGGAGCCTGATGGACGAGCACATCGCCTTCGAGGTGGCGCGCTACGTCTTCGGGCGGCAGGCGGAACTCCGGCGGCGCGCGGCCAGCGATCCACAGGTGCAGGCTGCGGTGGCGCTGCTCGACGCATCGTCCACGCCTGCGGCGCTGATGCAGCAGGCATCGCGAGCGCCGTGACCCAGGCGGCCATCGCCATCGTCGGTGCGGGGCGCGTCGGGCTATCGCTCGGACGCGCCCTGTCGCATGGGGGCCATGCGGTGACGATGCTCACGCGCGGCGGACAAGCCGTGTCTGGTGGATTGGTGTCTGTCGCATCGTGGAGCGACGCCCTGCACGGTGCGGATGTCGTGCTGGCGGCGGTGCCCGACGATGCGATTGGCGCAGTGGCCGACCAGCTGGCGCGACTGGAACGCATCACTGCGCATCACGTTGTCCTGCACTGTTCCGGGATGCACGACCGATCGGCACTTGCCGCGCTCGACGTGACCGGCGCCGCGCTGGGGTCGCTGCATCCGCTCATGACCTTCATTGCGGCAGCCGGCGAGCCCGAGCTGCTCGACGGCACGCCGGCCGTGCTCGAGGGCGATCGTCGCGCCGTCGCTGCCGCGCGCGAACTCGCCACATCGCTGGGCATGGCGCCGGTGATCGAACTTGATGGCGCATCGAAGTGCCGTTATCACGCCGGCGCGGTTTTCGCGGCCAATTACCTGGTGGTGCTCGCAGATGTCGCCGAGCGCCTTGCTCGGGAGGCAGGGGCGGGCGACGCTGCCGCGACGCTCTACCTCCCCCTGATGCAGCGCGCACTCGTCAATGTCGGTGAACGGGGCGCGGCGGCCTCGCTCAGCGGCCCCGTGATACGTGGCGACGCTGGCACCGTTGCGGCGCACCTCGACGTGCTCGACGGTGTTGATCGCGAGTTATATCAGGTGCTGGGGCGGGCGGCGCTGGAAATTGCGCGTGAACAGGGCCTGGATGAAGCCGCGGCGGTGAGGATGCGGGAGAGACTAGAGACTAGAGACTAGAGACTAGAGAAGGGAGGTTGCGAGCCGATGACCGATGGCGTAGGCGTACGTTAAAAAAGGGGGGGGCGAGGTACGGGGGATCCGTCAGAGGAGGCCCGAACCTCCAGAGGTGCCGAAGGGGCGGGCTTTCGGGCCGACGGTTGATGGATCCCGCGACCGAGCCGTGGCGCGGAACCCTGGAGTGATCACGTCTTCTGATCTACCACCTTGACGCCGCTCGGGGGCGTGAAGATGAACACGTTCGCCGGAATCGACACGTTCGGCCGAAGGCGCGTGAGCTCCACGATTCGCTTGCTGTCGCTGCGCTCCTGGATCTCCAGCCGACGGGGCAGGGCATCGTCGCGATCGAACCACACCGTGGCGCGTCGGAACGGCAGGTCGGGCGCCACCGATTCGAGCAGCAGCACGTCTGCCTTTCGCCCGTCAATATTCTCGGTCTTCACGTAGCTCACCCGATAGCGCTCCAACGGTCGCTCAAGGAACCACGCCAGCAGGTTGTAGCCATACACCGGTCCGCTCGGCATCGGGTACCGAAGTACCTGGCCGGGCATGCTGCTCGGCAGGTAGACCCACACCTTGCTGCCATCAATCACGATGGCCTCATTGGCGGGATCGGTGAACCGCATCGCGAAGCGACTGGTGCCCGCCTGCGAGAGCACGCCCTTGGCATCGCTCGCACCGAGGAATGGATCCTCGATCCGCTGCCGGAAGTCGGCCTGGAGGGCGGTGAGTGCCTTGTAGGTGCGAGCCGAGCGGGTGATGATCGCCGCAGCGTCAGGTTGACCGGCTTGTGCCGTCGCGGGCATCGGCAGGGCCGTTGCCACCAGCACCGCCAACAGCAGTCCGCGCATCACGATACTGCCGCCGTCGGCACGGCGAGGCCGCGGCCAATCACGTCCGCGATCGCGGAGACATCGCGCATCATCCGCTCGAACTGCTCGGGGTAGAGGCTCTGGGCGCCATCGGACAAGGCTTGCTCCGGATTCGGATGCATTTCCACAAGGAGACCGTCGGCGCCCGCTGCGATGGCGGCACGCGCCATCGGCGGGACCATGTCGCGATGCCCGGTCCCGTGACTCGGGTCGGCAACGATCGGGAGGTGCGACAGGCCATGAACCACTGCAACGGCGGCGAGGTCGAAAAGGTTCCGTGTCGACGGGTCGAACGACCGGATCCCCCGCTCGCAGAGGATCACGTCGGGGTTGCCCTCCGAGAGGATGTACTCCGCCGAGAGGAGCAACTCCGAGATCGTCGCCGAAAGCCCGCGCTTGAGGAGAATCGGCTTCCGCAGCCGGCCACATTCCTTGAGGAGCGAGTAATTCTGCATGTTGCGGGCACCGATCTGGATGATGTCCGCCACATCGGCCACCAGCTCGAGGCCGGCGGGATCCATCGCCTCGGTGACGATCATCAACCCGGTCTCGGCGCGCGCATGCGCCAGCAACTCCAGACCCGCCTTGCCCATTCCCTGGAAGGCGTAGGGCGACGAGCGCGGCTTGAATGCCCCGGCGCGAAGCCCAGTGGCGCCCGCCGCGCGAACCAACCGCGCGGACGTCATGATCTGTTCCTCGCTCTCGACCGAGCACGGACCGGCGATAACCACGACCTCGCGACCACCGATGGCGGTGCCATCGGCGAGCATCACCCGCGTGGGCTCCGGCTTCCATTCGCGGGATACCTGCTTGTACGGCTTCGAGACGTGGATGATCTCGGCCACGCCGGGCAGCCCGTCGATCACCGACGAGTCGACGCGACCATCGTTGCCGACGAGGCCGACGGTCGTGCGCTGGCGTCCCGGCATCGGACGTGCCTCGTAGCCGAGTCCCTCGATCTTGCCCACCACCGCCGCGATCTGTTCGGGGGTGGCGTCCTGCTTCATCACGATCAGCATGCGTTGTCCAGGTCAGGGTCGGGTGCGTCAGGCCGCGGCAACATGATCGCCGAGGCGCACCCCCACGATGGTCGAGACACCCGGCTCCTGCATCGTGACACCGTAGACCGAATCGGCCGACTGCATCGTGCGCGGGTTGTGGGTGATCACGATGAACTGCGTCTGCTCCTTGAACTCATCGAGCAGGAGGAGGAAACGCCCCACATTTGCATCATCGAGGGGCGCGTCAACCTCGTCCATCAGACAGAACGGGTTGGGCTTGGTGAGATAGATCGAGAAGAGCAGCGACACCGCCACCAGCGTGCGCTCACCCGACGACAACAGGTGGATACGCTGCGTCTTCTTGCCGCGCGGCGCTGCGTGGATCTCGATCTCCGCCTCGAGCGGATCATCGGGATCGCTGAGCCGGAGGTCGCACTCGCCGCCGCCGAACAGCGTGTCGAATACGCCCGTGAAGTTGGTCCGGATCGCTTCGAATGTCTCCATGAACAGCGCCTTCGCGGTGCCGTCAATCTCACGAATTGCCTGAAGCAGCGCCTGTCGCGCCGCGACGAGGTCGTCCCGCTGTGCCTGCAGCGTCGTCGCACGCAGGCTTTCCTCGGCGTGTTCTTCCACCGCAAGTGCATTCACCGGACCGATAGCCTCCAGCGCACTCGTGATCCGTTCGGACTCGGTCTCAAGCGTGTCGAGGTCGAGGTCGAGTGGCGGCGCAGCCTCCACCAGCACATCGAACGGGCGCTTCCACTCGGTCTCGACCCGCTCCACGATGCGCGCACGCATCGCGGTGGCCTCGGTGACCCCGAGCTCAAGGCGATGGTACTCCTCGTTCATCGATTCGACGTCGCGACGCGCAGCCGCCAGGTCTGCTTCGGCTGTCGCGAGTCGGGTGTCGGCGGCCTGCAATGCGCCTTCGGCCTCCGCTGCGGCGGTCTCGAGTGCGACGAGCTGCGAGGCCCGCTCATCGCGTCCACCCTGCCACTGTGAACGCTGTGCTTCAAGCTCCCCCTGGTCGGCATCGAGACGCGCAATTTCCTCGGTTCGAGCCTGTCCCGAGGCCTGGGCCTCGGTGATGATCCGCTCGGACCGGGCGATCGCCTCGCTGGCGCCGCGAAGCCGCGCTGCGACGTGGGCTTCCTGTACCTGCCACTGAGATCGGTCGTCGCGCGCCTGCTCCTGCGCTGCCTCGAGCTCGGTGAGCAGTGCCCGGGTGGTCACGAGCGCCTCGTCGAGGCGCGTCCGGGCCTGCCCGCCCTCCACAGCGCTCGTCTCGATCACGGCGCGACGCTGCTCCGCGCGCGCGATGCGGTCGCCGAGTCGCTCGAGCTGCGTGGTGGCCTCGCCGAGTTCACGGTCGAGATTGGCGACCCGTCGGATCAGGTCCTCGCGGGCAGCCACCGCCTGGCGCTCAGTTTCACGAAGTCGCTCGGCGGCCTGCTGGGTCTCGGTCACCTCGGTCTCCGCCGCGGCCAGCTTCGCGGCAGTCGCCTCACGGCGCGCATCGGCGAGCGCCAGTGCGGCCGATGCCGTGTCGAGGTCGCGGGCCAGCGACTTGAGCTCGGCGCGACGCCGAATCGGCCCCGACGACGACCCGGGCCCGGTGAGGTACACTGCGCCATTCGGACGACGAAGCGCCCGGCCGCCGGCGTCGAGCACTTCCGAGCCACCGGTGAGAGCTGTCACCCACGGTGCCGCGGCCGCCTCGACCTTGAGGCGTCCGTCAAGTGTGCCGCCGTGCACCGCCGGTCCGGGTTCGACTGGAAGGAGGATGAGCGTGCCCGGCTGTTCGGAGCTGTGCCAGGCCTGCACGGCGGCGACCACCGAGTCGTCACGTACCAGCACGGCGTGCACGAAATCGCCGAGCAACTGCTCGGCAAGTTCTGCCTGCTCGCCATCGGTGCTCACAAAGTCGGCGAGGGGGCCGATCACGCCGTTGCCGAAACGCTCCCGCTGGGAAAGGAGTGCGGCGGCGGCGGGGGCGAGGCCGACACGGTCACGCTCGAGCGCCTCAAGGGCTGCGCGCCGCGCCGTGATCCGGGCGACATCGTCCTCGATGCTGCGCCGTTCGGCCAGCTCGCGCACCTCGCGATCGCGCAGCTCTCGCGAACGCAGGCGGGCCTGTTCGGCGGCGTCGGCACCGTGACGCGCCGCTTCGATGTGTCGCTCCGCGATGGCCGATGCGTCGGTGCGCTTCTCGCCGGTCGCGACGCGATCGGTGTCCAACGTCTGCCGATGCGCCGACTCCTGGGCGATCCTCTCGTGGATCGACGCCAGCTCCCCCTCGAGGGCGGTGCGTTCACCCTCCAGCGACCGGAGTTGCTGCGCATGCTGCTGCAGTTCCTGCTCCATCCGGCGCACGACGTCGCGCTGCGCCCCCAGACGCTGGCGCACGTCCTGCTCGTGGCTGCCCCGTGCGGTGAGTTCACCCTGGATACCGGCGTGTTCCGTTTCGGCAGCGGTGCGTTCGTCGGTGGCAGCTTCCAGGTCAAGGCGCGCCTGCGAGAGGCGTACCTCGAGGTCACTGCGCTCGAGTGCCGCGCGTTCGCGACGCTGTGCCGCGTTGGCGAGCCGCTCCGAGGCAACCGCGAGGTCGCCGTCGAGCTTGCCCAGCGCCACACGCGTGACGTTGAGGTCTTCCACCACCACGCCGCGATGCCGTTCGGCCGCGTGCCGTGCCTGCGCAGCGGACTCGCGAACCGTCTCGGACTCGGCGAGCCGGGTCCGCGCCTGCGGCAGCGCATTCGTCAGCTCCGCGTGACGCAGCTCGAACGCTGCAGCATCGAGCGCGAGCTGGTCGAGCCTACGGCGGGCGAGTGTGATCGTGACCGCAAATTTTTCTTCGGTAAGCGCGGTGTGGCGCTCTGCCTTCCCTTTCTGCCGCGCAAGCGACCTGACCTGCGACTGCACCTCGGAGATCAGGTCCTCGAGGCGCTGCAGATCGGCGCTGGTGTCCTCAAGTCGACGCGAGGTGGTGTGACGGCGGTCTCGGTACAGCCCAGCGCCCGCGGCCTCCTCGAAGAGCGAACGCCGCTCGTCGGCGCGATCGGAGAGCAGGAGATCGATCATCTTCGCCTCGATCACCACGCCTGCATCGCTGCCCAGTCCGGTGTCGCGCAGCAAGTCCTGCACGTCGCGCAGCCGCACCGTCTGGTTGTTGAGGAGGTATTCGCTGTTGCCCGACCGGGAGAGGCGACGGGTGACGACGACTTCGGTGTAGGGCGTGGGCAGCACGCCCGCGCTGTTGTCGAAGTAGAGTGACACCTCGGCAACGTTGACGGGGCGCCGAGTGGCGGCGCCCTGGAAGATCACGTCTTCCATCTTGCCGCCGCGAAGCAGGCGGGCAGACTGCTCGCCCAGCACCCAGCGCACGGCGTCGGACACGTTCGACTTGCCGCACCCATTCGGGCCGACAATCGCGGTGACGCCCTGGTCAAAGGAGAGGGTGACGGTGTCCGCAAACGACTTGAAGCCGGAAAGTTCCAGCTTGGTGAGCTTCATCGTGAGGTCGGTGTGGGGTTTGGGGCAGTGAGGGGACCGGCACCCGCAGGTGCGTGGGCTCGCTGGAAGCCCCAAAGATAGCCAACTGCAGGCCTTCGAGACACCGCCGGCGCCCAGCTCAGGTCCCGCCCGCCCCCAGCGTGATCACGAAATACGGCCGGCCCAGGCGCCTGCCAGTGGCATCGGCCTCCTCGCGGGTGCGGTACGGACCCACCACTACGCGGAATCCCTCGTCCTGTTTGGCCGGATCGAGGACGCGTGCGGGGAAGCCGCCCTGCTTGAGTTGGTCGGCGAAGGCCCGCGCCCATTCGGCGTTCTGGGATGACGACACCTGGAGGTACACCGGGGTGGGGCCGGCGGGGACGGGTACGTCAGGCATCGAATCGGCATTGGCCGGAAGCGGCGGGATGAGGTCAGCGGCCGGTGGGACGCTGTCGGTTTCGGCCGGTGCTGGCACCGTATCGGTCGGCGCGGCAGCGAGTGGCTCTGGCGGCGGCAGGGTGGTGCGCGGTGCCCACGGGACGACCATGAACACGTCCGACGCAGCGCCAGAGAGGCGGGCACGCTCGACCGGCGCGTTTCCGGTGATGTCGTACGCCACGACATCCTCCCCCGATCGGGCCACCAGCGTGCGACCGCCTGTCACCAGCGGTAGGTCATCAGCCCAGCGGGTCTTGATCGTGGCTGCGAGTTCGCGGCGCACCACGTCAACGAGCCACACTGAATCGCCTTTTTCGGGTTTCGCGAGCAGCCACCGTCCCGACTTGTCAATGCGGATGGCGGTGGCACGCCCGCCGAGGGGAAGAGTGCCGGCATCGCTCACATCGAGACTCGTCGACCCCCGCAGCGTTGGGGCGAGGACCGCGACATCTCCCTGCTCGCGCGCCACATACAGGCGATGGCCGGACGGCGAGAAGACAGCGGTCACCAGCCTGCCGCTGACACGATGGAAGGTCGGGTCCGGCTTGCCGCGCGGATCGACGAAGAGCACGCCGGAGTCGGTGGTGACGGCGATCATGTCACCGAACCAGGTCGACGTGACCCGTCCGGCCGGTGCCTCGATACGGCGGGCCTCGCCGTCGTCGCCGATCACCTGGATGATCCCCGATCGGGTGCTGACCGCCGCGACCTGCGTGCCCGGTGCGCGCACCAGCTCGGTCGGACCAGCGTCAAGCGAGGCGCGGAAGGTGGTGAGCGACCGTCCGGCAAAGCGAAGCGCGTGGCCCGCCGAGTCGAGGCCGAAGATCACGCCCTCCGGCGTGGTCACCAGAGCTCGTGCTGCCGCGAGGTAGATGCGCGACCTGCGTGCAAAGAGGTCGAGGCCGACCAGCCGACCGTCAACGTCGACCGCGTAGACGATCTTTTCCTCGAGGTCGGTGCCGAGACCGCGCGCGATCTTCGGGATCCCCGATTCAATCGACCAGTCGAGAGCGGTGAGTGAGTCGCCCCGCAGCAGGATCGCTCCGCCGCCATCCGCCGGGAGGCGCATCAGCGAACCTTCGGCCGGGAGCCCGGTCGGGAGGTGCCGTGCTGCGGCGGGTTGGTCACGACCGCACGCCGCGACCAGGAGGATCGCGGCGAGCGTGGGAAGGCGGAGCGAGGTGATCGTCAGAACGTCGGCCCGAAAGAGACGGTCCAGAAGGCGTCGGTGCCCGGTCGCTGCTGCGGCTTGGTGTAGTCGAAGCGCAGAATCACGAATCCGAAGATATTCGCCCGGATCGAGAAACCGAGCGATCGGAGCGGGGTCCGGATCGCGATCGGGGATTCCCCGGGGCGCCGGTTGCGCAGCGCGACCTTGCTGTCGGAGTCCCACGCCACGCCCACGTCGTAGAAGAACGCACCCTCGATCGGCGGGAAGCCGAGCGGAATGAAGCCGAGCGACGCGTTGAGAAGCGGGAACCGTAGTTCGGCGTTGAAAACGGCGAGCGACGATCCGACGAGCTGGTCAAGGGCGGCGCAGCCGGTGCGGCTGTTGGGATCGCCTCCACCCCCGGCGCACTCGTTGCGGATGAATGACCCGGACGTGTAGCCACGTAGCAGGTCGGGGTATCCGAGGAAGAGCGTGAATCGATCGGCGTCGCGCCCCGCCCGCCCGAAATACATCGCGCGGGTTGCGAAGACCAGCGGGCCGATGATCGGATCGTAGCGCCGCATGTCGGCGGTGTACTGCATGAACTGCCACTCGCCCACCGTCGGCGCGATCTCGAAGCGCGACCGCCGGCCGAGAAACGGACCCACGTATCCATTGAGCGAATTGTCGAACACCAGCGCCGCCGAGGGCTGCAGGTAGCTGAACTTGCCCAGCGACTCGCGGGTGAGCGTCGACTCCTGGGTGATCAGGCCGCTGATCGGGTCGAACGGCTCGTTGATGCTCAGGATGTCGTCGGTGACGTTGGTGGCGCGCACGCCGCCCTCGATGCGACGGAACCGTGAAAGCGGGTACGACGCCTGCGCGAATGCCGAGCGGATCATGATGCGCCGAACATTGGTGATGAAGGTGTTCTCGCTGGGTGATGGCCCCGCGGTGACTTCGCTGCTGAGATACTGGAAATACGGCTCCTGCTGGAGTCCAACGGCATAGTTGACGCGTCGCGCGTAGTTCGCATACGCCGCCAGGACGGAGGCCTCGCTGATGCGGCCATTGATATAGCCGCTGAAGATCAGCTGCCGGTCACCCAGCATGTCGGAGAGCGACACCGTTGTGCCGCCGAAGAAGCCGCGGCCGAAGTTGTCGCGGGCGTAACCGATGCTCGGCCGCGCCACGTAGTCGGGCGTGAAGGCCACCTTGTACTTCCGCTCGGTGAACGTCGCGGTGTCGGGCAGCGCGAGTGTGGCCGAATCCAGCAGCCGTGCGATCGACACTGGCGGTGGTGGACGGAGTGAATCGGGCAGCGGTGCCACCGAGTCGGCCGGCCGCAGTCCCTGCGCGCCGCGGTAGAGCGCCTGCCCGCCCGACGGTACCGCCGCGCGCACCGAATCCGGAATCGGCGCGGCGGCCACGGTCGGATCCGTCGGACGCCATGGCTGCTGCTTGAGGTTGCGCGGGTTCTGGAGCGTGTAGACGTCGTACTCCGAATCCTCGTAGTACACGAACGCGAGACGGTCGGCTTCCTTCGCCCACGACAGGATCGGGGAGAGCGGAGTGATGCCCTGTGCGCCGGTATAGAAATCCGTGAGCCGGTACGATTCCCCGTCGGCGAACTCGTAGAGGAAGATGTTGCTCACCCCGGTGCGGTCGGAGACGAATGCCAGCGACTGGCCGTCGGGCGACCACTGCGGATTGATGTTGGTCCCGACGTCCATTCCGCGCATCAATTCGATCCGATTGTCGGCGAGGCTCATCACCGCGAGTCGGAGGTTGCCGATCCGCAGCGTCTCGAAGTCGGTGCCGGGGCCGCGGTCGGTGGTGAACGCGATCCTGGTCCCGTCGGGCGACCAGACCGGGTGCAGGTCAGCGTATTTGTCGTTGGTGAGCCGGCGGAGGTTGCTGCCATCACGGTTGATGATGAACAGGTCGGAGAGGCCGCCGTCATAACCGGTGAAGACGAGCTGGCTCCCGTCGGGGCTCCATGAGGGCGTGGTGACGCCGCTGAGATCGACGCCCAGTCGCGCGACCTCCTTGTTGCGTGCCGCGTCGACGATCACGATGTCGTCTTTCGGACCGCGCTTCGCGGCGAACGCCAGGAACTTGCCGTCGGGCGACCATGACGCGGCGGAATTGATGAAGCGGAACGTCTCGTAGTTGGAGCTCCACGTCGACTTCAGCAGCCGGCGGATCGGCTTGCCGCTGATGCCGTCGGCGAGCCAGAGGTCAACGAAGTAGAAATCCTTCTCCGAAAAGTACGCGACGCGCGACCCGTCGGGGGAGAGCGCGGGGGCGAGGTGCAGCGTGCCCTCGCTGCGGTCCTTGGTCAGGAGTTCCTGCGATACCGCGCGCGCCTTCACGCGGGTGGCGAGCTCCGGGAGGTACTGCTTCTGCACCGCGTCGCGCCACTGGTCGCCGAGCTGCTCGAAGTTGAGCCCGATCACCCGTCGTACCGCCGATTCGAGCGAGCCGGCACGCGACGCCGAGAGGATTGCACCGATCGACTCGTCGCCCCACCGCTCGCCGATGTACGTCACGATCGCCTGCCCGAAGCGGTACGGGAAGATCCGCGGATCGTTCTCCAGCTGGTCAATTGTCGGGAGCTTGCCTTCAGCGGCCGCGTCGCGCAGCCACATCGCGGTGTTCGCGTCGATCCGTCCGATCGAGAGGTACTCCGCCATCCCCTCGACAAACCAGAGCGGCGGATTGACGGCGATCAGCGTCTGGATGCCCGCGCCTGCCTTGCCGCCCGACCAGATGTCGTACTGGAATTGGTGCACCATCTCGTGCGTCAGCACATGCTCGATGTCGTGGTAGGATCCGGTGAGCGGGATGACGTTGCGGTGCTTCAGGAAGTCGGTGAAGCCACCGGTCCCCTCGCCCACCTCGCCCGGCGTGGTGTTGGTCTGCTGGAAGTCGGAGTGCGATGCGTAGAGGATGATCGGCTTCCGCTCGCGGAACTGGTGCTTGAGCACCCGCGACAGCCGCCCGTACGACCGTTCCGCCATGCGGGCAACATCGAGCGCGGCCGGCCGTTCGCCGTCGTAGTAGTACACGTCGAAGTGCTCGGTTTCCAGGATCCGGAAATCGAACTTGGTGTACTGCACCTTGTTCTGGCCGAAGTACTGCGCATGAAGCGCGGTCGGTAGCGCCAAGGCAGCGAGCAACAGGATGTTCCGGGCGATGCGGCGCATGCGTGTCCCCTCGAGAAACGTCACGTCCCCGGCCTGTAGGCCGGGGCGTCCTGCCAGAGTCGCTCGAGCTGATAGAACGCTCGCGTCTCCGGGTGAAACAGGTGGACCACAAAGTCAACGAAGTCGAGGAGCACCCATCGACCGGCCGGAAGCCCCTCGACATGATTCGCGCGCTCGCCGACCTCGAGCATCCCGCGTTCCAGCCCGTCGGCAATGCCTCGTACGTGCGCGTCCGACGTACCGGATGCAATCAGGAAGAAATCGGTCGCATCGTTGAGGCCACGGAGGTCAATCACCACGATCCGGTCACCCTTGCGATCATCAATCAACGCGATCGCACGGCGTACCGGTTCCGGGAGTGACGCCATGCTGGTCACCGTCTCCCGGGCGCCGCTGGATGGACGGGCCGTCACGCGGGCACCACGGCGCCATCCTCGACCTGATAGGTGACGGCCCAAGCGCCCGCGCCGACGTGGGTGCCGAGCACCGCGGTGGCGGGCCCGACGATGATCTCCTTGGGCCGGAACGCGGCGATGAGCGCGGTACGCAGCCGCTCGGCCACCTCGGGGGCGTCGGCGTGGGCGATGCCCAGCCGAAGCTGTTTCGGACGCGGCGTCAGAGCGCGGTCGAGCAGCGCCAGTACGCGGGTCACGACCTGCTCGCGACCGCGCACCATGTCGACCCGCCGCAGCCGGCCGTCGTCTCCCACGTCAAGAATCGGCTTGATATCCAGCAATCCCCCCAGCCATGCCTTCCCTCGGGTCACGCGCCCAGATCGCAACAGGTTCTCATAGGTGTCGACCGTGATGAACAGCCCCGACTGGTTGCGGACTCGCCGGAGCTCCTCGGCGATCGCGGCGCCACCCCACCCCTCATCGGCCAGCTCAACCGCCCGGAGCGCCAGCAGCCCGACGCCGAGCGATGCCGAACGCGAATCGACGAGGTGCACATGGTCGATCCCGGCAGCGGACACGGCGGCCTGGGCGGATGCAAACGTTCCCGAAAGCGCCGCGCCGACAAAGATGCCCACCACTTCCTCGGCCTCGGCTCGCGCGGCCCGCAACGTTCGCACAAACTCCGCGGGGGTCGGCTGCGACGTGGTGGGCGGGACGGTCGCCGTACGCAGGCGTCGGTAGAACTCGTCGGGCTTCAGGTCGATCCGATCGCGAAACGTCTCGGTGCCGAACATCACCTGCAACGGAACGACGGCGATGTGATGGCGATCGAGTGCGGTGTCGGGGAGGTCGTTTGACGAATCGACCACGACGGCCACGCGACGTTGCTGATGGTGCGCCAGCCGCCGGTGCTGCGCCCGCATATCCTCGGCCTTGCGCGTGTCGACCCGGCCCCAGCGCTCCGCATAGGTGAAGACGGCCTCGGGCGTGTCGGTGTGCACATGGATTTTCAGGATGTCGCCGGCCACCGCCACCACCAGCGAACCCCCGAATTTGTGCATCGCCGCGCGAACATCGTTGCCCGGGGGGAGGCTCTCGCCTCGTACGAGGACCTCCGTGCAGAACTGGAAGTCACGTTCAGTGGCGATATCCATGAATGCTGCCGGCGCGATGGCCTCGTCGGGCTCCGGCGCGGTCACCGCGAGGATCGGATCGCCATTGATGAGACGGACGAATCCCTCGACCATCCGGACGAAGCCCTTGCCACCGGCGTCGACCACACCCGCTTCCTTGAGCACGGGGAGGAGGTCGGGGGTGCGTGCCAGGGCGTGCTGCGCCTCGGTGTGCAGGCGGCGCACGAAGGCGCCCACGTCCGGCGAATGCGCCGCAGCGATCTCCGCTGCGCGGGCTGCGTCACGAACCACGGTGAGAATCGTCCCTTCGCGCGGTTCGTCGAGCGCGAGTTCGAGTGTGTCGGCGCCGTGGCGCACCGCGCGTGCGATCTCGGCGCTTGTTGCGGTCACAGCGCCGTCAAGTCCCTCGGCAAAACCGAGGAGGAAATGCGCGAGCATCATCCCGGAGTTGCCCCGGGCGCCGAGCAAGGCGGCGCGGGCTGCAACGGTGGCGGTCTCGGAAAGTGATGCGTCGCCGAGCGCCCGGAGGGCGTCGGCGACGGAGCGCAACGTCAGCGAAAAGTTGGTGCCGGTGTCGCCATCGGGCACCGGGAAGACATTGATCCGGTTGAGGTCGTCGCGACTCGCCGCGACCCAGTCAGCCGCGGCATAGAATCCACGGGCGAGGCGGGGTCCGTCGAGATACCCGATCCCGACCGGCGCTCCCAATCAGGCCTCGGCGACGACGTTGACCTTCACCTCGCCCTGCACGTCGTGGTGGAGCCGGACCGGCACCGAGTGGAAGCCCAGCAGCTTGAGCGGATGCTCCAGCTCGATGCGGCGCTTGTCGACCGTGATCCCCTTCGCCTCAAGCTGCTCGGCGATGTCGCCGGCTGTGATGGAGCCGAACAGCTTGCCATCCTCGCCCGACTTCGCGGTGAACTCGAGTGAGGCGGCACCGAGTCGGGCGGCCAGCGCTTCGGCCTCGGCGCGATCGCTCGCGGAGGCGGCGTCCCGGGCGCGGGACTCGGCGGCGATCCGCTTCTTGTTGCCCTCGGTCGCCTCGAAGGCGAGGCCGCGCGGCAGGAGAAAGTTGCGGGCGTAACCGGGCTTCACGCGCACGAGGTCGCCGGCCTTGCCGAGGGAGGACACGTCGTCGCGCAGGATCAGTTCAATCATGGAGAAACTCCGTCAGGGGGCGGCATACGCCGCCGCAGGTCGAGCCACGTATCGGCCACACCGACCACGATGCAGCCGGTCAAGGCCAATGGTAACAGGGGCAGGGCAATCAGGCACAGCAGCACCACGAGGAACGGTGGCGCATTGAGCAGCAGCGTGCGCAGCACGGCCAGTCCGCGCGCGGCATAGAGGCCGAGGGCGACTGCGAGCAGGTTTTTCGCGGTCAGGTGGAGGCCTTGCGGCAGCGGCAGCAGCGTGGCCGCCAAGGTGGCCACCAACAACCAGACCATATGGTCGCTGAAGCGAAACCGCCGGAACAAACCCGGCGGCGAACCGATCGGCCGCGTGGATACCCGATGGTACCAGATCCAGGCGAGCCAGCCCCCGGTGATCGCGGTGAGCGCGATCATCGCAGGGAAGAGCTCGCTCACCTGTTCCACCGTGCGGGCCAGCTGGTAGCCGAACTCGGCCAGCGGTGTCCCCGCTACCACTTCGTCGGAAGCCGGCGGCGGGGTGGCCGGGAGGCCCTTCATCAGCGCCCGGTAGGCTTCCCACTGGTGCATCGCCACGGCGTCACGGAGCGTGCTGAACCGGAGCTGCAGGGCGAGGAACCACCCGGCCGTGAACGTTGCGGCGGCGGAAGTGGCCACCACACACCGCACGAAGAGCGAGCGGTTCCCGAAAAGCGCCATCGTGACGTAGGTGCCGGCGAAGAACATCCCTGCAGCGCGAATCGTCCGGTCGGAAAGATCGACCGGAGCGCGCAACAGGACCACGCCGGCGATCAGCGCGAGCGCCACCCAGAGCCACTCGCGCGCGGTACGCGGCCGCGAAACCAGCAGCAGGATCGCGAGCGGGGCCAGGAAGAAGATCCAGGGGGCAACAACGAGATACCCCGCCAGTAGCAGCGGGGCAATCAGGGGTGAGCGACGGCGCCCGGCAGAGCCGGGCACCACGGCTCGTTCCGTCAGCCTGCGAATCCCTTGATGTACGGCAGCAGGGCGATCTCGCGCGCCCGCTTTACTGCAGTGCTGAGCTGGCGCTGATGGCGGGCGCAATTGCCCGACAGGCGGCCCGGCAGGATCTTGCCGCGCTCGGTGAGGAAGCGCGTCAGGAGGCGTTCATCCTTGAAATCGACGATCCGCACACCGCTCTCGCAGATGGCGCAGGTCTTCTGTTGGCGGGCCATCAGTCCTCCTCCTCGCCGTCCTTGGTGGTGGGCGTCGGCGCGATCTGGGCGCCTTCGTTGAGCACGAGCAGGTGACGCAGCACGGTGTCGTCGAGCTTGAGGGCGCGCTCGAACTCGGGCAGCATCTCAGACGCTGCATCGAACTTTGCGACGACGTAGTAACCGGTCTCGCGGCCCGCGACGGGGTATGCGAGGGTACGACGGCCCCAGTGGGAGACGTCGATGACGGCCTCACCCTCCTGTGGGACGAGCGCGTGGAAACGGTCGAGCTTTTCTGTGACGGCGGCCTCTTCGAGAGTGGAATCGAAGATGTAGACGGCCTCATACGAACGGATCATGCAGGCACCTTCCTTCGGACTGGAGACGCCCCGGCGCTGGTGCGGCAGCCGGGAAGGATGAGTTGAACAGCCATGAAGAATAACAGGAAGGGCCGGCGTGGGGGTAGGGGATTCGGCGACCCCTAATCCACAACCCGGATCCCCTGTTCCCGCACCGCGCTCCGGCCGCCGGACTCGATCGTCACGACCAGCGTGTATTTCCCGCGCTTGAGCGAGCCGAGGGTCAGGCTGCGCCGGACCGGGGTGAGCGCCCCGGTGGCCACGTCGGGGAACCGCACCCGGATCTGCTCCTTCTGTTGGCGGTCGGCGGGAAAAACCTCGAGCGTGGTGGTGTAGGCTTCCCCGGATGCCAGGCCTCGCACCTCGAAGTAGAGCTCCACCGTTGATTCCTTCCGCCAGGTGCCGAGGGCATTGAGCGGGAACGGGGTGCCATCTGGCGTCCACCGCTCCGGCGAGCCGGCCAAGCCTGTGACGACGTCGGACAGGGTCAGCACGCCGCCGCGGTCGAGGGTGAGGCCTCGACGCATGCTGTACGCCCCTGCCAGCGAATCTTTCTGCTGCGCCCTGACCGCGAGTTGCCAGTTGCCGGCGCCGAGTGGAACCTCGAACCAGCCGGTGAGATAGGAAGTCGCCGGGGTGGTGGCTGCTGCGCGGAAGCGGCGCACCGTGTCGACTTCCACTCGACGGCCGGCGACCTGTTCCCACGCCACTACCCGGAATGCAACGTCGTATCCAAGTTCACCCGACGGAAGCGGATCGGCGACAAGGTCACGCATCGGGATCGCGAATGTCACCAGCGCGCGCCCGTTGCCCTCGGCGCCGGTGCCCAGCGCGAAGACTTGCAACGGCGCATTCCACGGGTGTTCGATGCGAGGCGAATCGGAGTCGGTGGTGAGAGCCACCGTTGCGTCCACGCGCTGCGATTTCACCGCCACCTGCATCGGATCAAGGCATGACTTCGGGCGAATGCTCGGACGGTCCGGATCGAGCAGGTAGGCAGCCGACTCGTACTCCGGCAGGAACCGGGCGAGCGCCAGCCATGCGCCAAAGCTGAACGGGAGATAGCTGATGAGCGTGGTGGGTGCATGCGCGCCGAACGTGGAGCTTGCACCGAAGTGGAAGCCGCGCCACGCACCCTCCACCCAGTACACCCATGTGCTGACATTGACCGAGCTGGTTGCGCCGATTTCCAGCGGTGAGTCGTCGAAGTTCGCGATACTGGTACGTATGAACGGCTCGCCGTGGCGCATATAGATGAATCCACGGTGGTCAAGCAGTGGTTCCAGTGCCCGCGGGTCATTTGCGTCCATCGGCGGATGCAGCGGCAGGCTGTCGACCCACTTCGACGCGCTGGCGATGCAAGCCGTACCGCCGGCGATGTTCCAGAATCGTGAATAAATAGTGCGGGTGCCGGGGCGCGGCACACGAAACTCGCGATGCGCCACGACCCATCGGCGCAGATGTTCCCGAAGGCGCGCATCCTCGGCGTGCAGTGCGGCTGCGTCGCGCTCGCCCCAGAATCGATGCAGCCATGCGAAGGCGGTGGCGCTGGAGGTGCTGTCGAATCCGGTGAGCGAGTCGGTGCCCACGATCCATTCGAGATCCTGCCGATACGCCGCGCGTCCCTCAGTGGTGAGCGACTCTGCACCATCCCAATACGCCGCCACGCCCCCGGCGCTGTCGCCCAACGCGACCAGCGTGCGAGCACGCTCCAGTGCAATCATCGAACGGTCACCGCCGCGCACGGCCGCCTCGTCGAACGCCGTCAGCGCCGAGTCAAACGACAGTTCGGTGCGCAACGCGCGCGCGTAGACGATCCACGCACCGGCCGGTGCATTGGGCTGGTCGACGATACGTCGTATTGCCCGGCGTGCCGGGCCATCGAGCTCACGGTCACCGCTGCGGTGGGTGAGGTCGATGAAGAGGTCTCTTGCCTCCGGCAGCGTGACGTCGCGCTCGAGGGCCCGATCGAGGTGGCGCCACATAGCCGTGAGATTCGTTTCGCCCTCGCGGCGACCCCCACCCGGCAGCGCCGGCGCACGGCGCTCATGGAAGGCGAGCAGCACCCGGGCCATACCGTACTCGGGCCATGCCCACTCCCGGTGGCGCACGGCGGCCTGATCGAAGTCGAAGAGCGCCCGCTCGGCGGCACGTCGGTTGTCGTCCCGCACGTACTGCGCGAAGTGACCGAATGCGCGTTGGAGTTGGCGCCCAACTCCGTTGTCCGACGCGTCGACGGCGGGCAGCACGCCTGGTGGGATGGCATCGTCGAGGCGCGTGAGCGCTGCCTGATCGGCGGAGCTCTGCGCCGAAAGTGGCGCGGAAACCAGAATGAGGAGTGGTAGCAGGCCCGCACGCAGCATGAGCGTCACCGGACAGGGGGGTCCTTCTTAACATGACTCCCCATGAGCCATTGGCGCCAGCTTGGACTGGCTCAGCGGATCCGAGGTAGCGGTAGGGTGAACCCGGTGACCACCGCGTCGGGAGTAACGAGGACGCGCGGGGCCGCGAGGCCGAAAAAAGTTACTTCACCCGCCGCGAGCTTCCCGGCAAGAATTCCGATCGCGGCGCCGGCCGCGACGTCGCTCGCCCAGTGCTTTTGCTGCGCAATCCGCGCCCAGCCGGCCCCGGCGGCGACGACATAGAGGCCCCCCTGGACAACGGTGCTGCCGATCGCGTCGCCGAGCGTGGTAGCGAGTGCGAACGCCGCGGCCGTATGGCCCGAGGGAAACGAGGTGGAGCCGCCGCTGAACGGGTGCAGATCGGTGCCGTCGAAATCGGGATCCTGGAACGGTCGCGAGCGCCCCACGGTCAACTTGATGCCTTGCACGATAACACTCACCACGCCGATCGCCGTGACGGTACGCACCGACAGGCGGAGCACTTCGGGACGATGGGCGATCAAGCCGACCGCAGCTGTGCCGAGTACCACGGGCCCGATCACGCTGAGTTCGCCGGCACGATCAACATTGTCACTGAAACGGATCAGCGCGTCAGATTGGTCATGCGCCGCCGCCCTGGCCAGCGCTGGATCGAAGAGCGTCGTGAACGCGACGATTGCCGCGGTGGTGCCGACCGCGGTCCAGCCGACGTTGCGAACGGATGCGATGTCGTCGGCTTGTGCTGACAGCGGGGTGGCAAGCGCAAGCGCGAAGCCACAACAGGCCATCATTCGGCTGCAGTCGCCGATTCTCTCGATGTTGGTCACGAGAGCACCGTGCCGCTCGTGCCCTCGTGCGGCACCGGTACGGGCTCAACGTCGCGCAGGCACTGGTCGAGCGCCTTGAAATCAACCGGCTTGACCAGGTGATGATCGAATCCCGCCTTTGATGTCGCGTCGCGATCGTTCGGGCGACCATATCCGGTGATTGCGATCAACGTCATCTGGCCGCCGCGCTCCCCAGCACGAATACGCCTCGCAACCTCGAAGCCGTCCATGACGGGGAGGCCGAGGTCGAGCAGCACCACGTCCGGCGCGAACGTATCGAGCTCGGCGAGTGCTGCTGGTCCATCGAAGACGGCGGTCGCGACGTGCCCGGTTGCCGTGAGCATAAGCACCAGCAGTTCCGCGGCATCGACGTTGTCGTCGACGACCAGCACCCGTCTACTGGTCGTCGCACCGACGGTCCTGGCTGCCTTGATCGCGGCTGGAGCATGCTCAGCGATTGTCTCGGGCAGGATGATCCGGAAGGTGGCCCCCTTTCCCCGGCCGCCGCTTTCCGCTTCGACGCGGCCACCGTGTCGCTCGACCAGGGTACGCACGATGGCGAGGCCGAGGCCGAGGCCACCCTCCCGTCGGTCGAGCTCCTGCCGTTCCTGCCAGAAGAGATCGAAGATCCTGGGGAGCATCTCCGCTGAAATGCCGCGTCCCTCATCGGAGACGCTGAGAACCACTTCAGCGTTGACGGCTTTCGCGTGAACCGAAATGTGCCCGCCATCCGGGGAGTACTTGGCCGCGTTCGTCAGCAGGTTTGCCACCACTTGCGCGAGGCGTGATGCATCGCCGATCACCACCATGCCCTGCGGCACGTCGACCGCAATCCCGTGACGCCGTCGCTCGATCATCGGCGCCGCCATCTCGAGGGCTCGTGCGGTAACGTCGGCGAGGTCGACCTGTTCGAGGCGAAGCGAGACCTCTCCTCGAGTGATCCGGGAGATATCGAGCAGGTCTTCAACGAGGGAGACCACGTGCTGGACCTGCCGTTCGATGATCTGCCGCTCGCGCTCGGCGCCGGTGTGCCCGCTGAGTCGCATCACCTCGAGCGCGGTCACGATGGGTGCGAGTGGGTTGCGCAGCTCGTGACCGAGCAATGCCAAAAACTCATCTTTCGCGCGATTGGCGGCTTCCGCCTCGCTTCGCGCGATCGTCAGCGCGCTGACGTCGAACACCACGATTGCGAGACCAGTGACGATGCCTGCGTCGTCGCGCTGTGGCTGCAGCACGAAGTCGTAGAAGTTCTCTTCCTCGCGGCCGTCCGGGCGTCGCAACATCACCGGTAGAGAACGGCCCTCGAACGGTTCCCCCGACTGGTAAGCCTGGTCGAACAGGGCGACGAACGGGTTTTCGAACTCCGGGAACACCTCCCTCAACGACATCCCGACCTTCGCCCGGCTGTCCACGATCACGTCATATGCCGCATTCGTGAACTCGAAGCGGTGCTCGGGGCCCCGCACAATGACGACGCCGACGGGCGCGTTGTGAAAGACGCTTTCGAGCCGCGATGCATGCGCATCCTCGAGAGCCCGGAGCCGCGCGCGGGTGAGTTGTGCCTCGACGCGTGCGATCAGTTCGCGTGCCGTGAACGGCTTCACGAGATAGTCGTCGGCGCCGGCGTGCAATCCGTCGATGCGCGCCTCTTCCCCCGCCCGGGCTGAGAGCATGATGAACGGAACGGAGCGTGTCATCTCGCGCGACCGAAGCGCGTGGAGCAACTCGAATCCGTCGAGTTTCGGCATCATCACGTCGCTCAAGATGAGGTCAGGCTGCCAGTGTTGGGCGATCTCCAGCGCGAGGGCACCATCGGCGGCGGTCCGTACCTCGAATCCCGATGCCAGCAGGCGCGACAGGTAATCACGCATGTCGGCGTTGTCGTCGGCCACGAGGATGCGGGCCGCGGCCGGGCGTTCCGTTTGCGGTGACGGCGCGGATTCCGGCTCATCACCGGGCAACCAGCGCAGTGCTTCCCGGACGAACTCTTGGGCGGCGTCAGCACCAGTGGCGGGTGCGGCGGCGATCGCGACGAACGCTGCCGGCAGGTGCGTTCGACCGAGCGGGATGCGAACCGTGAACTCCGTCCCGGCACCCACCGTGCTGGCGGCGGTGATCGTGCCGCCGTGCAACTTGACAAGTTCCGCAACCAGTGCCAGCCCGATTCCTGAGCCCTCGTGGGTCCGCCCGACTGAGCGTTCGATCCGGAAGAAGCGATCGAAGATCCGCCCAAGATCATCCTCCGCCACTCCCACCCCGGTGTCGCGCACCCGGAGCTCGGCGGCACCATCCGCCTCGGCCAGCGACACCGTGATCGTGCCGGCAAAGGTGAACTTGAACGCGTTGGAAAGCAGGTTGAGGACGATCTTTTCCCACATCTCCCGGTCGACGTACACCGGCGCGTTGAGTTTCGTGCAGTCGACCGCGAGCGTGAGACCGGCACGAAGCGTCGCTGATTCGAACGCGCTGGCGAGTTCCGTGGTGAGGCGGGCGAGGTCGGTCGGCTCGTAGCGCGCGTCGACGCGCCCGGCCTCGATCCGCGAAAAGTCGAGCAGCGTATTGACGAGCCGCAGCAATCGCAGCTCGTTGCGATGGACCGCCTCGAGTTGGGCGCCGCCAAGCGATCGATCGGGCGAGGCAAGCGCCTCCTCGGTCGGGCCGATGATGAGGGTGAGCGGGGTCCGAAACTCATGACTCACGTTGCTGAAGAACGTAGTCTTCGCCCGGTCGAGTTCAGCCAGCGCGTCGGCCCGGGCCTGAGCGTCCTCCAGGGCGCGCACTGCGACGATGGAGGTGCCGATCTGCGAGGCAATCGTCGTCAGGAAATCGCGGTACGCGGCGTCGAACAAGAGGTGAGCACCGGTGCGGGTGGTGAGACGGCCAATCGGCACGCCCACCACCGGGTCGGTGATCGGGATCACGATCACCTGATCAGGATCGTGGTTTGCCTCGTCGAGGCCGCACGGATCCCGCCCGGGTAGGTCGTCACCCGCCCTGACGCTGCACGTCGCGCCGGATCCTTCGCCTGCGAGGTGAATCTCGACCCACGGCAAGTCGTCACCGTTTCGCGAAAGTACCCGGGCAGCGATCTCGCACACGTCGGCTACCGCCGGGGCGTCGCGCGTTTCTGTCGCGAGCGCCTGGGTCGTCCTGAGACGCCGCTCCCCGATCACCCGCTGGGTGGTTTCGCTAACCGTCGCGAGCAAGCCACCGACTCCACCACTCTCGTCGCGAATGGGCGAATATGAGAAGAAGAAATAGCACTCCTCCGCAAAGCCATGGCGGTCAAGGAACAGCTTGAAGTCGACAAGTGTCGTCCCGCGACCCCTCATCACGTCGTGGAACATCGGTCCGACGACGTCCCAGATTTCGGAGAAGGTTTCGGGTGAACCGATACCCATGGCGGCGGGATGCTTCGTCGAGCCCAAAATCGGCCGGAAGCCATCGTTGTAGAACTGGGTGAACTCGGGGCCCCAGGCGATGTACATCGGGAAGCCGGTTTCCATCACGATGCTCAGCGCCGTGTGCAGGCTCTGTGGCCAGGCATCGACCTGGCCGACCGGGGTGTGGCTCCAGTCTATGCTGCGCATCAACTCGCCCATCTCGCCGCCGCCGGCAAGAATCGAGTTGCGGCCCTCATTACTCACGAATTGTGGTGTTCCGGCATCAATGAACCCGGGATCCGAGTGGGCCGTGACGGCGCGGGAACCGTCGTCGGGTGACTGAGGATTATCGCATGCTGACAGGGAGACGTTCGGCGCACCACCAGCCGCACCGGGGCGCTACGGATTCGTCCGAAAGAGCATCAGATCCCCGTCCTGCACCACATATTCCTTGCCCTCGGCGCGAGCCAGCCCCTGCTCGCGAGCCGGCTTCCAGCCCCCCACCCGAATGAACTCGTCATAGGCCACGGTTTCGGCGCGGATGAATCCCTTCTCGAAGTCCGAATGGATGACGCCCGCTGCCTCGGGCGCTCTGGCGCCCTTCCGGACCGTCCAGGCACGCACTTCCTTCTCGCCGGCGGTGAAGTAGCTCTGCAGGCCGAGGAGGTGGTACGCGGCGCGCGCGAGGCGATCGAGCCCGGATTCATGCACGCCCAGCGAGTCGAGAAACTCCGCGCGATCTCCCGCCGGCAACTCGGCCAGCTCGGCCTCGACCTTCGCCGAGAAAATCACGACTTCCGACTCTTCGCCTTCGTCTGCCAGGACCCGCCGCAGCGTATCGACATTTGCATTTCCGTCGACCAGCTCGTCTTCGCGCACGTTGGCAGCGTACAGCACCGGCTTCGATGTCAGGAGGTTGAGCGAGTGATACGCCGGCCGCTCCTCGTCGGTGGGGACCACGACGCGGGCCATCTTGCCGTCATTCAACGCGGCGTACACCCGCTCGAAGAGACCCTTCTCCATCTTCGCCTGAGCGTCGCCAGTTTTCGCCGAGCGCGTCGCCTTGTCGAGCCGCTTGTCGACCGATACGAGGTCAGCCAATGCGAGTTCGCCGTTGATCACGTTGCGGTCGCGCTCCGGATCGACGCTCCCCATCACATGCTGGATGTCGTCGTCCTCGAAACAGCGCACCACCTGCACGATCGCATCAACCTCACGGATGTTGGCCAGGAACTGATTGCCGAGCCCCTCACCCTGGCTCGCGCCCTTGACCAGCCCGGCAATGTCAACGAACTGGACGGTGGCGGGCACAGTGCGCTGTGGATTGATCAGCTTCGCGATCGCGGCGATGCGCGGGTCGGGGACCTCGACCACACCGGTGTTCGGCTCGATCGTGGCAAACGGATAGTTGGCGACCAGCGCGCCCGCCGACGTGAGCGCGTTGAAGAGCGTGGATTTGCCGACGTTGGGGAGGCCGACGATTCCGAGAGATAACATGAGTGGTCTGTGTGGGGAAAGAGTCGTTAGTCGTGGGTGCGTTTGCGCTGAATGTAGTCCGTTGGTGCGTGTTCGCCGGCGGGCTCGATCGGAGAGTCCACCATCGTCGGCTCCAACTCGCGGCCCTCACGTCACGCGGGGCCGCTCAAACAGTCGAGCCTCCTCTGGTGAACCCTCCGCCTCTCGCCCGCCTGACCGAGCTCGATAGGTGGCTAATGGGTTTCGGCTTGTGGCCGTTAGTCGTTGGTCATTGGATTTAAGCAGCCCTGCGGCGAGGTACGGGGGGTTCGTCAGAGGAGGCTCGGATCCTACGGGTGCTGAATGGGCGGGCT
>JBKJMX010000022.1:0-35588 GCA_046596135.1 Gemmatimonadales bacterium
GGGAGACGGCGCGCCCCGATGACGGTGCACAGCGCCGGGCACCCACGATTCGCGCGCGTCGCGATGGCCGTAGATTGAGTGGAAGAGGATCATTCTGGAGGAGCCCTGATGCGCACGATGACCAGCACTCTCGCCATGAGAGTTTCGCGCGCGATTCCGGGCATGCTCGGGATAGCCGGTGCGTTCGCGTTGTCGGCCTGCAGCAAGCCCGCGCCCCCGCCGCCCGAGCTGATGCTCGCTCCCACCGCGGACACCGTCGTGGTGCCTGTGGTCGGGGTGTCGGCGGCTGCACCGCTGAGTGACGGTCGCTGGGTGGTACTGGCGCCGGAGGAGGGTGCGGTGCGGGTGATAGACTTCTCCAGCCTCACCATGATGCCCTTTGCCGGATCCCGCGCGGCGCCGTCGCTCGGGCCCTCCGTTCTCGCATCGATTGGCGACACCGTCATCGTGGGCGACTGGAGCACTCGGCGCTTCCTGTCCTGGCTTCCGGACGGCACGCCGATCGATTCGCACCCGGCGCCCGAAGCGCTCGCCGGCGCGTTCCCGCAGGCGCGCGACGCCGCCGGTCAATGGTACTTCGAGATTGGCCCCCCGCAGGGTCCCGAAGGTCGGCGGCTCGGCGACAGTGCGGCGGTCGTGCGCAGCGATGCGTTGCTGACCGGTTTTGACACTTTGGCGTTCCTTGCGCCCATCGACCTCGCCGAAGTGTCCACCCCCGGCGGACGCCGGATGGTCCGCCGCGCGTTGAGCGGGCGTGATCGATGGGGAGTGGAGCGCGACGGCACGCTATGGATCGCGCGGGTCGACCAGAACCTGATTGAGTGGCGTGCACCAGGTGGAGAGAAACCACGGAAGAGCGCACGGCTGCCCGACCCGATCCTCCCGGTGCAGGAGATGGATCGGCAGATCCACATCAACCGTTTTCCCGAGGAGTATCGCGCCACCGCCCGACAGCTTCCCTTCGCCGCGCTCAAGCCGCCGTTCGAGGCGGTGATGCCGATCCGTCAGGGCATGTTCCTGATCGAGAAGAACGGCCTCGCGCTCGACTCCACCCGGGCTTTCCAGGTGGTCGATACCGACGGCGTGATCCGTCGGCTCATCGCGCCAAGCCGGGGCAACGCCCTGGGGTTCGACGGTTCACACCTGCTGCTCGCGGAGCAGTTCCCCGGGGGAGTACGCCTACTTCGGTATCTCGTTCCTCCCCAGACCGTGGCACCCCGCGCCGAGCGTCGCTAGGGCTCCATGAGGTCGTCGTCGTACCGCGGATGGCGCTCGCGGTGCGGCGGGTCGCGGTTGTCGTCGTACCAGCGGCGGGTGATCTCGCCCGCGAGCTTGGTGTTGCCCAACCCGAACGCCAGTCCGACCGCAAGCGCCACCGCGCCCAGGATTAGCGTGAACGCCGATGTGACGATCTCATCGGCCACGCCCAGTTGTTGCAGCGCCATGAAGATCGAAATCAGCACGACCGACGCTTTCGCGACGTTGGCGAGCGTCGGCACGCCCTCGACGTGCCCGGCCGAGGCAAGGATGATGCTGCGCACGAACTCGCCGACCAGCATGCCGAGGATCACGATCACGATCGCGGCGATCAGCGTGGGGATGAACGAGATCATGATTCCGAACATCTCGTTGATGCTCTCCAGGCCGAGCGCCGCCGAGGCCAGCAGGATCACGATCAGCATCACCAGCCAGAAGACCAGTTTGCCCACTGCGTGGACGGGGTCGAGCCGTGCGCCGGTGCGATCGACCACCTCGCGCAGGCCGCCCTCTTCGGCAACCCGGTTGAAGTCGAGGCGCTTGAGGGTGTTGTCGACCCACTTCTCGATCTGGCGGGCGAGGAAGTAGCCTGCGAGGAGGATGATGATCGCTCCCAGGATGGCCGGGAGGACGAACCACAGTTGTCGGGCGCCAGTTTGCAGGCGATCCAGGATGTCAGTCACGACCCACCTCGAGAACGAGTTTTCCGAATTGCTGCGCCTCGCTCAGGCGCCGATATGCGTCGGCTCCCTTCGCGAGGGGGTAGACAGCATCGATCACCGGGCGCAGCAGTCCCCGGTTACCGAGTGCGACGATCTCGGCAAACTCCACCGAGCTTCCCATGGTCGATCCCAGGATCGACCACTGAAACCAGAAGAGGCGGCGAAGGTCGAGCGACACGTCGTGCCCGCCAGTCGCCCCGCAGCTCACGTAGCGCCCGCCGGGCCGCAACGCCTTGAGGGATCGGGCCCAGGTTGGGGCGCCCACCGTGTCGACCACCACGTCGGCCCGTCGTCCGAAATGTGCCCTGACCGCACCGGGCACGTCGGGCTCGTCGTGGTGGTTGATCAGCAGTTCGGCGCCGAGTGCGGTGGTTCGTGCGAGCTTGGAATCGGACGACGACGTCACCGCGACGCGGGCGCCAAGGTGGCGGGCGATCTGCAGCGCCTGCAAGGCGACCCCACCTCCCGCGCCCCAGATGAGGACGACCTCGCCGGACGCAACGCACGCTCGATGCGCAAGCATCCGCCAGGCGGTGAGGGTGACCAGCGAGAACGCCGCCGCCTCGGGCCATGTCCAATCGCCCTCGATCCGGAGCACGTTGCGGCCCGGGAGCACCACCTGTTCCGCGGCCGTGCCATGACGGTGCTCGCCAAGCAGCGCAAACTCGCGGCAGAACGGTTCGTCGAAGGCGAGACACGCCTCGCAGTGGCCGCACGAAATCCCGGGATTGATCACCACCCGATCGCCCACGGCCACATGGGTCACGGCCGCGCCGCACTCCGTTACCACGCCCGCGCCGTCGGCGCCGACCACGTGCGGGAACGAGGTGATGGGCACCGCCGGAAGCCCCTCAGCCACCCACAGATCAAGGTGGTTGAGGGCAACGGCGCGGATCGCCACGCGCACCTGGCCGGGGTCGGAAAGGGTGGGCACGGGGATGTCGCAGGGGGCGAGATGGTCGGGGCCGCCGGTCGCGGTGAGGCAGAGAGCGCGCATCGTGGCGTAGACCACACCTTGCAGAAGGAGGAGCGTGACGCAACATATTATAGCGCGTCAATCGCATCGCGTGCGTTCCCGGAGCATGCCGTCCGTGGGCCGCAAGCCGACCACATCCACGTGGACAGAGCAGGAGCGCTTCATGGAGATGTCCGATGATACGTTTGAATTCCAGTATGGATCCCTTGAGAAACCCAACGCCGTCCAGAGAGCTCCCGTGCCGCTGAACATCCCTGAACCCGCGCCGGGTGGTTTGCCGGCGCCCAAGCGCCGCGTGCGCAAGAAGCCCTCGATCGTGGCCAGCGCCGCATCATCGGTTGCCGCTGCGGCCTCCAACATTGCCGAGAAATCGTCCGACGCCGCCAGCCGGATCCTCACTGATGCGCGCAAGGCCGGGACGAAGGCCGCGAAGAGCGTGCGCAAGGAAGTGCGCAAGGACGTGAAAGCGGTGCAGAAGGAAGTCGGCCGCACCATGAAGAAGGTGCGCAAGGAAGCCGTGAAGGATGCAAAGCTGGTTCGTAAGAAGGTCGGCCGCGCGGCGAGCGATTCGTCCGATGCCGTGCAGAACGCGGCTTCGAACCTCATGTCGAAGGTGACCGGGGCAACCCGGACCACCGGGAAGAAGGGTGCGAAGTCGACGGCAAAGGTCACGAAGCGCGCAAAGGCCACGGTCAAGCGCACCGCCAAGCGGGCCAAGGCGAGCGCCAAGTCGACGGTGAAGTCGGCAAAGACGTCAGCCAAGCGCACGGCGAAGCGGGCAAAGGTGAGCGCCAAGTCGACGGCGAAGTCGGCGAAGACGTCAGCCAAGCGCACGGCGAAGCGGGCAAAGGCCAGCGCCAAGTCGACGGCGAAGTCGGCGAAGACGTCGGCCAAGCGGACCGCGAAGCGCGCCACCAAGTCGGCGAAGCGGGCGACAGCTCCTGCGCGGTCGGCCACGAAGAAGGCCGCGAAGAAGGCCGTGAAGCGCGTGAAGAAGGCGACCGGTCGTCGCCGCTGATCACCGGCATTCCGTGTCACCACGATGCGCCCCGGAGCCCCGGGGCGCATCGTGCATCGGGGCACTAACTTCCCGACATGGGCACCTTCCGATGGACTCCGGAGCGAATGGAACAGCTTGAACACGCGGTGCTTCGCCGCAAGCGAGTGTCGCTCCGGCGGCGAGGCAACGAGTACGTGGTCGTCGCGTCCGCCCTTACGACATCGCGCGGGCGCGACGCGCTGAGCGCCTACCTGGCCATGACCGGCGAGGAACTGGTGTTCGTGCTCGGAGAGCTGGATCACTTCCAGGTGATCGATTCATGACCGCGACCGCGACGCGGGCAGCGGTGGTGCACCTCGACGAGAGTTGCCTCGGCAACGGCCGCGCCGGTGACAACCCGGGCGGGAGCGGCGGACTGGTGGAGGTGCGGACCGGGCACGGGGTGGAACGGCGCGACTTCTTCCTCCACGCCCCCTCGACCACCAACAACCGCATGGCCCTCGCTGGTGCGATCGCGGTGCTCCAGTTGCTCGCCGCAAAGGGCAACCGGATGCGGGTGCTCCTGGTGTCCGATTCGGAGTATCTCGTGAAGGGGATCCGCGAGTGGGCACCGGCCTGGAAGGCGCGGGGCTGGGTCCGAAAGGGTGGGACGATCGAGAACCTCGAGCTCTGGCGTGCGCTTTGGGCATCACTCCCCCTGCACGACGCACAGTTCACCTGGGTGCGCGGGCACGCCGGCCATCCGAAGAACGAGTACGCCAACGACCTGGCTGTGCTCGCTGCCGCCACCCAGCAGACCTCCGATGGCATGGTGGCATCGGGATACGCCGAGTGGCTCGCCGAACGGGTGGCGAAGGGCAAGTTCCCGGACTACGATCCCGATGCCGCGTTCGGGGCCATTGAGCAACGACTGCTCGACGACGACCGCTTTGCGCGCTCGGAGGGAAAGTGACCGACCTCGAACGATTTGTTGCCGCATTGCTCGTGCAGTGGCGTGCCGACGGTGGTTTTGGTGGTGGGCCAATCGAGGTGGGTACGCTGCTCGATCGCACCATGCCCTACCGTACCGCGCGTCGTTTGCTCGGCATCGACATCAGTGAGGACTACGAGGCGCTGGTGCTGCGGCTCATCGCGGGTGAGGAAGGCCTCGCGAGCGCAAACCCGGAAGAGGCCGGCGAAATGGCCCGGGCGACGATGGCGGATCGCATCCCCGACCTCGACACCCTGCGCCTGCTGCGCTCGGCGGCACTGACACTTACCGATGACGCCCAGCAACGGCTTGCGGACGCATCGTTCGGCGAGGCGAGGGCCGAAGCCAACGAAAAGTGGCGGGGTGTCGAAGAGACCCCAACATCATCAAGCGCCGGCGCGGAACCGGCCGTTCCGAGCGCCGGCGGCGCGAATGACGAGTCCGTTCCGGATGTATTTCCGCTCCCGGTCGCCCGCGACGCCACCCGGGTCTCGCCACCCGTTGCACTCCCGGGGCCTCCGCCGGCATACCTCACCGGCCCCGCCGCATTCATTCCGCCGGAGGATGCATGCTGGAGCTGCAGCGAGGAACTGCCCACTGAGCGCACCGTGAAGTTCTGCCCATTTTGCGGCGCATCGCAGCAACCGCCCGCCTGTGGGGCGTGTGGAACTGCCGTGGAGCGTGCCTGGAAGCACTGCCCCGAATGCGGCCTCAAGGTGAACCAGGAGCCCTGATCTCGGCCCGGATCCACGTTGCCGGGTTTTTTCGCTTTATTTCCCGCATGACAGACATCGTATTCGTGGCGGCAGTCCGCACCGGTTTCGGGTCGTTCGGCGGTACCCTCAGAGACCTGAGCGCCACCGACCTCGGCGTGCTCGCGGCCGAGTCGGCCATTGCGCGGTCCGGGCTCGATCCTTCCCGCATCGACCACGCCATCATCGGCAACGCGCTGCAGACGTCGAAAGACGCGATGTACTGCGCGCGTCACGTCGCGCTGCGCGCCGGCCTCCCCGTTGAGGTGCCGGCTGTCACCGTGAACCGCCTGTGCGGCTCGGGATTCGAGGCAGCGGTGCAAGGGGCGCACCGGCTCCTGCTCGGCGAGGCCACGGCAGTGCTCGCGGGCGGGACTGAATCGTTGAGTCAGGCACCGCACGTTCTTCGCGGGGCGCGCTGGGGATTGCGCTACGGTGCGCCACCGCCGCTCGAGGATTCGCTCTTCGAGGGGCTGCGTGACGGGTATGCCGGATGCACCATGGCCGACACCGCGGAGAACCTCGCGGAACGCCACGGAATCACTCGCGCCGAATGCGAGGAGATTGCGATCGCGTCGCATGCCCGCGCCCATGCGGCGTGGCACGCGGGAGTATTCCGGGACGAGGTGATTCCCGTGCCGGTGCGCGATCGCCGCACCAAGCAGGATTCCCCATGGGTTGCGGATGAGCACATCCGCGCCGAGACCTCTGCGGAATCGCTCGGGCGGCTGCCGGCACTGTTCCGCGAGGGCGGGACAGTCACAGCGGGCACCGCCTCGGGGATCAATGACGGTGCGGCGATGATGGTGATGACGACGGCCGACACGGCGCGTGACCACGGGCTCGCCCCGCTCGGGCGCTTGGTGGCATGGGGCGTGGCAGGTGTGCCCCCCGACATCATGGGCATCGGCCCGGTGCCGGCCGCCCGCAAGGCCATGGCGATGGCGGGGATGTCGATCGATGCGATGCACCTGGTGGAGATCAACGAGGCGTTCGCCGCGCAGTACATCGCGGTGGAACGCGAGCTCGGTCTCGATCGGGCGCGCACCAACGTGCACGGGGGCGCAATCGCGATTGGCCATCCACTCGCTGCGAGCGGCGCTCGAATCACGGCGCACCTTCTGCACGCACTTCGCGCCCGTGGCGGTGGCTTCGGGCTCGGCGCGGCCTGCATTGGTGGCGGGCAGGGGATCGCGGTGATCGTCGAGGGGTTTGCGGCGTGAGCGAGAACCGGCTCCCCGCGCGCATCGACCGCACCACCTTCGACCGGGTGCTGCAGCGCGCCGCGGAGATCCAGGCTACGTCGCGTGATATCGGCGAGGGACTCACCGAGGAAGAGATCCTGGCCCTCGGGACGGAAGTGGGAATCCCCGTCCACGCACTTCGCCAGGCATTGCTCGAGGAGCGCACCCGTGCGGTGGTGGCGGCCCCGGAAACCACCATCGATCGCCTGGTTGGTGTCGCTGAACTGAGCGCCGAACGGGTGGTGCAGGGAAGCCAGGAGACGATACTGGCGGCGCTGGCCCGCTGGCTGGAGAAGCACGAACACTTCATCGTGCAGCGCGCTACGATAGGCCGAACCACGTTTGAGCCGATGCATGCCTTTGCTGGCGCGATGCGCCGCGTGAGCGCGGCGTTCCAGGGCGCCCACAACCGGCCCTACCTCGGCCGCGCCGAGCTCGTTGCGGCGGTTGTGACACCGCTCGAAGCCGGATTCTGTCACGTCTCACTGGGCGCCACCCTCCGATCCACCCGCAGTGCCTATCTTGGCGGCGCCAGCGCGGTCGCCACCGTTGGGCTCCTCGGTGCCGGTGGCGTGGTGCTCGTCGGCTCGGCGCTGCTTGTTCCCCTCATTCCAATCGTCGGCGGCCTCGGGACGGCGTGGTTCACTGCTCGCGCGTATCGTCCGGTAGCGCATCGGGCCCAACTCGGATTGGAGCGCGCGCTCGATGCGCTGGAACGCGACCCGGCGCTGCCGGGGCCTCGTCCCTTTGCTCCACCGGGCCGGATCGCACGCGGGGTAGGCGAGGTGATGCGCGAAATCGGGACCGAAGTCCGCAAGGCGCTCGACAAGTGACCGTCCGGACCGTGGGCGTGGCCGGCGGCGGGTTGATGGGATCGGGCATCGCACAGGTGGCAGCGACGGCGGGGATGACCGTGCGACTCTTCGAGCAGGACGCCGCACAACGCCCGCAGGCACTCGCCGGCATCACCCGTTCGCTTGATCGGTTCGTGGCGAAGGGCTCGATGACCGTGGCGGCACGTGACGCGACCCTGAAGCACATCACAGTCGAGACCACCCTCGAGGCGCTGCAGGATTGCGATCTCGTGATCGAGGCGATTGTCGAGAACCTCGCGGCCAAACAGGCACTGTGGCACGCGCTCGAGGCGACGTGTCGCGATGATTGCATCTTCGCCACCAACACTTCGTCGCTTTCGGTGGTGGATCAGTCCGCCGGGCTGGAGCATCCTGAGCGCATGCTTGGGCTGCACTTCTTCAATCCCGTCCCGATGATGGCGCTGGTCGAGGTGGTGCGCTCCATTCGCACCAGTCCCAGGACGCTGGAGGTTGCCACGGCGTTTGTTGGTGCGCTCGGGAAGACTGCGGTGGTGGCGCGCGACGAGTCGGGGTTCATCGTCAACCTCCTGCTCGTGCCGTATCTTCTCGATGCCGTACGTGCATTGGAACGGGGGGTCGCTACGATCACGGATCTCGACGCCGCGATGCACCTCGGTGCGGGGCATCCGATGGGACCGCTCGCTCTCCTCGATTTTGTCGGCCTCGACACCGTGGTCCGGATCGCGGACATCATGTTCGACCAGTATCGGGAGACGCGGTACGCCCCGCCGCCATTGCTGCGGAGGATGGTGAGTGCGGGGTACCTGGGCCGCAAGAGCGGGCAGGGATTCTACGACTGGCGCGGTGCTGAGCCGGTGCCGATGGAGCTGGGGCTGTGAAACACAAGCTGCTCACAACGGTCGGTGTCGTCTCGGCACTCGCGTGCTACCCCACCACGACGCGCCCGCACCTCGTGCCGCAGCCGGGGTCGGCGGTGATGGAGCTCGAGCTGTTCCTCCCCGAGGCAACGCGGGAAGTAGCGCTGGCACTCGATGCCGACTCGATTCCAGTGCGACGCACCGAGCCAAAGGATGGCTGGCTGGAATCGGAGTGGTTCGACGCCGCGACGCTGCGCCCCACCAGCCGCCGCCCGCTGGGCCCCGACATCGTGAAGGTCCGCGCGTTCATCGAGCCTTCAAAGGCCAATCACTCGCTGGTGACGATCGAGACGGTGTACCGTCTGGTCGCCGATCCGTCCCGCGAGGGCCGATCACTGGAGCGACAGGTGCCGATCCTGCATCCGATCTCGATCCGGATCGCTGCCATTGTCAACCGCCTCACCGTGGCCTACGGAGAGCCGCTGGAAGCCGCAGATTCCGTCGCTATCCCGCCGAGCGTGGCGACCGACACCACACCGGCCAAGCCCTGAACGCTTCCGACGACTGGCGCCGCTGTGAGGCCATCCTCCCCCGGGTGTCCCGGACCTTCGCGCTCACCATTCGCATGCTCCCCGCACCGCTCTCTCGCGCGGTGGCCGTGGCGTACCTTGTGTGCCGCGTCGCCGATACCATCGAGGATGATTCCGAGCTTCCTGTTCCCCGGCGCCGCGAACTGCTCGCCGGGTGGCGAGCCGCCGTCCAGACCGGCAATCCGGCGAACCTTCCGGTCGAAGGTGTCGGCCACACCCAGGACGAACATGCGCTGATGCGGACTGTGGATGCCGTGCATCGCGAACTCCACCGCCTCAGCGCCGAGGACGTGCACGCCATCGAGCGTTACGCCGTCGAGATGATCGACGGCATGTCGGTGTCGCTGGCCCCGCGCCCCGACAGCACCACTCCGCTCTTCGCCACGCAGTCCGACCTCGAGCAGTATTGCTACTACGTGGCGGGAACCGTGGGCCTGATGCTCACTGACCTCTACCAGAACCACGCCCGCAGCATTCGCGGGGAACGCCTCGCGATCATGCGCCGGCACGCCGTGAACTTCGGTCTTGGATTGCAGCTTACCAACGTGATCCGTGATGTCGACAACGATCTCGCGGCGGGGCGGGTGTACTACCCGGCATCACTCTGGGATGCGGCCGGCCTGACGCCGTCGGGGTTCTTTGCACCGGACAGGGTCAACGAGTCGTGGGCGGTAGTTCGCCCATTGTTGCTCCGTGCCGACCAGATGTTGGGGGAGGCGCTGGCGTACTCGCTCGCCGTGCCGCGTCGCGCGTTCAGGATCCGGCTCTTCTGCGTAGCGCAGCTCCTCTTCGCGACCCGGACGCTGGCGCTGGTACGGCGCAACGCAGCGCGGGGAGTGGCCAGCACCACGGTGAAGATGCCGCGACGTGAGGTCTATCTTCTCCTCGGCACGGCCGTGCTGCTCCTCCCCTCCAGCACCGCGATCGCGTGGGTTGTTCGCCGATTGCACCGCGCCTGGCGACTGCCGTGACAGATTCCCTTCTCGATCGCGACGTGCCGCGCCGTGCCCGCTACAGCCAGGGCGCAGGCATCATGCGAATCATTCCTGCCGCCGTCGCCCGGCCACGCGACGTCACCATGCTTCGGGCAGCCATCGCCGAAGCCCGAAGCGCGGGCATGTCGATCACTCCGCGCGGCGCCGGCACCGCGATGGACGGCGGCAACATCGGCTCCGGACTGGTGCTCGACCTCTCCCTGTTCAACCACAGCGAATGTGATATCGATGTCGGTAAACGGCACGCCGTTGTTTCCCCGTCCCTGACCCTTGCCGCGCTCCGGACTGCCACTGCCCTCCACGGTTTGCGACTCCCTCCGGAGCCATCCAGCGCAGCCTGGGCAACACTCGGCGGAATGGCATCGACCAACGCAGCCGGCGCACAGAGCCTGAAGCACGGCAGCGTCCGGCCCTGGATCGTCTCGCTGACCCTCGAGACCGTCGACGGGCCGCTCCACCTCGAACGGGGCGAGAAGCCGCCCGCGACGCATCCGGTGGTTCGACGGTGGGAGGAACAGGTCGTGCCGATGCTCGACCGTCACCGCGACGAAATCATCCGGCGCTATCCGGCGGTACGAAAAAACAGTGCCGGGTACGCACTGGACCACTGGCTCGCCGATCGCGAGTTGATCGATCTGGTGATTGGATCAGAGGGCACACTCGGCGTGATCACCCGGCTTGCCGTGCGTCTCGATACCCAGCCGCCGGTACGGATGTCGCTTCGGGCCGTGCTCCAGCGGCGGGACGCCCTCGAATCAGCGATCGATGCCATCCGCCGCTTCGATCCGGAAACGCTCGAGTTCCTCGACGAGTCGTTCCTCGCGGTGCTGCGTGGCCGACCATCCGGCTCCGCCACGGATCCCGGTTTGCTCGATGCCGGCAGCATCCTGCTTGCCGACTTCACTGGCGATGATGCCGACGAGGTGCGCGCACGGATCGAGGCCGCTGCGGCTGCCGCAGCACCGCATGCGCGCATCGACCTCGCCTTGCAGCCAGACCAGATCGAGATGCTCTGGGCGGTGCGCCATGGGGCGTCACCCGCGCTGGCCGCGCTGGAGGACGGCCGCCGCTCTCTGCAGGTGGTCGAGGATGGCTGCGTGCCCGCTGGAGCGCTGGTCGCCTACATCGAGGCCGTCGAGGCCGCGTGCCGGAGCGCAGGCGTTGATGTGGTCATCTTCGGGCACGCGGGTGATGGACACGTGCACGTGAACCTCCTCCCGCGCCTTGACGATAACGCGTGGCACAACCGCATCGCCGCAGTCTACCGTCGGGTGTCTGCCGACGTGATTGCGCTTGGCGGAACGCCCTCGGGGGAGCACGGCGCGGGACGTCTCCGTGCTCCACTGCTCAACGCGCTGTACGGCGCTGCCGTGATGGACTGTCACGTCGCCGTCAAGCATGCGTTCGATCCGACCGGCCTCTTCAATCCGGGCGTCATCACGGGCCATGCCGATCCGCTTACGAGTCTCAAGCTCGGCCCCGACGCGCCCACGATTCCTGGCGATGTCGAGGAGTGGTTGGCGGACATGGAACGCCGCGCTGATTGGGGACGAAGCCGCTGGTGACCCCCCAACCCGTTACCTTCCCCGCACTCCAACCCGCCCGCATCCATGATCAAGATCTATCGCGAACCCATCGTCACCCTGATCGCCCGCCCGCAGTTTCTCGAGCCGGCGCATCTTGGCGTGCAATGGCATGAACCCGGAACCGACGGCGAGCGCCTCGCCGAGTTTGCCGGGCGGCTCTGTTACATGAGCCAGCATAATCCGGCCGGGCGGAGCACCGCCGAGTATCTCGGGAACATCCTCAAGCAGGGACACGGCTCGGTATTCGAGCACGCGGTGTATGTAGTGCTGATCGAGGGTGTCTCGCGCTCGTTGACGCACGAGTTGGTGCGACACCGTGCCGGATTCGGTTATTCGCAGCTCTCGCAGCGATACGTGGACGAGTCGGAGGCGGCATTCGTGATGCCGCCGGCCATGCAGGGTGACGCCGAGCTGGAGGCAGCCTGGAGCACGCAGGTGGCCTCGGCACAGGACAGCTATGTGGCGGCGGTCGAGCGATTGATGGAGCGCTATGCATGGGTGGAAAGCAAGGTGCATCGGCGGAAGATGTCGCGCGAGGCGGCGCGTTCACTTCTCCCCAACGCGACCGAGACGAAGATTGTCGTGAGCGGAAATATCCGCGCGTGGCGCACCATGCTCGAGTTGCGCCTGGGCGAGGGCGCCGAACGCGAGATTCGGCGCTGCGCTGTCCGGGTGCTGGACACGCTGCGCGCGCAGGCGCCCGCCTTCTTCGACGATTTCGAGCTGTACCCCGCCGATGACGGGGAGCAGGCCGGGCGCGTGGTGCACCACAAGGTATGACCACACGGCAACGGGTCGCGCTGGTCACGGGGGCGTCGGCCGGTATCGGGCGCGCCACGGCGTTTGCACTCGGACGCGCGGGCTACGCCGTGGGCGTATGTGCGCGTCGCGCCGGCCCGCTCGGCGACACCATCGCGGAATTGCGAGCGGCGGGGATCAACGCTGCCGGCCTTCCGTGCGACGTCAGCGACCCTCAAGGCGTCCGCGCCCTCGTCGATCACATCGAGGCCACGCTCGGCCCGGTCGATGTGCTGGTCAACAACGCCGGCGTCGGCATCCTCAAGCCCTTCAATGAACTCACTCTTGAGGACTGGGACACCACATTTGCGAGCAACGTGAGATCGCTCTTCCTTGTCACCCAGGCGGTACTTGGCGGGATGCGTGACCGCCACCGAGGATTCGTGATCAATGTCTCGTCACTTGCCGGTCGCAATGGCTTCAAGGGCGGGACGGCATACGCTGCATCGAAGCATGCCGTGCTCGGCTTCTCGTCGTCGCTACTGGCCGAGGTGCGGCAGGACGGGGTCCGGGTCCTCGCCGTCTGCCCCGGTTCGGTCGACACCGAGCTCCGCCGGGACCAGCCGTTGATGGGGGCGATGCCGGCCGAGCGGATGCTGCAGTCCGAGGATGTTGCTGCCGTCATCATGGACGCCCTGTCCCTCCCCGACCGGGCGCTCGTGAGCGAGCTCGATATCCGCCCCGCAGCTCCCTGAAGGGCCACCGGCCGTGGATATCGACCGCTGCGTCTGCCAGCGCACGCTCTTTGCACAGCTCTTACCGCGGGTCCGGGAAGGGGCGTGGGACCTGGGCCGACTGATGCGTGAGACCGGGTGTGGCGCCCAATGCGGGCTCTGCCGCCCCTATCTCCGGGAAATGATCCGAACCGGCACCACTGTTTTCCACCGTGTGCTGGTCGAAACCGATGATGCGGAGGGCATGGCGTGAACGCTGGTGGTGTTCCGGATGGACCGATCGGTTCGGTGGCGACGGCCTCCCATCGGGCCGCCGTTCGCCCCCCGCGTCCCTGGTATACCACCTTCTACCGCACTGGCACGTTGCTCTTCCTCGCCCTTTTCTGCGGTTGGGCGTCTGTCGCTCTCCTCGCCGGGGGGCGGTACGACGGCGGACTCGCATTCGCGGCGGTTTCCTCTGCGTTCGCCTTCATCACCTTGCGCCGGGGCCGGATTCTGGCCGATCGGCAGCAGGATTCCCTCTCCCGGGCTCTCGACGCATCCGCCCGCCGGAACAGCGAACTCGAACGCCTTCGCGGCCTCTCGGCCGCACTTCTCGCCGGCAACGATCTCGCCGCCCTCAACCGCCAGATTGCGCAGGCCGCTGCCGACCTGCTCGAGGCCGAGGGCGGGGCGATCATGCTCGTGGTGGAGGAGGGACGGTTCGTGAAGGTGGTCGCTGGGGCGGGGCCCCTCATGCCGGCTGTCGGGTCGCTCCTTCCGATCGACCGATCGCTTGCGGGCCACGTCGTCACGTACGACGAGGCCGCAATCGTGCACGACATGGACACCGACCCGCGCAATTACCCGCACGAAGCATTGAGCGAACGGCTGCAGAGTGCGGCGATGGTGCCGTTGCGATCGGCCGGGCTCGTGGTCGGCGCGCTCTGTGCCTACAACCGCCGTGACGGCCGGCAGTTCGCCGACCACGATCTCCAGCTTCTCCAGACACTCGGCGATCAGGTGGTGCTCGGCCTCGACCGGACCACGGTGCTCGAGGAGCTGCGTCGCAACGAGAAAATGCTCGCGCTCAAGAACAAGGAGCTCCAGCGCGCGACGCGCCTCAAGAGTGAATTCCTCGCGAACATGTCGCACGAGCTGCGCACCCCGCTCAACGCAATCATCGGCTTCTCCGACCTCCTCCTCACTGAGGGCCTCGGTCCGCTGGAGGAGCAGCAGAAGGAGTTTCTCGACGCTATCCTACGTAACGGCAATCACCTGTTGGGACTGATCAACTCCGTGCTCGACCTCTCGAAGATCGAAGCTGGTCGGATGACGCTCAGCCTGGCCCGCTTCGACCTCCGCGACGCCCTGAGCGGCGCGATCACCGATACCGCCTCGCTGCGCACCGCGAAGGGACAGAATTGCGTGATGGAACTGCCGGACTCGGAGCTGGACGTGATGGCTGACGGGATGAGAATCCGCCAGATTCTCTTCAACCTGCTGTCGAACGCCTCGAAGTTCACTCCCGATGGTGGCCAGATCACGATCTCGGCGGTGTGCACCGTGGCTCCGATGCCGACGGTCGCCAACACTGGCCGCCTCGGCGAGTCACCCAAGCTGGCGACGCGCGACGTGGTATGGGTATCGGTGTCCGATTCCGGGATCGGTATTCGTCCTGAGGATATGGACAAGCTCTTCCGCGAGTTCAGCCAGGTCGATTCGACGGCGTCCCGTGCGGTGCAGGGGACCGGCCTCGGGCTCGCGCTCTGCAAGCGTTTCGTGGAGATGCACGGCGGACAGATCGGCGTCGAGTCGATCCACGGGAAGGGGAGCACGTTCTGGTTCCTGATCCCCAGCGACGGCCCACCTGCGGTGCGTGAGATCATCCACGAGGCTGCCGTCGCATGACCCGGACCCGCCGCGTCAGCGCGCTGCTCTCCCTCGCGTCGTTCGCGTGGGCCACATTCCTCGGGCCGCTCGCGGATGCCGTCTGGTACCACGCCGGCACCGAGTCGGCTGTCCTGCATGTCGAATCGGCCGACGGCCCCGGATGTCACGCCGAGCGATGCATCGTCGGAGCTCCGGTCGCGTCCGTGTCACCGGTCAGCACTGCGGTGGATGCACCGCGGCTCGAACTGGTCGCTCAACTGGTTCGGGAAATTCAACCCGACGAATCACACCTCGATCGCCTCCCGCCGCTCCCGCCCGGATCCCGCGCACCTCCAGCCTGACAGGCGTTTCCCGATTGAATGTTTCCGCATCGCGCGGGAGCGTGCGGCCATGCCGCATCCTGTCATGTAGTCTGGAGATTTTATGTTCGCAATATTGCTTGCGGCTCTCGCCGCGATGACCTCACCGCCCGCGCCGGCGGCGGTGCCGACGGCCTACTCGCTGTCCGGCCGCGTCACCGACACCACCGGCAATCCGGTGGGCGACGCCCGGATCGTCATCCTGGAGGCATCGCGCTCGGCGCGCACCGATGCCGACGGACGATTCCGACTCACTGAAGTTCCCGACGGCACCTACGGCGTGTCCGTGGCCGCGATCGGTTTCCGCCCAAGAGTGATGCGGGTCACGATTCGCGGACAGGATGCCCGGCTTGACGTGTCCCTCACCCGCACCATCGTCGAGCTCGCGGCAATCCAGACCACCGCCACCCCGATCGCCACCAGTGCCCTCGAATCACCCCAGCCACTGGCCGTACTGCAGGGCGACGGGCTCGCCAATGCGCAGGCCCCATCGCTCGGCGCGGTGCTCGAGGCGCTGCCGGGAATGCGGAACCTCTCGACCGGGGCGGGCGTCGGCAAGCCGGTGATTCGCGGCCTGACGTCCAACCGCGTTCTCGTGCTGGAGAATGGTCAGCGGATCGAAAGCCAGCAGTGGGGTGACGAACACGCCCCGAACGTTGAAACGGCGAGCGCCGAACGGATCGAGGTGATCCGTGGACCGGCCAGCGTGCTTTACGGGTCGGATGCACTCGGCGGCGTGATCAACGTGGTGCAGCGAGAGCTTCCCGATGCCACCGACCGACCGGCGTTCATCACCCAATGGTTCACCGGATCATTCAGCAGCAACGGCGACGCGCCCGACGGGTCGCTCCTGATTGAAGGCGCCCGCGGTACTGTGGGCTTCCGGACCACGCTTACCGCGCGCACGCAGGGCGATATCGGTACACCCTCAGGAACGCTCGCCAACTCGGCGCTCGACATGCGCGGCGGTTCGGCTGCGCTCGGCGTCCGCGGTGGGTGGGGGTCACTCGCCGCCACCTTCACCGGGCGCAGCGAGCGCTTGGAGATCCACGAGGATCCCGCGGACGAACCCGATGCCACCCCCTTTCAACGGGTCGGGGTTTCGCGCGGCACCCTCACCGGCAACATCGCCCTCGGCTCCGCCCGCATCGAGATCGACCTGGGGCGCGAGAGCAATCGGCGGCGTGAGTTCGAAGAGGCCACCAGCACGGAGTTCGCGCTCGGCCTGCAGTCGATCAACACAATGGGCAACATCCACCTTCATCATTCCACCGGCGGGCGACTCGCCGGAGTGGTCGGGGTCAGCGGGATGCGTACCGCAGTATCGATCTCGGGTGAGGAAGTGCTGGTGCCGGCGTCCACCACCGACAACGTGGGCGTGTACGCCTTCGAGCAGATCGATGCCGGGCGGTGGCAGTTCTCGGCGGGGGCCCGCGCGGATTGGCGGCGCCTGCGTCACGAGGCCAACACCGCGCTCGGGCTCGACGACGGGGAGCAAAGCTGGACGGCGGTCACCGGCAACGCAGGAGCATTGCTACGCGTTACCGAGTCAGTGGCCATCGTGTCGAACGTCGGTCGTGGCTTCCGTGCCCCGTCGGCGTTCGAGCTCTTTGCCGATGGAGTCCACGAAGGGACGGTTCGCTACGAAGTCGGCAACGCCGCCCTGCGCAACGAGGTGTCGCTCAACACCGATCTCGCGGTGCGCATGCAGGGGCACGGCGTAGCGGCGGAGTTCGGTGTCTTCCGCAATGCCATCAACGATTACATCTACGCCGATCCAACCGGTGAGACGGACACAGAGTCCGGGCTTCAGGTGTACCGGTATGCGCAGGGTGATGCGGTCCTCACCGGCATCGAGTCATCAGCCGATGTGCATCTTCGGTCGTGGCTGCACCTGCGTGGCGGCGCCGACTACACCCGCGGCCAGAACACCACGACCGACCAGCCGCTGGCATTCGTCGCACCGGTGCGTGTCAGCTATTCGGTGCGGTTCGAGCCGAGCTTGCGTACCGTGCATGACACCTACTTCCAGGTGGGCGGGGAGACCAACGCACAGCAGCGCCGGCTCGATCCCGACGACATCGCCCCACCGGGATATACGGTCGTGAATCTCAGTACCGGTGGGGCGTTCGATCTCGTTGGTCGCCGCGTCCTGCTCGACCTGCAGGCGCGGAACCTCCTCGACACGTCGTATCGATCGTTCCTCAGTCGATACAAGCGGTACGCGGATGATGCCGGTAGGAACGTGATCGTGCGGGTGACCGTGTCGTGAAGCGGTGTGCCGGAGTTGGGGGTGGGTTCTAGCCCCAGGCTCCGGCCATCTCGGCACGCGCGGCCCAGGCGGCGACGCGCGGGGCAATGATCCGGGCAGCGAGCCGCGCCACCGATTCGTCACTCTCTGCGAACCAGCGCGGCGCCTCGCTCCCGAACCAGAGCCAGCCCACCATCTCACCGCCGACTTCAAGCCTGGCGGCGAGCATCGACGTGGTGCGCGCGGCACCGCGCTGGTCCGCGCTGGAGGGCCAAGCGATCCCCGGCGTGCGCAGATCATCGATGCGCGCCACCGACCGCGCGCCCAGCGAATGCACCACTGCATCGATTGATTCCGAACCCGTGGAATCCGCGGTGAGGGCGCGCGACGGGGTCCGACCGTCACCCACCATCGCCCAGCGCTCGGGCGCGGGTGCGACGGCAACCAACTCCAGGCGGTCATGCGGCAACTGGTTTGACAGCGCGTCCGAGAGCAGTTGCACCAGTTCAGTCCCGTCGCGTGCCCGGTCCATCGCATCGAGGACCGTCTCTGCCACCAACGCAACGATTGCGGTCGGATCCTCCGCCTCGGGTGGCGGGACGATCCACGGGTATGCCGCAAGCCGACGGCAGCTCGTTCCAAGACCGGCGGCAATGCGATGCAGGGTCCGGTTGTCGTGCAGTCCGTATGCATCGTCCCCGAGCGACGCTGCCACGATCAACCCGACATCCTGAACCTCGGACCGAATCGGGACCGCCATCACCGACGCATACCCACCCACTCGGAACCGATCCTCCAGACGGAACAGCTCCTCCTGGGCAATCAGTGGCTCGGCGGGCGGGGGGATGATCTGGTCGGCTACGAGCGCGGCGGGACCAAGCAGTACCGAACCGCCGCGCGACGGGTGGAGCCAGAGCGCCAGCAGGTCGTGCGGCAGCACCGTGGCCACCGCCGCGCCGAGTGCCTCATGCCAGGTCGCGACTTCGCGGTAGCTCGGCCGTCGGCCAGGCCACGCGAGAACGGGGACGAAGACACCCGGATCCTGATACGGTGCATGAGGCATGAGAGGGTGAAGAGTGCAGGGGACGTGCCATGAACGGAACTCTTGACATACCCCCCACCCCTATATAGCTTGGTCCATCAACCTTGCCTGGAGTGGACCATGAACACCGTCACATTGCACATCGAGGGGATGAGTTGCGGGCACTGCGTCAACGCCGTGAACAAGGCGCTGAACGGTGTTGAGGGGGCCAAGGTGGTGTCGGTGCAGATCGGCCGAGCGGTGGTGGAAACCGCGCCGGACGGCGCTTCCGTCGATCAGCTCGTTGCCGCCGTCGATGAGGCGGGGTACGACGCCACCCCCGCGCCGGCCTGACCGTGTCGACGCCCAGCGTGGTGGCGATCCTTGGCGGCGTGATCGCCATCGGAGCGGTCAACTGGTGGTTCTTCGTCGCCGGCCGAGATCCTGCAGCTGTCGGAACCGGCGACGACGCCACACCCGGTGATGCGCCGCCGCAGCAACGGGAGTCCGGATCGGTCACCCTGAACGTCCAGGGGATGACCTGTGCAGCGTGCCAGTCCCGGGTGCAGCGGGCCCTCGAGCGCACGCCTGGAGTTGAATCCGCGTCGGTCAACCTCATGCTGGCGAACGCCGCACTGCGTTACGACCCGTCCCAGGTGTCAACGGACGCGCTCATCGATGTCATTCGTTCGACCGGCTACGACGGCAGCATGCCGGAGGCGGGTCGCTCGGCACAGCAAGAGCAATCCGCGCTCGACGACTCCCAACATGCCGAGTATCGCACGCTTCGGCGGAAGGCGATGGTGAGTGGCCTGGCCGGCGCGATTGCGATGGTGGTGTCGATGCCGCTCATGGCGGGCGATCACGCGCACGAGTCGGTCGATCCCTTCATGACGCGGGTGATGGGGGTGCTGACCCCGGCGTTGCGCCAGACAATGCCATGGCTGTACGAGGTGCCCGCTGCGGTGCTCTCGTGGGGGCTGCTTGTGATCACCCTCGCTGTGATGACGTGGGCGGGTCGCCACTTCTATTCGCGCGCATGGATGGCATTCCGCCATCACGGCGCGGACATGAACACCCTCGTCGCGGTGGGCACCGGCGCGGCCTTCGCCTACTCGGCGTTGGCCACGATGGCACCGGGCGTCTTCACCTCACGTGGCATGGCGCCCGACGTGTACTACGAGGCGGTGATCCTCATCATCGCGTTCATCCTCACCGGCAATGCGCTCGAGGCGCGGGCCAAGCGCCGCACCAGCGCAGCGCTCCAGGCGCTCGCGTCGCTGCAACCCTCGACGGCCCGGGTGATTCGCGGTGATGCCGAGGTCGACGTGCCAATCGAGGACGTGCGGGCCGACGACGTCGTACTGGTGCGCCCCGGGGAGCGGATCGCCGTGGATGGCGAGGTCGTTTCCGGTGAAAGCGCGGTGGACGAGGGGATGGTCACCGGCGAGTCGATGCCGGTGGCGAAAGTTGCGGCGGATCGTGTCATTGGCGGCACCGTCAATGGCACCGGTTCGCTGCGCGTGCGCGCCACGACACTCGGTGCCGATTCAGTGATCGCGCGTATCGTCACGTTGATGCGTGATGCGCAAGCGTCACGGGCGCCGATCCAGAATCTCGCCGACCGGATCAGCAGCGTCTTCGTGCCGGTCGTGGTGTCGATTGCCATTGTGACCTTCGTCGCGTGGCAGGTCGCCATGCCTGATGCGTCCATGGTTCGCGCCTTCTCGGCGAGCGTGGCCGTGCTCATCATCGCCTGTCCCTGCGCCATGGGGCTCGCCGTCCCGACCGCCGTCATGGTATCGACCGGCCGTGGCGCCGAAATGGGTATTCTGGTCAAGGGTGGCGCGGCGCTTGAGCGCGCTGGCGATGTCGACACGATCGTGTTCGACAAGACCGGCACGATCACCGCGGGACAGCCGACCGTCACCGACCTGGTGATGTCAGGCGCGATCGAGGAAACGGAGTTCCTCCGGCTGGTCGGCGCACTGGAGCGCTCGTCGCAGCATCCGATCGCCGATGCGATCGCCGCCGAGGCGGAACGTCGAGGCGCAGGGCGAGCCACGGTGGAGGGATTCCAGTCGATCACGGGGAAGGGTGCGCAAGGCGTGGTTGATGGCCGGGCGATTGTCGCTGGCAACCGGGCGTTGCTCGCCGACTGGTCGATCGACCCCGCGGAACTCGACGCCGCAGCGGTGGACCTGGAAGAGCGAGGGCGCACCACGGTCTTCGTCGCCGTCGATGGCCACCTCGCCGGCCTGATGGGCGTGGCCGACCCGATTCGCGAGACGTCTCGCGCGGCCATCGCGCGCTTGCAGGAGATGGGATTGCGCACCGTGCTGCTCACCGGCGATCGGCGCAGCACGGCCGCCGCCATCGCCCGGGAAGCTGGGATCGACGAGGTGATCGCCGAGGTGCTGCCTGACGGGAAGGTTGCCGCCATCGCGGCCCTGCAGCAGCAAGGCCGCGTCGTCGCCATGGTCGGCGACGGGATCAACGATGCCCCTGCGCTGGCGCGGGCCGATGTGGGCATCGCGATGGGGAGCGGTACCGACGTGGCCATCGAGGCGGCCGACATCGCGCTGATGCGCGCCGACCTTGCTGGCGTCGAGCAAGCGATTGGTCTTTCCCGGCGGACGATGCGGGTGATGCGGCAGAACCTCTTCTGGGCTTTCGTGTACAACGTTGTGGGAATCCCGGTCGCGGCCGGCATCCTCTATCCGTTCACCGGGCTTCTGCTGTCGCCGATCCTCGCGAGCGCCGCCATGGCGATGAGCAGTGTGAGCGTTGTCACCAATTCGTTGCGGCTGAAGACAGCGGGTTGATCGGCCAATCCATCATCGCATTCACTCCGACCGGGACCAACCATGAAGCCCTCGCACGCGACCCATGTTTCCGCCGAGACCAAGGAGGCGCTCTCGAAGCGACTCCGCCGGATCGAGGGGCAGGTTCGGGGGTTGCAGCGGATGATCGACGAGGAGCGCTACTGCGCCGACATTCTCGTGCAGATCGCATCGGCGCAGGAGGCGCTGCGGGCCGTCGGGAAGGTGCTGCTGCAGAGCCACCTGACGCACTGTGCCACCGCCGCGATACGCTCCGGCGATCCCGCCGAGGCGGAGCGGACGGTGAATGAACTGGTGGACCTGTTCGGCAAGCAGGTCAGCGGACGCTGACGACCTTCTCCATGTCGGCCGACACGGTGCGCAGTGCGCCGAGCATTACGATGCCCCCGGCGAGTGCCACGGCGGGGAGCACCATCACGGCGCGGTCGAGCCCGAAGCGATCAGACAGTGAACCGACCAGCGGCAGCGCAATCGCGTCGCCGGCCAGGTGGATGAACAGCAAATAGGCACCGACGACGGTGGCACCAATGCGCGACGGCACCACGTCGAAGATCACCGCGGTGATCGGGCCGTTGTACCACGAGAGCATGAAGAACGCGACCGCGAAGACCGGCATGAAGAGGTCGATGTCGCGGATCGTCATCAACCAGATCGCGATCGGCCCACCGATCAGAAATCCCAATCCCACCGTCAGCACCCGACCGCGCCGGGTGTAGCGGCTGAAGAAGTCGGCGACGGCACCGCCAGCGAGCGCACCGAGCACGCCGGCGAGGAGGCCCCACTTGCCCAGCAGGGTCGCCGCCGCGCCCGCACTCAGCCCGAACTCGCGGGTCATGAACGTCGGGCCCCATCCCACCAGCCCGTTCATCCCGAACGAAATCATCGCGCCCGCCACGAAGGTGTACACCAGCGTCGGAGTGCGCAGCACGAGCTGGCCGGCGTCGAGCAGGTCATCGACGGCGCTCTCGAGTTCACGGGTGAACGGTGTTTCGTCGCGGCGCTGGGCGCGGACGAGCCGAACCCAGCGGTAGATCGTGATCGCGAGCCCGATCGCAACCGCGATCGCGATCACGGCCGCATCAAGTGCCGAATCGGCTCCGTAACGATCGGTCAACTCGTATGCTGCCGCCAGGCCGAGCGCCGTCGCAACGATGAGCGGGAGGAACTGGCGTCCGAAACCCCTTACGCCGAGTTCGAGCTCGCGAACGAAGCGCCGCACCGTGAGCGGCATCTCGCGTCTGGTCGGGTCGACCAGCCGAGACACCGCCACGGCACAGGCGAAGCCCGGGAGCCCCACGGCCATGAACGCCACGCGCCATCCGTAGATCGACTCAAGCCAACCGCCGAGCAGCAGGCCGAGCACGCCGCCCACCGGGATGCCCGCGGCGAGGATGCTCATCGCGCGTGCGCGACTGGCACCCGGGAAGTAATCGGCGACCATCGACGACGCGGCCGGTCCGTAGGCGGCCTCGCCCACGCCAACCGCCGCACGGCAGACGAAGAGCTGCCAGTACGTACGTGCCAACCCGCCCAGGAAGGTGAACGCGCTCCATAGCGCGACCCCGCCGGCGATCACCGCCTTGCGGCTCTTGAGATCGCTGATCACGCCGAAGGGCAGGGCGGCCAGCGAGAACACCAGGATGTAGGCGGAACCCAGCCAGCCGAGCTGGGTGTCGGTGAGCAACAGGTCGCGCTTGATCGGCTCGAACAGCGCGAAGATGACGTTGCGATCGAGGTAATTGAGCAGGTTGATGAACGCGAGGAGCGACAGCGCTCCCCATGCGTTGCGCCGCGACGGCGGGACAGGTGCTGCTGGCGTCGCGGGCATGGTCCCGATCAGGGATCGACCGACGTGATCCCGAGTCGCTTGCGCGTTTCCGTGACGATACGGACAACCTCAGCCGGGTCGTCGGTCACGGTGAACATGTACTCGTCGCCCTTCGAGATCTTCCCCTCGGCGAGCATCGTGTCCTTGATCCATGACACCAATCCGCCCCAGTAGCGTGAGCCGAAGAGGATCACCGGGAAGTCGGTCACCTTGTCGGTCTGGATCAGCGTCAGCGCCTCGAAGAGTTCGTCGAGCGTGCCGTAGCCGCCAGGAAAGACGACGAATCCGATCGAGTACTTGATGAACATCGTCTTGCGGACAAAGAAGAACTTGAAGTCGAGCGAGCGATTCAGGTACGGATTCGTGAACTGCTCATGGGGCAGCTCGATATTGCAGCCGATCGAGATCCCGCCCGCCTCGTACGCGCCCTTGTTGGCCGCCGCCATGATCCCTGGCCCCCCCCCGGTGATCACCGGGATGTTCGCCTGGGCAAAGAGTCGCGCGGTTTCTTCGGCGGCGCCGTACATCGGGTCGTCAGCGGCGGTGCGGGCCGAACCGAAGATCGAGATCCCGCCAGCCACGTTCTGCAGGTTCTCGAAGCCCCACACGAACTCGCCGAGGATCCGGAGCACCCGCCACGAATCGGAGTTCCGCCGGATCCGCAGCGTCTCGGCATCGACCGGAATGTTGAGGAGGACCTCGTCCTCGGTCGGGTGGGGAGATTCCTTCACGGGGACGGTCGGGCCGTCTCGAACGGGTTCAGCCATGGCGGGAATATAGGCGCCCCCACGCTTAGCACGTGCGGGCCGAACGACACCGCCGTTGTCGGCCCCGTCATTACGTTTGGGATGTGAGCGACGAACCTTCGACCGACCCCATCTTCCACGAATCGTGGGCCGTCCTGAGCATGGCACTCGCAGGACGTGCGCTGCTGTCGCCCCGGCTTGCGATCGATCTCCTGCGAACCGCCTGGGCGTTCCGGCGCCGTGCCTGGTGGCGGGTTGCCCCATTCCTGCCGCTGCCCGACCAGACCTACCTTCGGTGGCGCATGTACACCGCGTATGGCAGCGAGCAGGCGGTACCGTCCGCCGACGATGTGGTCCGATTTGCGCGGTGGCGTCGCGAGACGATGGGCGTATGAGCGCCAAGCCGGCGCCACGCGTTGTCATCATCGGCGGTGGCTTCGCGGGGCTCTACCTCGCGCGCGGACTCCGCAAGGCTGCTGTGCGCGTGACGATCATCGACCGCCGCAACCACCACCTCTTCCAGCCGATGCTGTACCAGGTGGCCGCAGCGGGACTTTCGCCGCAGGACATTGCGGCGCCGATTCGATCGATCGTCCGCAAGCAGCGCAACGCCGAGGTGCTGCTCGGCGAGGTCGATCGGGTCGACACCACCGGTCGCGTGGTGCACCTCGCCGACGGTGCCTCCATCGAGTACGACTACTGTGTCGTGGCGATCGGTGCGCGACACTCGTACTTCGGACACAACGAGTGGGAACCGTACGCACCGGGCCTCAAGAGCATCGAGGACGCGCTCGATATCCGGCGGCGTATCCTCTACGCCTTCGAGCGCGCCGAACGTGAGCCCGATCCCCGCAAGCGACACGAGTACCTCACGTTCGTGGTCGTCGGCGGCGGACCCACCGGCGTGGAAATGGCGGGCGCGATCGCCGAGATCCGCCGCTATGCGCTCGCGCGCGACTTCCGGCACATCGATCCCCGTGAGGCGACCGTGTTGCTGATGGAGGGCGGCGCCCGAATCCTGCCGTCGTACCCTGCGAAGTCATCTGCCCAGGCCAAGGCGCAGCTTCGTGCGCTCGGCGTCGATGTACGGGAGAACACGATGGTCACCAGCATCGGACCAAGCATGGTCGAGGCATCGGGATGGGTGATCCCCACGACGACCGTGATCTGGGCGGCTGGGAACGCAGTCGGTGCGCTGACCCGAACGCTGAGTGTTCCGGTGGATCGGGCTGGCCGCGTGCTGGTCGAGCCCGACTGCTCGATCCCCGGTCATCCCGAGGTGTTCGTGCTCGGTGACGCGGCGGCCTTCACGCATCAGGTCGACTCGACCGGCGCACTGCCCGGTGTGAGTCCGGTCGCGATCCAGATGGGCCAGCATACCGCACGCACCATCATCGGCGATCTTGCCGGACGCCCCCGCACGCCATTCTCGTACTGGGACAAGGGACAGCTCGCGGTGATCGGCCGGGGTCATGCCGTGGCGGACATCGGACGATTCCAGTTCGGAGGTTATTTCGCGTGGCTGGTCTGGGCGGTGGTGCACATCTTCTTCCTGATCGGCTTCCGGAATCGGGTGATGGTGCTGCTCGAGTGGTCGTGGGCGTACTTCCGCTACTCACCGGGTGCGCGCCTGATCACCGGCGACGGCGTCCCGCGCACGGCACTCACCGTCACCGGAGAACATCCGGTGCCGCGCGAGATTGCCGGAAACGCACCGTGATGCTCGATGCCCGGGAAGTGAAGGCCGAGGCGGCGCGCATCGGGTTCATTGCCGCGGGCATTGCGCCGCTCACGCCCAGTGTTCGTGGCGATGCGCTTGACCGCTGGCTGGCCGCCGGCCACGCCGGGACGATGCGTTACCTCCATCGCCAGGCGCGACGACGGAAGGATCCAGCGCTCGCCACCCCCGGTGCCACGACGGCGGTCGTGGTGCTGGACAACTATGCGGCGCCCTCCGATGAGCGGCCTGCAGCGGGCGATGCCTTCAAGATCGCATCCTATGCCCGGGGCATGGACTACCACATTGTCACCCACGGCCGGCTCCATCGTCTGGCCGAGTGGATGAAAGCCCGCGGTGCCGGGCTGGCGCACACCTGGGTGGACGACGGGCCGATTCCCGAGCGCGAACTTGCCGAGCGCGCGGGACTCGGATGGATCGGCCGCAACACGATGCTCATCAACCCCCGCCACGGGTCCTACACCTTCATCGGCACGGTGTTCACCGACCTCGCGCTCGAGCTCGATACGCCGCGTGCCACCGATCTCTGCGGCACCTGCACGCGGTGCATCGATGCGTGCCCCACCGGGGCCATCATCGACGACCGCGTGGTCGATGCCACGCGATGCCTCTCGTACCAGACCATCGAGAACCGATCCGATCCGCCCGTGGAGCTCGTTCCGCACTGGGATGAATGGGCATTCGGCTGCGATGTCTGCAACGACGTGTGTCCGTGGAACCTGAAATTCGCCACGCCAACGAGTGTGCCCGAGTTCAGTCGTCGACCCGATCCCGACCGGCGTGACCCCGATGCATTCGAACGAATGGACGAGGTGGAATTCACGACGCGCTTCGCCGACACGCCCCTCGCCCGACCGGGACTCGCCCGGATGCGCCGCAACGTGCGTCTGGCCACCGCCTCGCGCCCCGACCCCGATTCCCGATGACACCATCCCTGCATTCGTTCGCCATCTTCGTCACCGATCTCGAACGCGCCCGTGCCTTCTACGAGGACGCGCTCGAGCTTCCGATCGCGCGCGCCGGTTCGTTCGGCTATGAGATGCTCGATGCCCCACCGCACCTCGGCATCCACCCCGCGACGCATCCTGATGCGATGGCCATGGTCGGCCGACACACCGGGCTCACCTTCCGCGTCGACGACCTGTTGGCACTCTGCAGTCGGCTCGGCGAGCAGGGCGTGCGGTTCGTCGCCGAACCGACGCAGCAAGGGTTCGGGATCATGGCGATGATCGCCGACCCCGACGGAAACATCATGGCCCTCTGGGAGGACAATATGTCGAGCCCGGCGGAAGGTGCTGCATGAGTCTCCCCGGCGAGTTCGCCAGCGACAACGCCGCGCCCGTCCACCCGGCGGTGATGGCCGCGATCGCCGAGGCGAACACCGGTGCATCGTCGGCGTATGGCGCCGATCCCTGGACGCGCCGCACCGAGCGGTGGTTTGCCGACACCTTCGGCCCCACGTCGAGCACCACACTGGTGTGGAACGGAACGGGAGCGAACGTCGTCGCGCTCCGTGCACTGCTCAGGCCGTGGGAGGCAGTGCTCTGCACTGCAGAGGCGCACATCAATGTCGATGAATGCGGTGCACCGGAGCGCATTGCAGGCTGCAAGCTGGTCGACCTGCCAACGCCCGATGGCAAGCTCACGCCGGCGCTGGTCGAGGCGGCGCTGGTGGGCATCGGCGATCAGCACCGGGTACAGCCGCGGGTAGTGTCGATCACCCAGATCACCGAACACGGCACGGTCTACTCGCTCGACGAACTGCGGGCCATCTCGGCGGTTGCCCACCGACACGGCCTGCTGGTGCACATGGACGGCGCCCGGATTGCGAATGCGGCTGCGTCGATGGGAACCTCGCTGCGGGAGTGCACGGTCGATGTCGGCATCGACGTGCTCTCGTTCGGCGCGACCAAGAACGGCGCGATGGGCGCGGAAGCGGTGGTGGTGTTTGATCCCGCGCTCGCAGCGTCGATGCCGTTCCTCCGCAAGCAGACGGCGCAGCTCGCGTCGAAGATGCGCTACCTCGCTGCGCAGTTCCTCGGGCTGGCCCACGACGACACCTGGCTCGCCAATGCCCGCCAGGCGAACGCCATGGCCCAGCGGCTCGCCGAGGGGATCCGCGGGATCGATGGCGTGACGATCACCCAGTCGGTGGATGCCAACGCGGTGTTCGCGCTGCTGCCACGTGAGGCGACCACGGCGCTTCAACGGGACTTTCACTTTTATGTGTGGGACGAGGTCACGGGCGAGGTGCGCCTCATGTGCAACTGGGCGACCGAAGCTGAGGATGTCGACCAGTTCATCGCCGCCATCAGGGCTGAACTTTCCCGCTGATGCCGCTGCTGACCCGGCCCTGCCGCTCCTGCGTGGCGTGCGCGCTGGCATTCCTCGTGATATCCGCGGTCGTGATGTCGGGGGCGTTCACCACCTTCGACCTGTACTTGCTCCGCGCCATCGGTGCAATGCGCACCGACATCGGAACCATGGCCATGCGCGGCATTTCGGCGCTCGGCGATGGCGTGATCGAGGTGCCGATTGCGTTCGGCTTGATGGCCGTGTTATGGCGGGCAATCGGTCGGGAGGTGGCGTGGCGCTACTTCGCGTGCGCCCTCTCCGGCGAGCTCGCCTACGTGATCGCCAAGTCGATCTTCCAGCGGCCGCGTCCCGATGTCATTGACCGACTCGGTTCGGCGGGTTGGCATTCCTACCCGTCGGGCCACGCGATGCTGGCGCCGATCGTCTACAGCGTGGCGTTGTTGCTGTTGCTCCGCGTGGTGCAGGATCGCGGCGCGCGCGTCGGGTTGGTGACGCTCGCGATCCTCATCCCGTTCATGATTGCGTCGTCGAGGGTCTATCTGGGCGTGCACTATCCGAGCGACGTGATCGCGGCGCTGGTGCTGGGGGCGGGGTGGGGGCTGCTGTGGTTCGGGAGGAATCCCGATGGCGACTGCGCGCCAGCGGGATGATCAATCAGTCGTGCTCGCGGCCGTGGCTGCCGCGAGCGGTCAGCGCTCCGGTGTCTCGGGGGTGCTGCCCAGGCTGAGGTCATCGTCGCTGATGGCGGTGGGAAGCACGACGCCGTTCGCACCGAGCTTGCGGAAGAGTTCCCACTGCGCGGCGCGCGCAGGGCCGGTGTTCGCACCGTTGTACATCAGTGCAATGAGCAGCGTCCCGTCCGCGCGACCGAGGTATCCGACGAGTGTCGAGGCATTGCCCAGCGTTCCGGTCTTGGCGCGCACCACGCCCGGACCCGGCAGGCCGGTCGCGAGGCGCCGCAGCGTTCCACTGCCGTTGGTCGGCAGGAGGAGCGCGAAGTTGCGGCCGGCAGGGGTGAGCGGGAAGCGGGCGAGATAGGTGGTGAACACCAGCGGCGACACGCGATCTGCCCCCGAGAGCCCACTCCCATCGACCAGGTACACGCCGGCATCGATGCCCGTCACCGTGCGAACATGCTGCGTGAGCCGCTCGGCAGCACGGTCGGGTCCACCGCCCCAGAGCAGCAGGAGCTCGGCGCCGATGTTCAGCGACCGGGTGTTGATCTCGTGGGCGATTGAATCGAATGGCTGCGACGCGACTTCGGCGAGAATTCGCCGGTCGCCGGGAATCGCCGATGAGAGAGTCGGCGCATGGGTCCACTGGATGCCGGCCATGCGGGTGGCGTGGCTCCACGCGGCATCGAGAATGATCCGCGGATCATTCGGGACGCCCACGTAGCGGCGCGACCCGGAGTGCGTCCCGATCTGGCCCGTCACCACGTAGTGCCCGTTGGGCTGCACCGAGAACCGGATCGTGTTGCGCGTGCCGGCGACCGTGGTCGCGTTGACGGTGACGATGTTCGAGATCCCTGACGGCGACTCGCTGATGATGATCGGTCGTTGGCCCGAGCGTGCGCCCGGTGCGATCGAGAATCCTATCACGTTCTCGTTCAGCGTCACCGGTCCGATGGGTGGTGCGAAGATCCGGCCGCGGTGGCGTGATTCCCACGCGGCGGGATAGGCCGCGTTCGGCTCGCCCGATGCCGACGTGACCGTGAGTGGGCCGCTGAGCCGGCGCACGCCGATGGCCGCGAGTTGTTGCGCGAGTTCGGTGAGCATCGGGCCACCGCGGTCAGTGCGTTCGAAGGTCGGGTCGCCGTTGAGCTCAAGGGCCCAGTTCCCCTCCCATCCACCCGTGGCGGGATTCACCTGTCCGCTGCCTACCACGCGCGTCGCGCGCCGAGCTTCGCTTCCGACCACGGTGCGGGCAAAACCGGTGGTGAGCAGCTTGACCGTTGACGCGGGCACCATTGGCTCGGACGGGTTCACCGACCAGAGAACTTCTCCGGCATTGTCCGCCACCACGATTCCCCATCGTCCCGGCGCCGACCGCATCGTCTGGGCGTACCAAGAGGAGAGGTCGGCACCGAGGCCGGCCGGACCCTGCGCGGGAAGCAGCGCAGGGATCACGAGGAGGGCGAATGCTGGGAGGAGGCGTCGGATCATGACCTCTCGGAATGCAAGACGCGTGCGGGTTCCATATGGCGAGCCTGAGTGGACGCCTGTTGACTGTCCATTCTCAGGAACGCCAGAGGGCTTGCCGCGGTTGCAGCGTGGCCGGAGCGCCTATTTGAGGTGGAGCTTGGCGATCGTCTGCAGCTGCATGTTGCTGGTGCCTTCGTAGATCACGCCGATCTTTGCGTCGCGGAAGAACTTCTCCGCCGGGTACTCCTGACTGTAGCCGTAGCCGCCGAAGAGCTCCAGCGCCTGACCGGCAATACGGTTTGCTGTTTCAGATGAGAACAGCTTCGCCATCGCCGCTTCGCGGGTGAAGGGGAGCCCGGCGTCCTTGAGGCGTGCCGCATTGTACACCATCAGTCGGGCGGCCTCGAGTTGCGTGGCCATGTCGGCGACTTGAAACTGGACACCCTGGAAGTCGGCGATTGCCTTCCCGAACTGGTGGCGTTCCTTGATGTACTTGGTCGCCGCGTCGAGCGCCCCCTGGGCCACTCCGATCATCTGTGCGCCGATCCCGATCCGCCCCTCGTTGAGGGTCTCGATCGAGATCTTGTACCCCTGCCCCACCGGTCCGAGGACGTTCGCGGCCGGAACGCGGCACTCCTCGAGGATGAGCTCGACGGTGCTCGACGCGCGGATGCCGAGCTTCTTCTCGCGCTTGCCGATGGCGAGGCCCGGGAAGTCGCGCTCAACCAGGAATGCGGTGATCCCCTTGTAGCCCAGATCGGGATCGATGGTCGCAAAAACAATAAAGATTCCTGCCTCAGCGCCGCTGGTGATCCAGAACTTCCGGCCAGTGATCAGCCAGTCATCGCCGTCCTGGGTGGCGCGAGCCTCAAGCGCGAAGGCGTCGGAGCCTGATGCCGGCTCGGAGAGCGCAAAGGCGCCGAGGAGGTCGACGGTCATTCGCGGGAAGTAGCGCTCCTTCTGCTCGTCGGTTCCCCAGCGCATCAGCGCGTTGTTGACGAGCGTGTTGTGGACGTCGACATAAATTGCGCTCGATGCATCGACTCGCGCCATTTCCTCGATCGCCAGGGTCGCGAGGAAGATGCTCCCGCCCGCGCCGCCATACTGCTCCGGCACCTCGATCCCCATCAACCCGAGCGCGAAAAACTTCTCGATCAGGTCGGGGCGCATCTCCGCCGCCACGTCCATCTCATGCACATAGGGGCCGATTTCTGTTTCGGCGAACTCCCGCACGGTCTGGCGGAAGAGTTCTTCCTCCTCGGAGAGGACGGAAAGCGGCTGTGGTGTGGTGTCTGTGGTCATGGCATCGTCCGGAACGGGTTCAGGCGGAAATATACCGCACCGCTGAGATGGCAGTGCACGCTGCGGCGACCCCACCGCGCGGCCGCCGCAACGGTGTTGGCCGCGATCAGGGATCCCGCTGCGGCGATTTTCCCGGCGCTGCCATGAACCCGATTGATCCACCGATCGCGGTGTAGACAAGGATCTTCAGCGGACTCGGAGTTGGTCCGTCGAAGCTGCGGTTGAGGCTGTATATCCCGAGGCCGACAAGACTCCCGATCAATGCGCCCACGGCAATCGACTGGCCCCGTCGCCCATTGGTCGGCGCCTACCCCAACACCTCCAGCGCCACCTCGACCCGCCCCATCGGTGCCGCCACCTGCACCCCCGCCACGCTCGGCGTGACCGCGGCAATCATCTCCCGCGCAATCGCCACGCCTTCTGCGAGTGCCGCTTCCTTGCCGCGATCACTCGCGCGCCGCATCCGATCGAGCACCTCACGCGGTACCGACACGCCGGGCACCTCGTTGGCGAGAAACTCCGCATTGCGGAGTGACACCAATGGCCAGATGCCGGCAATAACCGGCACACCCAGCGACTCAACCCGCGGCAGGAAGCGCTCGAGCTGCGCGACGTCGAACACCGGCTGCGTCATTGCAAAACACGCCCCCGCCTCCGCCTTCCACGCGAAACGTCGGAGCTCGTGTTCGATGTCAGGTGCGGTAGGGTTCACGCCCACGCCATGCACGAAGCGCGTCGGCGCGCCGAACGCATTCCCGCCCGGATCAAGTCCGGCATTGAGCCGTGTCACGAGATTGGTGAGCCCGATCGCGTCGATGTCGAACACCGCTGTGGCATCGGGGTACGGCCCCATTTTTGGCGGATCACCGGTGACGACCAGCAGGTTCCGAAGCCCCGCTGCCGCGGCGCCCAGCAGGTCGGAGAGCATGCCGAGGAGGTTGCGATCGCGGCACGCGTAATGGACCACCGTCTCGAGACCGGTCTCACGTTCCACGATCAGCCCCGAGATCAGTGCACCCATCCGGCTCTGGGCGCGTGGTCCGTCGGGGATGTTGACCGCGTGGATGCCCGCGGCAGCGAGTGCGCGTGCCTGCGCGATCATCGGCGCCGGATCAGTCCCGCGCGGCGGGACGATCTCGACAGTGCGGATGAACTCCCCCGCCGCGAGCCTGGCACCGAGACGCGACCGCTCGGCGAGCGGCACCGTGGTGACATCGGTGGGCGACTCCTGATGCGCGGTGATCGTGGGCGCGCCCGCCGAACGCGCCGAGCGCTGCGCCGCACGCACAAACTTGCCGATTGCGCGAACGTGTTCGGGCGTGGTGCCGCAGCATCCGCCAACAAATCGCGCACCGGCCTCCACCATTCGTCGCGCGTGCTCCGCGACATACTCGGGGCTCGCCATGTAGATCTTGCGATCGCCCACCTCGCGGGGCAGGCCGGCATTCGGCTGCGCCACCAGCGGCGTGGTGACGACCCGCGCCAGCCGCTCGATCGCTTCGAGCACCACCTGCGGCCCGATCGAACAGTTGACGCCGATGATGTCGGCACCCGCATCGGCGAGCGCAGGCCCGAAGGCCTCGGGCGCGGTCCCGTAGGCGGTGCGGCCATCTTCCGCCACGGTGAGCTGCGCCATCAGGGCGAGGTCGCTGCGCTGCCGCACCGCGCGCATCGCCGCGAGTAGTTCTTCAATGTCGGAGAACGTCTCGAGGCAGAACCCGTCGACGCCGCCCTCGAGCAGCCCGTCTACCTGGCGACCGAACGCTGCCTCCGCCTCGGCGAGTGCGAGCTCACCGAATGGTTCAACTCGCACGCCCAGCGGCCCGATCGCGCCTACCACAGCGGCGCGTGACCCTGCGGCGCGTCGTGCGACACGCGCCGCCGCAGCGTTCAGCATCTCGGTGTCGCTGGCCAACCCGTACTGCGCAAGCTTGAACGGATTGGCGCCGAAGGTGTTGGTCTCGATCACTTCCGCACCCGCATCGACATAGGCCGTGTGCACTTCCGCGACCAGCGCGGGCTGTTTCATCGCCAGCTCATCGAAACAGACGTTGACGAAGATTCCCTTCTGGTAGAGCATCGTGCCCATGGCACCGTCCACCACGTGGATCCTGCCGTCGGCGATGAGGTCGCGAAGCGTGGTCATGCCTTGCCCCCGCGATATCCGAGGTTTGGCGACAGCCACCGTTCCGCCTCGGCCATCGTCCATCCCTTTCGCGCGGCGTAGTCTCGCACCTGATCCTCACCGAGTCGGCCCACGCCGAAGTAGCGGGACTCGGGGCGCCAGAAATACCAGCCGCTCACCGTGGCGCCTGGAAGCATCGCGAAGCTCTCGGTGAGCGTGACACCTATGAGTTTGAGGTCGAGCAGGCGGTCGAGCGCTGATTTCTCGGTGTGATCGGGGCACGCCGGGTACCCCGGTGCGGGCCGTATGCCCTGATACCGTTCATGGAGCAGCGCATCGAGATCGAGCGCCTCATCTGGCGCGTAGCCCCAATGCGAGCGCCGCACTTCCTCATGCAACCGCTCGCCGAATGCCTCTGCGTACCGGTCGGCGAGTGCGGAGGCAAGGATCGCGCGGTAGTCGTCGTGCCGGCTTCGTGCATCGGCAACGATCGCCTCCAACCCCTGCCCAGCGCTCACCGCGAAAGCGCCCACGTAATCGTCGACCATCGCCGAACGCGGCGCCACGAAATCGGCCATCGCGAGCAGGGCGCGATCGTCCTTGCGCACGCCCTGCTGGCGGAGGGTGTGCAGTGTCTCGATCGGCTGCGTCCGCGCCCGGTCACCATACAGCACAATGTCGTCGCCCACGCGATCGGCGGGCCAGAAGCCGATCACGCCACGGGCGGTGAGCAGTCGCTGGTCGATGATTTCATCGAGCAGTGCATTCGCATCTGCAAACAGTTCGGTCGCGGCAGCGCCGTGCACTGGGTCGTCGAGCAGGGAGGGGTAAGAGCCGGGCAGCTCCCACGCCTGAAAGAACGGTGTCCAGTCGATGGCACTACGCAGGTCGGCAAGTGGCCACTCGTCGAACACCCGTGTCCCGCGGAACGTCGGCGCGGGGGCAGGCCGGTCGAGGTCGATCGGCAGCGCGCGGGCACGCGCGTCGGCGATCGGCGTGAGTGGACCCTCGTGCTCCCCGGCACGCTCAACACGCACCCGCTCGTAGTCCTCGGCCACTTCTGCGGCGTAGGCGTCGCGACGCGCCGGGTCGTGCAGTGCGCCGGCCACGCCCACCGCGCGCGATGCATCGAGCACATGCACCACGGGCGATTTATAGGCCGGTGCGATGCGGAGCGCGGTGTGCGCCTTCGACGTGGTGGCCCCACCGATCAGCAGCGGAATGGTGAGGCCGCGTCGCTCGAATTCCGACGCCACGAACGCCATCTCGTCGAGCGACGGTGTGATCAGTCCGGAGAGTCCGACCAGGTCCACTTCCTCGCGCACGGCGGTATCAATGATGGTCGCCGCAGGGACCATCACGCCGAGGTCGATTACCTCCCATTCGTTGCACTGCAGCACGACGCCGACGATGTTCTTGCCGATGTCGTGCACGTCGCCCTTGACGGTGGCCATGAGAATCTTGCCGCGCGCACGGGTCGCGGCGCGCGAGCGCTCCGCCTCCAGGTACGGGATGAGGTGGGCAACGGCCCGCTTCATCACCCGCGCGCTCTTGACCACCTGCGGCAAAAACATTTTGCCCGCGCCGAATAAATCTCCGACCACGTTCATGCCCTTCATGAGCGGCCCTTCAATCACGTTAAGCGGCCGGCCATACTTCTGGCGCGCCTCCTCCACATCGGCCTCGATAAAGTCCGTGATGCCCTTCACCAGTGAGTGCTCCAGCCGCTCGTCCACGCTGCCGTTGCGCCACTCCGCGATCTCTTTCTCCACGGCCTGTCGCCCGC
>JBKJMX010000018.1:0-3477 GCA_046596135.1 Gemmatimonadales bacterium
GGTGCAGCTCGAGCAGATCGACATCGCCCGCCGCATGATCGCGAAGTATCCGGAGGCATTCGTGCTGGCCACGTCGGTGGCCGACATCGAGGACGCGCGTCGTGACGGGAAGATCGCGTCGCTCATCGGCATGGAGGGCGGCCATGCGATCGAGAACTCGCTCGGTGCGCTCCGGATGTACTACGCGCTCGGCGCGCGGTACATGACGCTCACCCACAACGTCACGCTCGACTGGGCGGACGCGGCGATGGACACGGCGCGCCACGGCGGGCTCACCGACTTCGGGCGCGATGTGGTGCGGGAGATGAACCGGATCGGAATGATCGTCGACCTCAGCCATGTCTCACCGGGGACGATGTCTGACGCACTCGACGCCAGCACAGCACCGGTGATGTTCTCGCACTCTTCGGCCCGTGCGGTCACCGATGTGCCGCGCAATGTTCCCGACTCGATCCTCAAGCGGCTGCCGAAGAACGGCGGTGTGGTGATGGTGACGTTCGTCGGCGGATTCATCTCGAAGCAGATGCGCGACTGGTCGGCGGCGGCGGGCATGGAGAGCCAGCGGATTGGCGCCGCCCCGGGCGATTCCGCGAGCCGACGCGCAGCGATGCAGGCGTGGCGCACGGCGCACCCGCGCCCGCACGCGTCGGTGGGCGACCTCGCCGATCACATCGAACACGTTCGTCGCGTGGCCGGGATTGATCATGTCGGGCTGGGTGGCGACTACGATGGCACGAGCGAGTTGCCCGAGGGAATGGGCGACGTGTCGACCTATCCGGTGCTCTTCGCTGAGTTGATCCAGCGCGGGTGGAAGGACGACGACCTGCGGAAGCTCGCCAACGGCAACATCCTCAGGGTGCTGACGGGCGTGGAGGCCGAGCGCGACCGTCTCGCCGCACCACGATGACGCCGAATGCCGCGATTGCGAAGGCGATCGCGAACCACTGGATCGCGTAGCTCAGGTGTGGGCCATCGTCGAGAGTCGGCGGCTCGGCCGAAGGAAGGCGCCCGGGGCCGGACTGGTCACCTGACTCGATCACGTAGAGGTCGAGCGCGGCGGGGACGAGCGCATGCAGAGCAGCTCGATCGAGCCGTCGATAAGTGCGATGCGCGCCGGTTTCGATCGGTTGCCCGCCGTTGTCGGTTTCAGGCAGTCGGTAGGCGATGCCGTCCACGGTGACGAGGCCCGAAGTCGGCGCGGCGATGGTGTCGGGGGGCGTGATACCATCCGGCGTGTACACGAAGCCGCGCAGAACCCAGACGATTGGCCCGCCACCTTCGCCGCGGAAGGCCGTCACGACGTGAAGCCCGGGCGCGGAGCGATGCACGCGCCCACGCAGCAGCACCTGCATTGCGGGGTCGAACTCGCCCCGCATGGTTACGCGACGGCCGTCGGCGTCGGCCTCGGAGGTGCCCGGCCTCACTGAAATCGGGGGGGCCTCGAGGGCGGTAATCCGCTCGACGTTGCTGGCGCGGCGATCGTCCAGGCGCCGCAATTGCCAGCGACCGAGCAGGATCGCACCAGTGGCCAGGAGCACGATCAGAGCGAGGACGGCGGTGCGTCGGAATGTGGACACCAGTGACCCTCTGGTAGGACACTCGGCCGAAATCAGGTGGTCGCGGTGAAACCGCAACCCCTTGCAAGCACGTAAGATAGCAAAGTGGCATGGCGCCTGCCGATGTAAGCGCGTCCGCGAGTGCCATCCCGGTTACCGTCGATACCCCAGGAGATCCCAAATGCGTCGCATGATCACCATCGTTGCCGTGCTTGCCGTCATCGGCACGAGTACCACGCTTCAAGCCCAGGGGCGTCGCGGGGGCGACCGGGGACTTGTCGAACTCTCGCAGAAGGGCACCCGCGGCGGATTCTTCATCACGGGTGGAATCGGTGCCGGCCGGGAGCAGTTCAAGTTCAGCGGCGAAGGCGATTATTCCGAGTCGCTCACTTCACCGACCCTCACGCTCCGGTTCGGTGGCACGCCGAGCCCGCGGGTGCGGCTGGGGGTGGAACTGTTCGGTTGGAGTGGAGATGGCGAGGAAACGTCGCTCAACGTGATCGATCCGTACACCGATACCTTCGGTACCGCGACCGGCACCATCCAGTTCTATCCGTTGCCGTCAAATGGTCTCTGGATCAAGGGTGGGGCAGGGTACGCCCGCAGCGAGCGCAACTACGACGACCCGCAGCTCCGCGACGCGGTGGAGAACGGCTTCGCCTGGTCTGTGGGTGCGGGTTACGAGGTCCCCCTTTCCCGCTCGATCTCGATCGGCCCATCGGTTCAGCTCCAGCAGGGCTCATTTTCCCACCGCGGTGAGCCGACGCTCCACGAGCGCGTGCTCAACATCGGCGTCGAGGTGACCTTCCAGACGGGTGGTCGCGGGCGTTGACCCAACTCGGGGCAAAGCGGTATATTCGCCCGGCTTCGCCCTGGTGGTGAAACTGGTAGACACGCTATCTTGAGGGGGTAGTGCCGCAAGGCGTCGCGGTTCGAATCCGCGCCAGGGCATCGCGAGAGCTAGCCACTGTAGCTCAGGGGTAGAGCACTCGATTCGTAATCGAGCGGTCGTCAGTTCAAATCTGACCAGTGGCTCTGTCAACGTGATGTGCACGTCGCGACACGAAAAGTTCTCGACACGAATCCCGGCCCCGACGCTTCCTCAGCGTGCGGGGCCGGGTTGTTTGATGCAGCTCCGTCAATCGTCCGCAAGCACCACCGCCAGCCACTCTCTCGCCGACGCGAGTTCCACTGCGTCAATCGAATGTCCCTTGCCCGTGCGCGTGACCGTAGTCAGCGCGGCACTCGCTGCAGTGAGCGCGGCCCAACCCGCTTCCGCCATGTCGAACCCGATTGCCGTGTCCTCAGTACCGTGTCCCCACCAGACCGGTGTCGTGCCGATGCGCGCCACATCGATCGATGGATGGTCAGCGAGAAATCCACTGAACACCATCACGCCCGCAACGCTGCCGGGATTCCGGAGCGTGTGGGCGAGCGACGATGTGCCACCCTGCGAAAATCCACCGACTACGAGTTGTGTGGGCGTATGCCCCAGCTTTTCCGGCAGTTCATCCCGGATGAACGCATCCAGCGCCTCCTGGCCCGCCACAAACGACTCCGGCTCCGGTGCGGTGCCTCCCATGAACTGGTACCATGCCCATCCACCGCCATAGCCCCACGGCGCCCCGGGAAAGGGCGCGCGAACCGACACCACCGTAGCAGTTGGATGCAGCTCGCGGCCAAGTGGGAAAAGGTCCCGCTCGTCGCTCCCGCGGCCGTGCAGCAGGAGGATCACCGGGGCGTCGCTTGCGCCCTTGTCGATCAGGCAATGGAGTGGTGTTGTCATCGTGGAACCTCAGGTGCGAAGTGGCTGCAACCCCTTACTGATCCGGGGGCTTCCGACTAAGATTGCCTCTCCGGTTCAGGCCGGAATTCGGGGCGTAGCGCAGTCCGGTAGCGCACTACCTTGGGGTGGTAGGGG
>JBKJMX010000164.1:0-2820 GCA_046596135.1 Gemmatimonadales bacterium
ATTCACCGCGTTCGGTCAGTACCAGCTGGGCACCGCACCCTCCAATGACAAGCTCATCCGTGGCGCGCTGCACTCGGTGCACGGCGGCCTCCGGATCGGCCTCGGCAGCGCCCGTGAGGGAATTCGCGCCGGCGGTTATTGACCGGGCTTAGAACTGGAAGTAGAGGAACGGACTCGTACGATCACCCGAGATGATGGCCAGCGCGACGCCGAACGCGACCGCCGTCGCAGCGTATTTCCATCGTTTCGGGTGATAGTCCATGTCATAGATGTTCGGTCCCGCCACTGCCCACGCCGCAGCGCCGGTCACTGCCGCAATCGCCCAGGTCGCCATCGGCCAGCCTGAGCCCGGAGTGACACTGAACATCCGCTTCAGGACTCCAACCGCCATGCCCAGGTCAAGGGCCCGGAAAAAGACCCACCCAATCATCGCCAGAAACAGCATTCCTGCTTGGCGGACCACTCGCGGCATCATATCCCAGCCGCGGCCCCATGCACGATGCACCGCCAGCAGCGCCCCATGGTACGCACCCCAAACGATGAACGTCCAGTTCGCGCCATGCCAGAGCCCCCCGATGAGCATGGTCAGCATGAGATTGCGGTAGGTTTCCGCAGTGCTTCCTCGACTCCCTCCGAACGGAATGTAGAGGTAATCGCGCATGCAGGTCGACAACGAGATGTGCCACCTACGCCAGAAATCTGACGGATCGAGCGCCTTGTAGGGAGAATTGAAATTCATCGGAATGCGCAGCCCGAAGAGGTAGCCGAGACCGACGGCCATGCTGCTATATCCGGAGAAATCGAAATAGAGTTGGAAGGTGTATCCGGACATGGCGAGCCAGAGAGTCGCGGTTGATGCCGATCCCCACGCTGCCAGGATCGGGTCCACGAACGCCGCCAGGGTGTCGGCGATGACGACCTTCTCGACCAGCCCAACAACAAACACCATGATTCCCATGCGTACCCAGCGGGTCCGATCGGCCGTTCCAAGCCGGTCGAGATCCTGTTCGATCTGGCGAAATCTCACGATGGGACCCGCGACGAGCTGCGAGAACAGCGAAACGTATGAGGCAAATTCCCAGAGATTGGTCGTCGGCGTGATCTGGCGGCGGTACGCGTCCACGATGTAGCTGATGGTATGGAATGTGTAGAAAGAAATTCCAATCGGGAGAATCACCTCGAGGTGAGGCACCGTGACGGCAATGCCGGCGAGTTCCATGGCATCACGAAACGCGTCCATCCCGAAATTGGCGTACTTGAAGAAGCCCAGAAGTGCGAGGTCGACTGTGATCGGCACGATGAGAAACAGCTTGCGACGACCCGGGTTACTATCGTATCGCAGCATCCCGAGTCCGGCGAAGTAACTGACGAGGGTCGAGAAGGCCATCAGAAAACAGAAGCGCCAATCCCAGTACCCGTAGAACACATATCCGGTGATCGCCAGCCAGACGTATCTCGCCCTTGCCGAGGGCAAAGACCAGAACACGACGTAGGTCACCGGCAGGAATGCGAAGAGAAAGATGAAGCTGTTGAACAGCATCCAGACTCCGGAGCCCGATATGGTTGCGACCTTGCCCACCGATCGCGATGGATAGTAGCGAAAACCGCGCCAACCAAGGCGGTCGTGCAGCGTGGGCGGTGGTCATGCTGTTACTTGTCGTCGTCGCCACCGAGGCCACAGTCCGTGTGGAGGATTGGCTGCGGTGGCGGACTCCGCTGCTCTCCTCGGCGTCGTCGGTCGCCGACCTTGCCGTGACCGACGAAACCGGCCGGCATCCCATGGCACATTCGGCTTACGGCAAGTGGAAGATCAACTCGCTCGGCACCCGCGGGCCCGAGCCGGAACCGGGACGGTCCAGCGCGCGCGTTCTGGTTCTGGGGGCGTCCGAGACGTTCGGACTGTACGAGGCCCCGGACCACGAGTATCCACGCCAGCTCGCGGACTCACTGCGGGCGTCAGGATGCGAAGTCGATGTCCTCAATGCTGGGTTCGTGGGCATGTCGCTGCCCACCGTCGAGCAGGACCTCAGGCTGCGGCTTGCCCGACTGAACCCTGACGTGGTCGTGTACTATCCCACACCCACGCAATACCTCGACGAGGCCCCCCCACGACGCTTCCCGATTGATGCCTCGCGTCCGATGGCGAGGGCACGCGCCTGGTGGTACCCACGCTTCGCGGCGCGGGCGCGCACGCAGCTCAAGCGAATGCTACCCGAAGGCATTGCTGACTGGCTCAGGACACGCGATATCCGTCAGGCCCGGGCCAGCCACGATGACCAGTGGGTGTTCGAAGCAGTTCCATCGGATCGCCTGAAGGCGTTCGAGTCCGACCTGCGGGCGCTTGTCGGAACGATCCATGCGGTCGGTAGCGAGGCTGTGCTGGTCACTCACGTACACCGATTCCTTGGTCGGGAGCGGGACGAGCGAATATTGCGGTCGTGGGAGCGCTTCTACCCCCGTGCCACCGGAGCTACGATTCTGGCCTTCGAACAGCTCGCGGCAGATGCGGTGCGTCGGGTCGCCGCCGATTCCGGCATAGCATTGGCAGACCCGTGGGATACGTTCTCGCGGGTCGAAAGTTCGCAAGTGTTCGCCGACTTTTCGCACTTCACGGACCGCGGTGCGTCCCTCATGGCATCCGAGCTTGAGGGCCCGGTGGCAACGGCCGCCGGATGTTCAAGCAAGCAGAAACCGTAGCGGCCAATCCGCTGCGCGGGTGATACCGATGCGCGGGGTGACGATCACGTCACCCCGCGCTTTGCGTGGCGTCCCCTGCACGCGCAGCAATGACGACCGCGTCGCCCGCATCCCGTCGTGCTC
>JBKJMX010000180.1:0-6317 GCA_046596135.1 Gemmatimonadales bacterium
TCGGATCCCTCCCGATCTTCACCCTCCTGGGCCTGGCATTCGGCCTCGGGGTGGGCGGTTACTGGCTCTACCTGCGGACGGCACAGGTGCCGCGGCGTGGACCACCGAGCTGAGCAGCGCCGGCGGGCCCGGGTCGGAGCGTTGTGCACGGCCGCGATGGCGGTCGCTGGCGCGCTGATCGACGGGACGCGAGGCGCAGCTGACGCGGCAGCAGCAGGTGCCGTCGCAACGGGAATGCAGATGCTGGCAGCGCGCGCCATGTGGCGCACCGGCGTGGTCCCGTCGATTGATCACCTGAAGGTGTACGGGATGGGCGTGGTGTTGCGCGCCCTCGGTGTGGGTGTGCTGGCGATGCTGTTGATTGCGTTTCCGCGGCTCTTCCTGCCGGCGGCAAGCGTGGTGGGATATCTGGGGACAGTGCTTCCCCTCTTGTACCTGGAGACACGACTGTCACGATGAGCCAAGGCGAACAGCTCAATATCGGCGAAATGATGTTCCACCACACCGGGGATTCCCACGAGCTCGATTTTGAGCCGCTGGGTACGATCCATCTCCCTCAGTGGGACCCGATTCACATCGGCTCGCTCTCCCTCGACCTGTCGCCGACCAAGTACGTCGTCTTCATGATCCTCGCGGCGCTGATCGTGTACACCGTGATGCGGGTTGCGGCCGTTGGCGTACGGCGCGCCGAGCGCGAGGGCAGGCCGCCGAAGGGGTTCGCGTCTGGGGTCGAGGTGCTGGTTCTGTATGTGCGGCAGGAACTGGCGATCTCGAGCATCGGACTGGAAATGGGCCCGGTCTACGCGCCGCTCATCATGACGTTCTTCTTCTTCATCCTGACCTGCAACCTGTTGGGGCTCGTGCCGTGGGGCGGCTCGCCAACGGGCAACTTGGCGGTCACCGGTGCACTGGCGCTCATCTCGTTTGCGGTGATCGAAATCGGCGGGATGCGGAAGCTCGGTTTCAAGGGCTACATGGGCACGATCTTCCTGCACGTCGATGGGCTCGGCAAGGTCGGTGCAACCGTCCTGATGCTGTTCATGGCGCCGATCGAGATCCTGTCAAAGTTCATCAAGCCGTTCGCGCTCACGGTGCGTCTCTTTGGCAACATCACCGCCGGCCACTTCGTGATTCTCGCGATGTTCGGCGTAGTGTTCATGTTCGGCCATCTGGGACTGTTCTCATTCGGTATCGGCATCGTCACCGCCATCGTGGTGTTCGGCGTGATGCTTCTCGAACTGCTGGTGGCGTTCCTGCAGGCCTATCTGTTTGCCGTCCTGACAGCGGTATTCATCGGGACGATGCAGCACGAGCACTGAGGGCATGGCGGGCGCGCAGCGGGTGCGCGCGCCCGGTACGGCCCCGGCACCAACCGCGTCACGGCGGGGCCGGGTTTCAGGCGGTGATCGTCACCGTCTTCGGAAGCTGGGCCACTGGCCCGCTGGCTTCCATCAAACGGCGTCCGTTCCGGAAGAGACGGCCCGCCCGACGAGTGACGCGATCATACTGAATCTTCCCCCGTACAAGGACGACTGAAAATGTTTCTCCCAATGATCCTGCAGGACGCCGTGACCCTCGAGGCTGCAACCGCGGCCGCGAAGGGCTGGGGCCAGCTCGGCGCCGGTATCGGCCTGGGTCTCGCCGTTGTCGGAGCCGGCATCGGCATCGGCATGATCGGTGGACAGGTGATGTCGGGCATCGCCCGCCAGCCCGAGGCTGAAGGCGCACTGCGTGGCGCCGGCATCCTCTTCGCCGGTTTGGTCGAAGGCGCCGCCATCATCGCGCTCGTGTTCGCACTCCTGTTCAAGCTGCTCTGACCTGCGCCTGGAGCACGAGATGATGGGAATGATGCTGGTGTTGATGAGCCCCGAGGGCGAGAGCACGCTGCCCGCGCCGTTCAGGGTGAATCCGGGGCTGCTGATCTGGGCGTGGGTGGTGTTCATCCCGCTGCTGATCCTGCTGTCGAAGACAGCGTTTCCGCTGATCGTGAAGTCGGTGGCGGAGCGCGAGGAGCGCCTCAAGAAGTTGAGCGCCGAGGCGGCACGTGACCAGGCGACTGCGCTCCTCGAGGAGCACCGGGCGATGCTGGCATCGGCAACTGGCGAGGCTTCGGCGATCATCGCCGAGGCCCGCCAGGCGGCGGAGCGCGAGCGGGCAATGGGGATCGAGAAGACGCGTGCCGAGCAGGATGAGATGCTGGCGCGCGCCCGTCGCGAGATCGAGGCTGAGAAGATTCGGGCGGTGGCCGAGGTGCGTCGCGAGGCGGTTGACATTGCGATCGCAGCGGCGAGCAAGGTGGTTGGCCAGCGGCTCGACGCCGCCACCGATCGCCAGCTCGTCGAGGATTACATCGCGTCGATCGGGAAGGCTACGTGAGGGACGTCACGATCGCCCGCAACTACGCCGAGGCGTTGCTCGAGCTCGCGGAGAGCCATGGCAGCGCCGAGGCATGGGGCGAATTGCTGGAGGCAACGGCTGGTGCGCTCGGCACGCCGTCGATCGAGGCGGTACTGATGTCGCCGCGCGTGCCGAAGGATCAGAAGATCGCGATCGTGACCGATTCCCTCCAGGGTGCGCCAGCGACGTATGTGCTCTTCCTCGCGGCGGTGGTGCGTCGCAATCGCCAGATGATGCTCGGCAAGATCGCCGACGAGTACCGCAAGCTGGTCGACGTGCAGCTCAACCGGGTGCGCGCCGGCGTCACGATGGCACATGAAGTGGATGCACTTTCGAGGTCGGTGATCGTCGAGCGGATCGCGAAGGCAATCGGCAAGGATGTCATTGCCGGCTTCTCGGTCGACCCGGCGCTGTTGGGCGGGATCATCGTGAAAGTTGGTGACCGGGTGTACGATGGGTCGGTCAAGAAGCGTCTCGCCGTGCTGCGCCAGCAGCTGGTGGCAGGGCAGTAGTTCAGCAAGCGGCGGGATCCTGCCGCTCTCTCCATTGGTGCACCAGCAACGGCGCCGTGCCCGTAACGGTGGTGCCGTCGGGCTAATCCGCCCCGAACCTACCTGTCACTCCTTGGCACGCCCCGGCGGATGCGTATGCGAGGGTCGGCGATCGGGTAATGCGCTCATTCTGCGGGGCGGTGCCGTGGCGCCGCGTTTGGTTGCACTGCCTCCGAAGCTCCGGGCTGTCGCTAGTCATCGATCGCGGCAAACTCGCCCACAGTGAACTGATGGCCACCGGGGGCCGGATGCCGGTAAACGATGAACTGCTCCCGCCACCACCGCGGTCGCACTTTTTGGGTGAAGACGCCAAATACCCTTGAAGTGTCCCCGCGCTCGATTCTCTCTATCACCAACAACCCATCGTCGCTGGCCGGCGAAGGACGAGCGCTACAGGTGGTATCCGTTTGGATGGTGGCGGCCAAGCCTCGTGCGAGCAGTTCACTTACATCATGAGGACTCAGTGCAGGAAAACAGACGACGACATCGGGGCGCGTCTTCATGATGGCATGCCGGACCCCGATGTACATCGTGACCGCCCCCGGCCCCAGATCAACTCGTCGAGGAACGTCGCGCAGCATCGTGGCAGCGGGCGGGCGAGCGCAAGCAGTGGCCAAGCTCAGCGTGGTGACGAGCAAAATCCACGTCGATCGTTCATTCATTGAAAGCAGGCACCGTTCGCGATCGTCGAGAAGTAGGGCGTTCCCGGATACCCCGCCGCGGCATGCACCGAGTCGTCGGAATGATCCAATCCTTTCACAGCGTGTCCCACCTCGTGGTAAATCATCTGAAGTAGTGCTCGCTTGGCGACCGGCTTGTGCGCGCCATCAAGGTGACGCGGGTCGATGTGCAGCGGGAGCGCCGCGCCGCGCACCCCGGTCGGGTTCAGGTATGCCTGTGAGTCATGCTTGTAGCCTACGCCGTTTGCAACAAAGAATGAATCAGTTCGACCACGAAAAATCAGCTCCTTCCAGACCGCGTAATCAAACCATGCCCTCGCGCTGTCGCAGTCGGCACGCTGGGTAGGGTCGGAGATCGTGGTTGGGTCTTTGATGAAAACGAAGAGGCTGTCCTTGATGCGGGCATCGTCCACAACGGTCAAGGGCTGATAGCACTTGATGTCGTCCCGTAGGTCGCAGTCGTGATCGTAATCGGGGATGGTGTCGATTCGAGGCGAGTTCGGGCTGTCGGGCGGGTAATATGGGCCGCCGCCGCCACCCGACGGCCCTGGATAGTCATCGCCGCCTGAGCCCCCTGGAACCCATTCGTCCCAATAGTATGAAACAGTGACACAGTCGTTCGTCCATGTTACCCATCGTCCCAGGAGCTTGTCGCCCTCGTAAAAGGACCGTACCCATTGATCGCAATATTCTTGCGAGCCCAGAAAGTGACGAATCGTGAATCCACCCATGTTGTAGGCGACGCCCAGTACCTCGGCTCTCCGGTTCTCGCGGTGGCGGTTAAACGCATCCCGAACGGTGGCCCCCTCGATACCCTTGCATGTAAAGAGGTCATGCCCCGAATCGCTAGGCAGGCCGATTGTACCATATTCGGGGAGACCGACCCGCGGCACGCAGCCGGCTTGGGACATCGTGTTGCGCAAACTTTGGCTTGCAGGCGATTCCCCGGACCCTGTCACAGCCAATGGTTGTTCGACAGCGTCAGGGCCGCAGCCTGCCATCACGCTGAGGGCGACAATAGCCGAGACAACCGCCTTCGACCACCGTGGATGTTCTACTTGCACGACAACCCCCCTCACCCCGTTTGTCTGGCCTGCGACCGTGCGGCACATTCTGGCAACGGTAGATTACGCGAACAAGACTTTGGCGACGCTACACTAAGGGGTCGGAGGAGCTTGCGACGGATCGACCGCCCTGAATGCCAGTCGAAAGGCGATCAGTCCAATGATGTGCAGCAACAACACCGACATCCCAAGCCCTTGGAGTTGCTCCCTTAAAGGAGAAGCGGTATCGAGAACGATCGCGAACAACGCTGATCCAAGTGCGAGAATCGCGGCAACTCCCGTATAGCCGTTGAGCTGTCTCTCACGCCCGGCCTCCCCAGCGCATTCTCCTCCCACCCTTGCGCGAAGGCGGCTCTTCACGATCCATGCCATCGCGCCCGTGATGATTGCAGCGACGACGAAATCGCCTAGTAGTCTACCAAGGTCGGTGATGTCCATTTGGCTACCAGCTCCCAATCGGATGGTTCAGGCGACAGACATTGAACAGGACGAGGGTTGATAGGGCAGCGTAGCCCGTAGTGTTGATTCGGGCAGCCAGCACTGGCGCGGCGGTACCACACATCCACGCTAGAAACGAACTGCAAGCAACCGTAGCTGCTCCGTTGACGACGAATGAGCCCACCGCGAGGCCGGCGGCATACTTCAGGGTCAAGCAGGGATCTTGCTTCGCCATTGCGCTATAAGATGCCTGCATGAAGAGCGTACCGTTTGTGTGGATACGTTCTGTGCGAGTGCCAGCGTCACCGATGCCGGGCAAACAAGTCGCACCTAACGCAAGGTTTTGGCTTACGAGGTTAGCAGGTCCCACGCTGCTGGCTTCGGCCACGACAGCTGCCCAGTCAGTACCGGCGAGTTGCATCTCTTCAATGTTGTTGTCGTCGCAGTAAGCCGTGTAGGAGCAGAAGTACACCACTCCCGCGGTCGACGAAGCTGGGTCGGCGATGTCCGCTGGCGAGTTGTAATAGATCTCACCGGACGTGGTTCCGTAGGTTGTACCTCCATCATGTTCCAAATACTGAGCGGCCCCGCTCGAATCGGTCGTCAGCCTCTCGAATGAGCCGAAGGAGTTCGCGTCGACCCACGTCGTCGTATCCACACGTCCGGCGATCATAATCGCTGCCGTTGGCCCGCCGCTGATGAAGCCATCCAGTGGCCGCATCTCCAGCTGCGTTGGCAATGTACTTGGCCGCTCAATCCACTCCCCATTGCGGCGAACGAACTCAACGAGGACCTTGCCGTCGGCATCATAGATGCGTGTTAGTGTCTCTGTGGGCTTCATTCCACCTCGTGCCATCCGGCTGCGGGCAGAGATCGCGTTCAGGGTCTGGCGCGGGGTAAGGCGGAGCGTGGTCGAAGGATCGTCCGGGAGCGTTTGGACCGCGGGCAGATCGGTGTCGGAGCCACAGGCACCGGTCAAAAGGGAGATCACCAAAGTGATCGATATGAGCGCGACCATATGCAGTGGCGCGTGTGCGCAGGGCTGCTTCATTGGTGCCTCGAACAGGGGGAGTGGACGGTCAACAGGCAAGGGGACGAAGTCAAGTACGGGCCCACTAGACAGTTTGTCAATGGCAGAATGATTGCATGAAACAGACCCTTGGAAACCACCTAGATCGTGCGACCTA
>JBKJMX010000097.1:0-49893 GCA_046596135.1 Gemmatimonadales bacterium
GGACAGCGCGACGGTCACCACCATCCGTTTTGCCGCGATGCGCGCGAAGGTGTTCGCCGAACCACCCGAAATCCTGAACGACGAAGGAAAGAAGGCCGACGAGATGAGTATCGGTGAGTTGCGCGAGCACCTCGCCCGGCTTGAACGCTCCGGCACGCGACCCGGTCAGCTCATGGTCGACCTTCCGCTGAAGTACGCGGTGCCGATGGCCTGCCTGATCATCGCCCTCTTCGGCGCCCCGCTCGCCGTCACCAGCCCTCGCGCCGAAGCAGCACTTGGCCTCGCCATGGCACTCGGCACGACCCTCGTCTACCTCACCGGCACGCAGATCATGAAGGCGCTCGGCGGCAAGGAGATCATATCCCCGGACGTGGCGGCATGGTCGATGAATGCGCTCTTTTTGGTGCTGGCCGTTGGATTGATGAGCAGGGTGAGGAGCTGACGGAGAACGGAGAAGGGAGAAGGGAGAACGGAGAACGGAAGGTGAGAATGAGGCCGGATCCCGATGCGGGACCCGGCCTCATTCGATGTATCGATGATCGGTCAGCTACCGATCACTGTTCTCCGTTCTCCGTTCTCCGTTCTCCGTTCTCCGTCATCTGCCCTAGAACGAATACCGCGCCGTCACCTGGCCCTGCCAGTAGTTCGTCGACGACAGGTTCTTCGCGAAGGCGAAGTCCCGGTCCGTCAGGCGCGGGTCGAAGCGGACGATCGGCCGACCCTGCGCCGTCATGCCACGCACTGGCAGGAGATTCACCTGGCTGAACCGCGTGTTCTGGCGGTACTGCCCCCAGTCGTTGTTGAGGAAATTAAGGAAGTTGAAGATGTCAGCCTGCAGCGAGACCCGGTGGCCGCCGAGTCCGGGCAACGACTGGCGCACCGACAAGTTCAGGGAATTGAACCACGGGTTCTTGCAGCTGTTGCGCGACTGGATCTTTCCGCGCTGGCTCTCGAGACAGCTGAGGCTTGAGATGAACTCGTCGAACGCGGCTGCCTGCAGCGCGGGTGTGACCGTGGCGTTTGGGCCGTTGGTCACCAGCGGACCGGTGTACTGCTCGAAGGTATACTCCGAGGCGGTGTTCGGGATGTACACCGGGTCGTTGCCGAAGAAGCCGTCGGCGTTGAGATCGCCGATCAGGTTGCCGCTGATCGTCTGCGACTGATAGACGTACGTGAAGTTGGTCCCGGACTGCCCGCCGTAGATCAGCGAGATGTCGGTGCCGTAGTCCTTCCACGGCGCGGTCCAGCTGACCGCCGCCGCGATCCGGTGCGGGCGATCGTATGACGATGGGTCGGCGCGGTCGTCATACTGGTCGATCGCCGTGACCCGGCCGTTCTGGAAGTTCGATCGTGCCACGCTCGACGTGAAGTCCTGCACCGAGTACGAGCGTCCGTAGGTGTAGAACATCGACGCCTCGACTGAGCCGAGCACCCGCTTGCGGAGGCCGCCCGAGACGCTGTAGGCGTAGTCGTTGCTACTGTTGCGAAGGTCGAACGCACCACAGGAGTAGATGTTCGGGGTTTTGCAGTTCGTGGTTGCCCGCCCATTGGCGGCGATCGTCCCGTACATCACACGGCCCCCGAAGTCGGTGCCCACCGGGTCGCCCATCGCGAGGTTGACCATGAACGGCGAGTTGTACGACTTCGTGTACAGCGCGTCGAAGGTGCCAATCAGCCCCCACGGCAGTCGATGATCGGCACCGAGGCTGGCGCGCATGATTTGCGTCTGCTTGTAGTTCGGGTCGACGGTGTTGACCGCACCGATATTGGCGCCGGTGGTCGGGCCCACGCCGCCCGCACAGACCTGAGGCGGGCTCTGCACCGACCCAGTGTTGAACGCCGGCGGCGCCGGGCGCCCGGAGCTACCGTCGCACGTAAACTGCGAGATGCCCGACAGGCCGTTGTTGGTGAACAGGTTCGACAGCCAGACATATGGAGGTGTGCCGGCGAAGAACCCGACGCCGCCGCGAAGTTGTGTCGAACCGGTGCCGCTCACGTCCCAGTTGAAGCCAAGGCGCGGGTTGAACGTGAAGTTCGACGGCACCTTGTCGGTGCGGCGACCGAAGTCACGCTCAACCTCGGGCCGGAAGCCCGGCTCGTCGAGGAAGATCGGCGCCTCGGCCCGTAGCCCCAGCGTGAGCGAGAAGTCCGGGTTGAGCGACCACTGGTCTTGCACGTAGACCGACACGTTCGCCGCGCGGAAGCGCGCCACCGGGTCGTCGCCCACCGCCACGCCGACTGCGTAACGGTTGGGGATGCCGGCCTCGAGATCGGCGAGCGAGCTGAAGCCCCACGAACCGAACGCGTTCTGCCAGAAGGCGTTGCGCACCTTGTAGAGGTCGTTGCGCGTGCCCACCGTGATCAGGTGGCTGCCGCCGCCAACCGGGAAAGTCAGGTCGTTGCGGAGCTCGATGAAGTCCTGGTCGAGCTGGTTGACGTGCGACGACGAGTCCGGACCAGCGCGGAGATTGACCGTCTGTCCCGACACGGTCGGCGAGTTGATGTTGGTCACCGTGATCTGCGGACCGATCTGGTCGAAGGCACGGGCGAAGCGCTGCCGGATGAAGCCGACCTGGAACTCGTTGCTGGCGCCGTTACCGAACGTCTTGAAAAACTGGCCGGTGAGCGAGTTGACCTGCTCGCTCCGCTTGAACCGGTTCGACGTCAGCGCGAACGTCCCGGCCGACCGCGAAAAGTCATCGGCCTTCTGGTCGTTGTAGATCTCGCGGATCACCACTCGGCTGGTCGGCGAGACCTGCCAATCGAGGCGGGCCACCAAGTTCCCGACCGGGTTCTCGTTGCTCTGCGACGCGCCGGAACCGCCCTCGATCCCATATTGCGCCAGCGCCGCGTTGAATCGGTCGACCGTGGCCTGGTCGACCCGCACCGCGTTGGCGCCGCTGACACCCTGCTGACCCACGAACGGCCCGCCGGCCGGCCGGATGGAGCGATTGAGCTCGCCCGCCAGGAAGAAGTGGAGCTTGTTCTTGATGATCGGGCCGCCGATCGACGCGCCGTACTGCTTGATCGAGAACTTGTTCTGCGCGATGAACGGATCGTTGGTCGCCAATTCCTGGTTGCGGAACGTGTAGAAGGCCGAGCCGGTGAAACGGTTTGTGCCGTTCTTGGTGACGGCGTTCACGAGTGCGCCGGTGAAGCCACCCTGGGTCACGTTGAACGGCGACACCACGATCTGGTACTCCTTGATCGCCTCGAGCGAGATGCCGCGGCCGCCGGCCTGACCGCCAAGCTCGCCGGTGTCACCCAGGCCGAACCGATCGTTCTGAGTGGTGCCGTCAACCTGGATCGCGTTGTAACGATTGCTCTGCCCCGCGGCGGACAGCTCACCGCCGGCACCAGGATTCGTGGTGACCTGGGGCGAGATCCGGATGAAGTCCTGGAGCTGGCGATTGAGCGTCGGGAGCCGCGCGACCTGCGAATCGGAGATCGTCGTCTGCGGACCGGTGCGGGTCGGTGCGAACACCGCCGCGTCGGCGAGCGCCACTGTGACGAGCTCCTGAATCTGAACGGCCTGGCGCACCAGTGCGACGTCGGCCCGGACAGTCTGGGTGAGTGCCACTCGAACCTCGTTCACGGCCCGAGGCCTGAACCCGATAGCCGTGACCGCCACCCGGTAGCGTCCGATCTCGAGGCCGCCGACGAAATATGACCCGTTGGAACGAGTGGTCACCGTGCGGTTGAATCCGGTCGCCAGGTTCGAGACGCGTACGATTGCGTCCTCGATCGCGCCGCCTGCGGAATCGCTCACGACCCCGCTGATCGCGCCCGTGGTCACGCCCTGCGCCGCACCGATCGTGGGCAGCGCAAGGAACGCCGCGAGGACGCTCGACACGTTGAGTGCCAAACGAACAAAACGTCGCATCATTGCTCCTGTGTTTCCTGGGGTGGGGAGAGGTGTCACGGAGGGAAATGTCGTGTCCGAACCCGGACCGCGCAAGCAACGAGATCGAAACAGTTGCGCGGCCTGAACCGGATTCATCGGGCCGGCCGCCCGAACCGCTGCCAGAGGAAGTACACCGGCACCCCGGCGAGAATGATGGCGAAAGTGACCCCGGTCTTCCGGGGCTCGGTGACCATCGCGTTCCCCATCATGCCGAGCGACGCGAGGAGGAACAGGGCCGGAGTGATCGGGTAACCCAGCGTTCGATACGGGCGTTCCGCGTCGGGCCGCCGCTTCCTGAGGATGTAGACGCCCGCCACCGCCAGGGCGTAAAATGGCCAGACGCCCAGCACGAACATGTCGGCGAGGGCCGCGAAGTCGTTCTGCAGCACGTAGATGACCGAAAGCGTCGCCGCCATCCAGATCGCGACCGAGGGCGTCTTGAAACGCGGCGACACCCGGGCGATGATCGGGAAGAACAACCCCCGGTCGGCCATCGCGAAGATCACCCGCGGCCCGGTCATGAGCGACCCGTTGGCCGATCCGAAGGTCGAGACCATCACGATTCCCGAGATGATCGCTGCCCCCGCTGCCCCGAACATCGGGATCCGCTCGGCGGCGGTCGCCGCCACCAGAGGCACGCCCGGCATCTCCGACGCCGGGACCAGGTAGAGATATGCCGCGTTGATCAGGAGGTAGATCGCCACGATCGCCGCTGTGCCCAAAATCAACGCCTTGGGGAGGGTGCGACCCGGGTCCCGGATCTCACCACCCACGAAGGAGAGGTTGGACCAGCCATCATACGTCCACATCACCGGGACCAGCGCCGTGAAGATCGCTGAACTGGTGACGATACCCGCCCCTGTAGCGGTGAAGTTCGCCGACGAGCCGTTCCCCGCCGTGAATGCGAAGAGCGAGAGCCCGAGGAGCGCCCCGTACTTGAGGATGGTGGTGACATTCATAAGCACCGAGGCATACGAGACGCCGAGGTAGTTGAGCGCGGCGATCACCACGATCGCCCCGGCCGCGACGTAGCGCACCTCCTGTGGCGACAGCGCGATGAAGTGGCCGAGATACTCGGCGAAGATCGTGGAGATCGCCCCGATCGCCGCGGCACGGATCACCGTCATCTCGGCCCAGCCGAAGAGGAAGGCGGGGAGCGGACCCCACGACTCGAGGAGATAGGCGAAGATTCCCCCCGACCGTGGGAACATCCCCGCCAGCTCCGCCACCGCCAGCGCGCCGGTGAGCGTCACCACACCACCCAGCACCCACACCAGCAGCATCGCCCGCGGCTCGCCGAGCGTGGTGGCCACCGCCGCCGGCACGCGGAAGATCCCGCTGCCGATGGTGGTCCCGATCAGGATCGCCACCGCGCTCCAGAGGCCGATGTTGCGCGGCAGCCGTTCCTCTGGGGCCGTGCCTGCATGTGTCATGCGTCTTCTCCGGGTCGCCGGGGAGGGCCGTTGCTTGAGGGGGGTGCTGCAGCCGGGTAAGTTGCTGTCGTGAAATTGTAACCGCAAACCAGGAGAAGCGAGAAGCCCGTTCTCTGTTCTCCGTTCTCCGTTCTCCGCCGAGTTCTGATGACCCACGCTGCCGCTGCTGCTCGCTCCCCGTCGCTCGTTGCGGACCTGGTGACGCTCACCAAGCCGCGGATCATCTCGCTCCTCCTGGTCACCACCGTCGCACCGATGTTCATCACCCCCGTGGGCTTCCCGTCGCTCGCCCTCATCGGCTGGGTAATCCTTGCGGGTTATCTGATGGCGGGCGGCGCCAACACGATCAACATGTGGTTCGATCGGGACATCGACGATCGGATGGCGCGCACCCGCCTGCGCCCGATCCCGTCGGGCCGACTCCCGGCCGCTGCCGCGCTCCTCTTCGGCATCTCGCTCGGCGCCGCCGCATTCACGATCTTCTGGGTGTTCGTCAACCCGCTGAGTGCGTGGCTCGCGCTGTCCGGCCTGCTGTTCTACGTGTTCATCTACACGATCTGGCTCAAACGGTCGAGTCCGCAGAATATCGTGATCGGCGGCGCCGCAGGGGCGTTCCCGCCCCTCGTTGGTTGGGCCGCGATGACCAACTCCATCGATCTCGGCGCGCTCTACCTCTTTGCGATCGTCTTCTACTGGACGCCACCGCATTTCTGGGCCCTCGCGCTCAACAAGCAGCGCGATTACGGCGCAGCCGGGGTGCCGATGATGCCCAATGTGCACGGCGAAGTCGAGACCAAGCGGCAGATGCTGATTTACACCCTGATGCTTATCCCGCTCACCATCATGCCGGTGTTTGTCGGCGTCAACGGCATCCTCTACGGCGTGATTGCGATCGCGCTCGGCGCCCGCTTCATTCAGCTCTGCTGGAAGATCTGGCGTGAGGATGGTGTCACGCCCACGACGTGGGTGCTCTACAAGTATTCACTGGTGTATCTCGCCGTGCTCTTCGTGGCGATGGCCGTCGATCGGGTGGTGCCATTCGGGCACTTCGTACCGCCCTCCGAACACGTTTTCCTGCGCCAGGGGAGTGCTCCCGCCGTTCCCCCAGCCATGACTCACGAGGGTCACTGACCTGAAGCGAATGCCGCGGGTCTCGCTGCGCCCCCTGATGCGCCTCTGGCCGCGGGTACGGCCGTATCGTGGCGGGCTCGCGATCGCCACCGTTGCACTCCTGCTGGCATCGGCCATTTCACTCGCCTTCCCGCAGGTGGTGAGATACCTCCTCGACGCAGCCTTCGAGCGGCGCGACCGCAGCCGGCTCGACCGGATCGCGCTTGGCATGCTCCTGATGTTCGCAGTGCAGGCCGTCCTCAACTACATCCAGACCTACTGGCTCTCCGCCACCGGCGAGCGGGCGGTGGCAGGCCTGCGGCGCGAGCTCTTCGGCAAGCTGCTGTCGATGCCGCCGGCATTCTTTGCCGATCGCCGCACCGGCGAGCTGACCTCCCGCCTCGGCGCCGATATCGGCCTGCTGCAGGGCGTGATGGGTCACCAGGTGGCCGAGATCTCTCGTCAGTTCCTTGCACTTGTCGGCGGGATCGTGGTGCTGACGCTGATGGAACCGCGTCTCATGCTCACCGCCCTGGCGGTGGTGCCGGTGGTGATCGGCTCGGCGGTGTTTTTCGGGATGCGGCTCAAGAAGATCTCCACCAGCGTGCAGGACCAGGTCGCCAACGCCACCGCGCAGGCCGAGGAGGCATTCTCACAGATCCGGGTGGTTCAGGGGTTCGCACAGGAGGGCGCTGAGCGGGAGCGTTATGGCGCACGCATCGCAAAGGTTATCGAGCGCGCGCTGCAGCGAGCCCACGTGCGGGCGATGTTCTTCGGGGTCCTGACCATCACGACCTTCGGGGCGATCACTGCGGTTGTCTGGCAGGGCGGCGTGATGGTGCTCAACAACGACCTCACGGCGGGTGGCCTCGTCGCGTTCATGTTGTACACGGTAACCATCGCTGCCGCGATCGGGGCGCTGGCCACGGCATTCTCGGCGTTTCAGGAGGCGATCGGCGCTGCTGAGCGGGTCTTCGAGCTGCTCGAGACCGATGCCGGGATATCCGACCCGCCGAGCCCAACGGAACTGCATCGCCCGGTTCTGGGTGAGGTGGAGCTGCGGGATGTGGTGTTCCGCTATCGCCCAGACGTCGGTGCGCCCGTCCTGGACGGCCTCTCGCTGCGGATTGCGCCGGGAGAGGTCGTGGCGGTGGTCGGGGCATCAGGGGCCGGCAAGACCACGATCTCGTCGCTCCTGACGCGTTTCTGGGACGTTGACGAGGGGTCCGTGCGGCTCGACGGCATCGATGTCAGGGAGCTGCGGCTCCACGATCTGAGAAGGGTGGTGGGGACAGTGCCGCAGGACCCGGCCCTCTTTGCGGGCTCGGTGCGTGACAACATCGCCTACGCCCGCCCCGACGCGACCGACAAGGCAGTCGTCGCGGCCGCGGAGGTCGCCAACGCCCACGAGTTCATCACCAAGCTGCCACTCGGCTACGACACGATCGTGGGCGAGCGCGGGATCAAGCTCTCGGGCGGGCAGCGACAGCGGATCGCCATTGCGCGCGCAGTGCTGAAGAACCCCGCAGTGCTGGTGCTCGACGAGGCCACCAGCGCGCTCGACAACGAGAGTGAGCGGCTGGTCGAGGCGGCCCTGGAGCGGCTGCTGGTGGGGCGCACGACGCTGATCATTGCGCACCGGCTGAGCACGGTGCAGCGGGCCGACAGACTGGTCGTGATCGATGGCGGTCGGATAGTGGAGGAAGGCACCCACGCCGAGCTGCTCAAGCATGGCGGCATCTACGCCCGGCTCTTCCAGATGCAGTGGCGCGGTGGGGAGGACGTGGCGGTGGCGCTATCGATGATGAAGACGGAGATCTGACGGAGGACGGAGGACGGAGGACGGAGAACGGAGAACGGAGAACGGAGAACGAGGTGGCGTACTCCTCCGTTACGCGGCTCGGTCGCGGGCTTCGTCAACCGTCGGCTCGGAAGCCCGCCCATACTGCACCGCCGGTGTCCGAGCCTCCTCTGACGAACCCCCGCACCTCGCCGCTCCAACGGTACTCATTAACCGATACAGATCAACGGTCTTCTGTTACGGTCTTCGGTCATCGTCTATCGGTCATCGAATGTCTGACCCTTCTCCCTTCTCCCTTCTCCCTTCTCCGTTCTCCGTTCTCTGTTCTCCGTCAAAGCACGTTCCCCCCGCCCGGCGAACCGGACGGGGGGCGCGTTACTAAACCGCGTTGAGCTAGTTGGTGCGGGTGATCCTGATCTGCAACGTCGTCGGCTGCGCGGCCGCGCCGGCACCGTACGACCCCGGACCATAATACGCCACGGCGAGGTAATACGTGCCAGCGGCGAGATTGGCGCCGAACGTACCCGACTCGGTACGCGTTGACGACTCTCCAAGCGCATCGGCAACGGTTGCCTGGAAGTTGCCCGCGGCGGTGACACGATAGAACCCGATATCGGCGTTCGTGTCCCACTTGCCTGTCAGAATGAAGGTCTGCCCTGCAGGGACGACGACCTTGTAGACGCGGCAGGTGTCGCCACCAAGCTGCGCCCCGCACCACGCCGGGGAGCCATACGCACCCTGATCCGTGACCACGACGCTACGACCAACTGCGGTCGGTAGAATGATATCCGGAGCGTTGGCGATATCGGTGCCACCCGCCAGGGTCGTTCCGCCGAACGTCGCGGTCGGAGTGACAGTCTTGCCGTCGCTCGGGAGCGCGAGCTTCACGCTCGGGAGGAAGTTGAGCACCAGGTCGGTGTACGTGACAGCACCCGATGCGGCGAGGGGTGCGACAACGGTCGCGGTGCTCGAGTCAGCCGAGAGCGCGATGATGCCTGCCTCGACACCACCGATCAGGACCTTGCCAGTGTTGCTGAACCGGAGCCCACCACCAAGTGCCACAGTGAATGAGGCGCCGGTGTTCGGTGTGGCCGTCGACAGCGTCGTCGGCGCCACGGTCACGGCCGGCACAGCGAGTACCTGCGTGGTCACCAGCGACACAGCCGGTGCTCCGGAGAACGTCTGCTGTACCAGCGTCACCGTTGCCGGCCCGGTGACACCAGGTCCGACGATGAACGAGATTGACGACCCGTCGGCTGCGCGGTTGGTGATGACTACCGTGCCGGTGGTGAAGGTGACCGCTGAGGTCGGCGAGAACTTCAGGCCAGCCGGTGCGGTGATGGTAATGACCTCGCCAGCGACGACGCCGGCTGTCTTCGACAGCGCCGCGCCCAGGTTCTTCGGCGTGACGTACGCACGAATGGTGGTCGATGACCCACCCGACGTGAACGTGACCTCGTTGAGGCCGATCGCGGTGCCCACGACCCAGTACCGCTGCTGCGGCTTCACCAGTGGGGCAATGAGGGTGTCGCCCTGAGTGTAATCGGGGCGGTAGGTCGCGTCATAAGTGACGCGGACGCCAGCACCGTTTGACACGGTAAAGGCGGCCGGAGTGGAGGCGCGGAGGTCGTTGACCAGGCGCACGAGCACGGCGCTGCTGTCGCCGACGCCGACGAAGAGGGCGTTTTTGTCGACGTCAACGTTGTTGAAGTCGCCGCCGATGCCGACCGTATCGTCGTTGGTGCAGGCGGTCATGCCGACTGCGAGCGCCATGCCCAGTACCCCACGAACTATTCCCTTCATACGCTGCTCCTCAGGAGAGGTGATGGGTGCCATCTCGGCGCCCGTCAGTGATCAATCGTGTGCTCAGGGCGTTCCGGTATTGAGCAACGACCCCGGTGACGTCTCGAACAGGTTGATGCCCAGGAACTGCCCGATATCACGCACCGCTTCCGGCGTCATGACCTCGATCCAGGCGGCATTGCCCGGCTCCTTCAGGTCGTTCGACTTCATCAGCGTGAACGCCCCGAGGTTGTTCCGGTCGGCAAAGACATAGTACCGCATCCGACCCTTGGTGTAGCGCCAGATCTCGTACGGTGGCGCCCGGCCCGACTGCGGCTGGCTCCGGACTTCGGACGGTGCTCCACCGTTCCGGGCCCAAACCCGTCCACGATCGGTTTTCCAGCCCGGACGCGAGTTGCGCCCCGTTTCCGCAAAGGCCGTATTGGCGTAATCGATGGCCTGATAGAAATTGACGCGCTCTTCGTTCAGGTCGGTTGACTTGTCCGGGTCGCGCTGCGCCCAGAAGTCGACCAGGAATTTGCGCTTGGCTGCGAGGGAGAGGCGACCATCACCACTCGCCTTGTACACCGAGAGCTCGCGGTTGCTTGCAATAAGCTCCAGCGCATCCGAGGCTCGGTCGAGCTGATCCTCCGACAACGACCCGAAATATCCCTCGTCGGTGAGCTGGTCGGCGGCGCGATTACCCGCCTGACGTGCCAATGCTTCTTCGACGCTACCCACCGAGAAACGGCTGCTCCGTTCGATCTTCTGCGATCCAATCGTGACCGTGGCCCGCAGCACATACCCGCCCTCGGGAAGACCATCGAGCGGAACCGTCCCGCGGATGACCCCACCACCCTCGCCGATCTGCTGGTCGAAGGCCGGGATGGCATAGATGGTCGCTCCCGCCGAGTCACGAACCTCGAGCGCGGTCGAGACCTCGACCGCGTTCGGCGAGTAGACCTCGACAAGAAACGACAGTGCCGGCGAAAGTCCGTTGAGCACCAATTCTGGTGCGGTTACGAACCGGAGCCGACCCCGGCCAACCTCGCCAGGAGCCATTTCCGTGTCGCCTTCGGCCGCCATCCGCATAGAGCTCGCGAGAAGAAGGTCCGAAACCATCGGCGAACTGCCATAGGCATCCACCGTGGTCTGCGCCGATGCTGTCTTGCCCGTGGCGCTGTCCTGGACGGTGGCCATGATCGTGTACTTGCCACCGGCAGTGAGCGCAAACTGGAGCGGTTCGATCCCGTAGGCTCCGGGCTGCTTCATCACAGCCGGTGCGCCGCGCCACAGCTCCTCGCGGTAAATCATCATTCCGTTGGCATCCTGCACCTGGATGATGGTCTTCCACGCAACGCGATCGCCAGCCACCTCGGCCAGCGAATACGGAACCTGGACGAACGCCAGCACGCTCGTCTGACCAGCCACGGGCGAATAGAACCGCACGGCGTGCACCGCCAGCTTCGGCGGGGCGACGATCGTCGACAGAGCGACGAGGCCAGTCAGGAGTGAACTCAGCATTGCTGCACCACCAGTCAGGTCAGGCGTTGTCAGAACCGGAGCGCGGGGTGGCGAACCACCCCGGATCCGGCAAGGTGCTTACCAGCCCAGCGACACCGTGAAGAAGGAAACGTCGCCGAGCAGCCCCATGTTCTTCCACGCGTAGTCGAAACCGACCTGGAAGCCAGAGGTGTCGTACATCAGGCCGGCGCCAAGGGCGAGGCCCTGCTTCTTCTCGTCGCTGAGCTTGTTGTCGATGCCCACGCCGAACGAGTCGAGGGAGTAGCTGTTGGCAGGCTGCGACGAGTACGAGCCGCGAAGCGCGACGCCGAACCCGGTGCCACCAAGCTTGGCCGAGGCCAGCTCGGCGCCGAAGCCGAAGGCCGCCTTGTTCGAGCGGGCCTGGTTGAACTCGCCCATAACGGTCACACGGCTGTTGCCCGACGAAAGGGCGTCATATGCGAGGCCGACGCGGAACATCGTCGGCAGCGCGAAGCCGGTGGTCCGGTAAAGGCTCGGCTGGTTGAGGTTCGGCACCGGATCCTCTCCCGAGATCGAATCGCGCGGCGTGCCGATGCGGATAGCGTCGCCGTCGTACTTCAGCGTCGTGCCCAGGTTGGTGAGCGCGAACGCGAAGCGGATCGGGCGGCCATTGAGGTTCGAGTGGAAGTGCGTCCCGAAGTCCATGGCGAACGCTGAGCCGTTGGTCTGGCCGAGCTGGTCGAAGATGCCCTTGACCGTGATGCCGACCGAGAAACGATCGGAGAAGTTCTGGGCCAGAGTCAGGCCGACGAACGACTCGCTCACGTTGTACACCTCGCCCGTGCCTTCCGGCGCGTCGGCGGTGTACACCGGCTGGTCACGGAAGCCGAACGTCCCGAACTGGACGCCGAACGCCCGGGCACCGCCACCGAACGGGAACGCGACCGCGCCCCAGTTCAGCTTGGTGTCGGCCACGTAGTCGAACTGCGAGAACTGGGCGCCCGGGCGCGTCATCAGCGCCAGGGCTGCCGGGTTCCCGTTGGTGCCGCCAACGTCGGATGCCACGGTGATGTACGACCCGCCAAGCGCCGTGCCGCGCGCGTTGGCACCGAGGAGGAGGAACTCCGCGGCTGTGGTGCCGAATCCCGTCTGGTCGTTGTTGCCCCCGTCCTGTGCCGTGGCAACGGCTGGGACGAAGCCGACCAGAGCAGCCGCGAGGAGCCACCGAAGTGTAGTGCTGCGATTCATGCGTCGCTCTCCTGAGGTGGAGCGGTGCACCGTTGCCGGCACACCGCCCCTGCTCTGTGGGCTACTGGACGTAGTTGACAATGGTCATGCGGCCGACGGTGGTCTCACCGTTTTCCGCTTCGACGTGATAGAAGTACACACCGCTGGCGACGAACTGGTTGTTCCGGTTCCGGACGTCCCAGGTAAGCTCGCCCTCGAATGACGTGGTAGCCTGCTTGAGGACGCGCACCAGCACACCGCTCGCCGTGTAGATCCGAACCGTCGCCGTCTCCGGGAGGTTCACGAACTTGATGATCTTGCTGTTCGTGGTCGTCTCGAAGGCACTCGTGACGTAGTACGGATCCGGCACGGTGTGGATCCTCGCCAGCGTTTCCTGGGTCGATGGATTGACCCGGTTCACCACGTCGAACTGGTACGACACCTTCGCACCCACCGCCGTGAACTGGAAGAGCGCCTGTTCCGCCTGGGAACCCGCCGGAATGAAGGTCTGCGGCGTGAAGATGTAGTTGCCGAAGCTCCCTGCCGTGCCGGTACCGCCGCGGATCGCACCGATGTAATCGCGCATCGTCCACTGCGTCCCGGCAGCCGGCACTGCGCCGCCAGCCAGCTCGATGATGAACCACCGACCGTGGAGGTACAGCCCGAAGCCGTTGTTCGCGGCCACCGGTGCGAACAGGTCAGAATTGGGACCAGTGTCGCCGTTCGCATTCGAATGGTTCAACACGATCGGACCCGGTACCGCGGTCTGGACGAATGACACCGCCGCCCCGCCGCAGATCGCAACGCTGCTGGACTGCGTCTGGGCCTCGGTCTTGAACGGCGCCACACAGCCGATGTCGCTGGCCGTGAGTGCCGCCCGTTGGTCCCGGCTTTGGGCCGCCGGGACATCCGAACCATTCAGGATGCCCCAGCTAGCACCGGCACGAGCCCGGAACGGCACGACGACGTCATGTGTAAGGTCGATGACTGAGTCGATCTTGCCGGCCGCTCCCCAATACACGCGGTAATCCGCGGCACCTACGAACGGTGACGCCGCAGCTTCGAAGTTGCGCCACAACGAGCCGCGGTCCTGGTACGAAACCGGGCGGTGCACCGTCACGACGCCGGTGAGCGCACCGGAGTTGTTGAAGTTCGTGGTGACGAACCCGGTGGCGAACGTACCGGGATTGCCCGCGTTCGGGTGATCCTTGGTCTCATTGTCGCCGATGAACCAGCGCGGGCCGTTCAAGAAGCCGTTCGGCGAACCGCCGAAGCCCGGCGCACTGTTGACTGCGCCACGGGGAAGCACGCCAGTGTAGTACCCGCCGTTCACCACGTCCTCGTACGACCCGGCGATGGTGTAGCCGGGAGAGCCGCCGTACCGAGCGGTGAGGGCGGGATCAGCCGTGATCGCCGTGAACGACCCGGCGCTTGCCGTGGTACCACTCGTGGCAGACATCGTCACGGGAATCGAGAGATTCGTCGTCCCATTCGGCGTCGTCACCGTAAAGTACCGAATCGCGTTCTGCGACGATGCCGCTGCCTGCGTACCCAGCCCGATCGAGTCGAGCCTGAGGCTCACCTCGCCCGGCGCACTCAACAGCTCGCGCACGAACCCGGCGAGGCCGACCGAGAGGCCGGTCGCAACCGGGAAGCGCTTGCTGAACTTGCCGGTGAGCGGATCGATGGTCGGTACCACCTTATCGGTGCGCACACCGTTGCGGCCGATGACGCCCGTGGTGATGGTGGCCGAGTTTTCGTAGTTGCCGGCGGTTACACCCGGCGTTACACGCTGGGTGGTGCGTGGCGACTCCAGCGACGTCGGACCCGATGAAATCGAGTTCACGTCGAACGCGGTAACGGCGTAATAGTACGTCAGGCCGTTGCGGACATCGTTGTCGATGAACACGAACGGAACGCCGGTGTTGCTGAGCGCCGGGAAGCCACTGTTCCCGCCCGTGACTACGGTGTCGGCCTGGGTGATGAACACATCGCCGCTGAAGAGACGGGTCCGGCCACCGATCGGGACCTGCACCAGCGGATCGTTGATTTCACGATTGATGAATACGGTCCGTGGCGTGCCCGGGCCGACATTCTCGAACGCCACCGGACAGCCAGCGTACAGGCCGAGGTCGGGGGCACAATTGCCGAGCGTGAACGGCTCGGCCGGGTGTGCCGGATCGTAGGCGATGATCACCTGACCCGTGAAGTCCCGGAACTTGGTGCCCGAGTAGTCGAACTGCGCGATCAGGCGCAGCGACGACGGCGAGTCGATCCGACCACGATAGATCCGGTAACCCTCAACGTCGAACTGACGGTAGTTCGCGTCGTACAGCGGGTTGACCACGGGTGCCCCACCACCCGGAGGGGTGATCGTGGCGGCACGGGTCAACTCGAAGAATGCGTCACCATCAGTTTCGGTACGCGATGGCTTCCAGAGGACCGTGACCTGATTGTTGCCGGGGATCAGGAAGAATTCCGGCGACTCCGGTGAGAACGGCAACAGGAACTTGCCGTCGAACACTGACTGCGCCACTAGCGACTTGCCGAGGAGCGAGCGAGGGACGACGCTGAACTCCGTCTGGTCCACGATGTTGTCGGCGTTGCGGTCGACCCAGCCCCGGAAACCGGTGAGCGAGTCGATCCTGTTCGCCCCGAGGCTGAGGCGGGCCGGATCGGTGAGCCGGGTCGCGTCGCCCGGCACCACGCGGGTGCCAGGGACATACCCGGCGATCGCGACGGGAGCGGCGTGCACATAAGCCACCACGATCGAGCCGGACCCACCTGGGGCGAGCTGAAGTGCCGTTGACGACTGGAAGTGGCGGACGTCGAACGGGGTGGCCGGCGCGATATAGCAGATGCGGGTGATGCGTGGGTCGCCGTTGTTGCACTGTGGGTCGCCAGCCGAGGTCAGCACGTCTCCCTTGAGGTAGCGGAAGAGCCGGGTGACGTTGGCTGCGTCGGAAAACGCGCCACCGTTGGTGGTGTTGCCGTAGAGCTGGATGACGCCCGGGCCATCGGGACCCTTGAGGTACTTGATGCCGACGAAGCCGGAGCCGCTGAAGAACGGCGCGCCGAAGATCGCCGGGTCGAACTGCCAGCCGGTGGGCCGGGTGAAATCCGACTCGTAGGTGTAGCCGATGGCGAAGGGCAGGTTGACACTGGCGAAGTTGGCGCCGGCGTTGGCCACGTCCATGTCGGCCGCGAAGGCGCTGTACATCGGCCCGATGGTGTAGCCGCCGGTCGGGAGGGTGATCCCGAATCGCGCATTGTTGAGGCTATGGAACTGTTGCGAGGCATCGACCAGAATCTCGCGGATGCCGGGCCGGTACTGTGCGTAGTCGGCCGCGTTGCGCGACGTGATGTTGTAGAACGTGACGATGAAGTAGACGATGTCTTCGTTGCCCGCCGGATAGTTCCAGCCGAGGCCACGATACTCCGCCACGATCCCGAGCGGGTGCGAGCGTCCGGCATTCAGGCCCGGATCGCCTTCCCACGCCACGAACCATACGTCACCCTGCGACGCCGACACACGGCCGCGGAGGAGCGGATTGAAGATCTCCTCGCTCACGTCGCCCTGCGGGACAAACGCGCCCTGCGGCCAGTTGGCCACATCGGCCGGGTTGGTCGCGTTGTAGATGTCGGTGAGGCCGACGCCGTGCTCGGTGGTTCCCTTCGGATCGAAGAAGAAGCCACCGGTGGTGTCGCCGCCCCACGGATTCGCGGGCTTGCTGCCCTGAATGATGCCGGCGATCTGCAGGCCGGAGTTGAAGACGTACTGGTTCGGGGTGCCCTTCGGCCAGAAACCGCCACCGATCGTCGACGAGTTGGTCGAGTCGACGCCGACGAGGCCCTGATTGCTCAGGCCCAGGTAGACACGGTTGATGGTGATCGCGCCGAGGGGGCGGGCGAAGAGCCGAAAACCACGGCCCTGGCCACGCTTGGCTCCCGTCTCCGGCCCGGCAGACGCGGTGCTGGGGAGCGCAAGCGCAATACCCAGGGCGAGCGCCACCGCCGCGATGAGTCCACGCTTACTACGCAGTGAGTGCATTGCTTACCTCTCGTCAATGGATGCCAACGTCCCCCGACACGGGCCGGCATTGGGCCGACCCGTGACGAAGGGCGAGTGGTACTTAGAAATTCAGCTCCATACCGAACCGGAGCGACCGACCAGCGAACGCGAAGTTCGAGATGTGGAAGGTGCCCAGGTTGCCCTGGTCCGACGTCCGGCGCTGCTCGGCGAGGGTGTAGACCCCGTCGCCATTGCCGAAGCGCTGTTCCGCCTTGACATAGTAGTAGCAGCTCGGGGCCGCCGGCACGTTGCCCGCCGACTTCCAGGTGCCACACCCCGCCTGGTTCGGCAGCGAGATCGACCCGTCAGGGTTCACCGCATTGTTGGCCGCGGCGAACTGACGGTAGTTGATCGAGTCCGTCGTGTAGGCCAGGTCGATGACCTTCTGGTTCTTGATGTCACCGGTCTGGGTGTAGACCCGCGCAATGTTCCTGAAGTTGAACAGGTTGCGGGCATCGGCATACGCCGTGAGGTCGAGCGAGCCGAGCTGGAAGCCCTTGGTCACGCGGAGGTTGAACTCCTTGTAGGCCGGGAGCCGCGCAGCATTGAAGTCTCCGGCGAGCGTCGAGCCACAGGGCGAGCCGCTACGGACGTTGTTCGAGGAGGCATCGTTCGGATCGCAACGCGTGTACGGCGTGCCCGAGGCGTAGCGGAATGTCGCATTGGCGCCAAGGCGGTTGAGCACCGCACCGACCACGGAACCCTGGCGGAAGTCACCCGGGAAGTTGAGCGCGAAGGCACCGCTGATCGAGTGCGGACGCGAGATGTTGGTCGGCTGCGCGGCCTGCGGCGGTGGCGCGTTCGTGCCGGACAGGCCGCTGAGGATGCGCGAGCCGAAGTTGATGTACGAGTACGGATCGGTGCCCGTGTTCTTGGCGTCCTGATACGAGTAGTTCAGAAAGCCATTGAAGAGGTTGCCGAACCGGCGGTCAAGACGGAGGTCCATCCCGCGGGTGTTGCCGAAGTCCTGGTTGACCGAGAGCCGGATGTCGTTGCGGTCGCCACCGAGCGGATCGATGAGCGGCACCAGACGGCCGGCCGGGTTGGCCAGGTTGTCCTTGTTGTACACGGTCAGGTCGAGCACCATGTCGTCGCTGAACGCGTGACGGACACCGAACTCGAAGATGATCGACTTTCCGAAGTCGAGATCGGAACCGTAGTTGTTGTTCGTGTTTGTGATCGACAGGTCGGTGTTCGAGCCCTGCAGCACCACCGAGAAGTCCGGGGTCTGCACCTGCTGGGCGTATGAGAGGCGGAAGTTGGTCCGCTCCGTCACCGGGAACGCCACCTGGATGTGCGGGGAGATGTAGTTGTGGCTCGTGTACGGCGTCAGGAATGCGTCGGGATTGGCGGCCAGCGAATCGGCCGTGAAGCCCGGGCGCGACGAGATGCGCGGGAAGTCTTTCCACTTGCTCGCATTCACGTCGAAGAAGTCGTACCGGAGACCACCAACAAGCACCACGTCGCCGAGGTCGAGACGATCCTCGACAAAGGCGTTGTAGCGAACCGGCTTGGCCAGCCAGACATCCGAGAACGCCTGCGCCGAGGCGCCCACTGAGTAGTTGCTCATGTCGTACTTGGTGTACTCGCCGCCGATCTTCATGCGGTTGTAGCGGTCAACCTGCCAGTCGAGGTTCGCCTTGCCGATCAAGCGGCTCTCCCGGGCGGTGTTGAGCGAGCCGTTCACGCCGCCGCCGCCGCCCGCGGATCCCGGGTTACCGCTCGGCCCACCGAAGCCTGCCTGCCCGCCGTACTGGCCGGTGTTGCGACGGTCGAGTACGGTGATCGCCGTCCCTTCCTTCTGGGTCCGGTAGTTGTTGATCAGTTCCTCGGTCACCGGGAAGTTGTCGAAGCCGTAGAGGAAGTCGAGATCCTTGATCAACCAGCCATTGAACGGATCACGGGTGTCCGCCTCCGACTGCGACGTCAGGAAGCCACCGATCGAGCGATCCCACTGATACGAGAAGTACGTATCGAGGGCCAGGGCGCGGCTGCTGCTCTTCGAGAGCTGCTGGTTCCAGTTCGCCGTCAGCACGTTGTTCTTGGTCAGCGACGCACCGACGAGGTCGCTGGCTTGTCCCGTGCGGTTGCGCGACTGCCCGCGGTTCGTGATGTACGACACCACCACACGTGAACCCTGGCCGAACGAGTAGTTCAGCTTGCCGGTGAGCTGGTAGGTGGTCGCCGGCGCGTAGGCGTTGCGGTTGCCCAGGCAGTCAAAGCCGTAGTTGCTGGCGATGCCTGGATCGCTGGAACCCGCGACATAGTCGGCGTCGCACTCACCACGCACGACGGCGTAGTTGTACACGTCGACGAAGTTGGTGTCGGCCGTGGCGCTGGTGCTGCGCGCCACGGCATACGTGGTGTCGACGCTCACCGCCGTCCAGGACGGCACTTCATAACCCCTGAAGCCGCCCTGGTTAGAGCGGGTGCCCTCGAGCACGCCACCGAAGAAGAACGTGAGGTTCTTCATGATCGGGCCGCCGAGCGACAGCTGCGCGAAGTTCGAGCCGGAAGACTGCTTGAGGCCGGAAAACTCATCGGTCCCGTAGCCGACGTTGCCGGAGAACCGGTTACCACCAGTGCGGGTCGTGATCGCGATCACGCCGCCCTGCGCATTGCCGTATTCTGCCGACGAGGCGCCGGTGGTGATCGAGGCATCCTCGAAGGCGTTGACGCCGATCGAGAGGCCACCGACACCACGCGAGCTGGCACCAGTCCCGCGGTTGCCCGCGGTGACCGGGACGCCGTCGACGTAGGTGCTGTTTTCATCGGCGCGGCTGCCGCGCACCGAGAGCGTCCCGCCGCCCGGCGATGCCATCACGCCCGGCTGCAGCGCGAGCACGTTGCTGATCCGGTCGATCGGGAGCGCTGCGGCGAAGTCTCCGCTCACACCCTGCTTGGTCGTGACCTGGTCGCGCGGAACGAGCGCGTTCTTCGCCTCGACGACGACGATTTCCGTCACCGTCACCGCGGTGGCTTCGAGCGAGACGTCCTGCGTGATCGTCTGGCCAGACGTGATGCGAATGCCGGCCAGCTCGGTCGGCTTGTAGCCGACGTACTGGACGCGGATGTTGATCACACCCGCCGGCACGCTGTTGAAGAAGTAGTACCCCTGGGGGTTGGCAACCGCGCTGAACGCGGTACCGACGATGATGACGCGCGCATTGGCAACGGGCGTACCGCCCTGATCACGAATGCGACCCTCGAGTTTGCCGGTGCCACCCTGGGCTGCGAGCGCCGAAGCGCCAAAGCCGGTGACCACGACCGTCAGCGCGACTGAACGCGCGAGACGTGTGAGGGAACTCAAACCACTTTGCTTCATGGAACCACCCTCCGAAGGCGAGTGCACGGGAAAAGCCGCTCCTTCGATGCTCGATGACCGACCGGGCGGCCGGGCACCGTTTCCTGCTGCGCCACGCACCATGGCGTGACGACCATCAAAGCTGGTCATGCATCGTGTCACGCAGCCCCTGGGAGGAGGCGGGGGACACGGTCGGATGCCGCGGGTGGCATCCGGGGTGCGCGACTCGCTGCATATGCAGCGGCCGTGCGAAAAAACGCACGTTCCGGTCGATCGGGACTGTTGTTTCTCTTGTTTCTCTGGCGATCGGAATGTCCCGACGATCTGCCGGGCCGGGAGAATATGCCCGCTCCCCCAACCAGTGTCAAGCAATTGTCACAAGTTCGCGTTGGGGTTCCCCCGGGGTCACCTCAGGACCACCCGGGCCCCAGAAGAGGTTGACCTCACTCCGAACCCCGAACTCCCCCGGGAGGTAAATCCCCGGCTCCACCGAGCACCCCGTCCCCGGCATCAACGACCGGTCGTCGTGTGTCTCGTAGTCATCCAGGTGCGGGCCAGAGCCGTGAAGGTCTCGGTCGATGGAATGACCGGTCCGATGCACGAAAAACTCTCCAAACCCTGCTGCCTCAATGACTTGACGCGCTGCCCTGTCCCCCTCGAAACCCGGGACCGGGCCTCCCGCAGCCGCCAGCTCAACTACCTTGGCCACCGCCGCGTCGCGCGCATCCCGCACCGTGGTCCAGACCTCCTGGACCCGAGCCGGCACATCGCTGCCGGAAAACCCCATCCAAGTCTGGTCAGCGAAAATCGCCCCCTCCCTGACCCCACCCCAGAGGTCGAGCAGCACCACCTCGTTGGGGCCGAGGGTGCGATCCGCACCTTTGCGGGGCTCGTAATGGGGGTTCGCCGCATTGGGACCAAAGCCGACGATGGGGTGGGTATCCAGAAAAAGCCCCGCCTGTTCCATCGCCATGACCACTTCCCGCTGCAGCACGCTCTCGCTGAGCCCGGTCCCTGCCCGGCGGTTGGCCCCGGCGAGCGCCTCAAGGGCGATCGTCCGGATGATCTCCGCCGCACGGCGATGCTCCGCCGCTTCCTCTACAGACCACGTGGCCGCGAACCGCGTCACAAGTTCGTCGCTGGGCACCGTCCGGACATCGAGCGAGTGGAGGAGGTCGATCACCCCCCACGGTATCCGGTCGAGATACGGGACTGCATCGCGGGGCGAGATCTCCATCGCCGCGACCTTCCCGCCCACCGTGTCAGTCAGCGCCGCATGCAGCTCGGCGTGGCGCGCAAAGGGGATGATTCGGCCATCGAACCCGGCAAAAGGCTGCATCTCGATCCGGTGCACGATCGCCGTCATCGGCCCCTCGCGGGGCACCCAGACAAAGACCCGCCGCGTCGCCATCGCGCCACCGGGAAGGATTTGCTGCGCCACCGGGTTGCAGCCGTGGAAGTCGAAGAGCAGCCAACCGTCGGCGCCCATCCGTTCGAGCGTGTCGCGAAGCACCGTGCGGTCGAGTTTGGCGAGTCCGTTCATTCGAGTCCTTCCGTCGGGGCGGCGAGCCAGATGCAGCTCCGCTCTCCCAGCCCCTTGCATGAGTTGTGGGTCACCGAGCCCTCGATCCCAGCCACCAACCTCAGGAGCTCGGCGAGCGCCGCGGTGTAAAAGACGCATGCGGTCCCGCCGTCGGCGACCCGCGCGGTGAGAGAATCGGTCAATTCGCACCTCGGCTGACCGTCTGCGTCCCGCAGGTCGGCCATGAGCCACCGCCGCGCCAGGCTGCCGGCGCGCCGAAGGTTGAGCACCCGCGCCACCCGTCCGGGGGTTGCCATCGCCAACGCCCGCGATCCGGTCCCCCGCCGCCGCGCCGCGAACCGCGCTGCGCGTCGGCCGGCGTCAGCATACACCAGTGCCGCGTCGGGCCGCCGGCTGACCAATCGGAAGACAGCGAGTGCTTCCTCGGCGTCCACGTCGTCTCCTGCTTCGGCACGCTCACGATAGCGCGCCACCTGGGCCGCGACCGTAGCCGATAGCCCGAATCGTTTCGCGGCGAGTTCGTGTTCCAGCGCCCCCATCCCGTCGTCGGGAGGGGTATCGATATTCTGCACCGCCTCGAGGAGGCTCAATGGAAGGATCGCGGGGAAGCCGTCGGACATCGGGCGCGGAACGTACCACGACACAGGCGGGACCGGCAGGGCGTGATGTACCTTCTGTCATGGCCGACACCGTAGCCGCCGAGTTCGAAGCCGAGGCACTCCCTCACCTCGACACCCTGTACCGCGTTGCCCTTCGGCTCACCAATGAGCCCGCTGCGGCCGACGACCTGGTTCAGGACACGATGCTCCGCGCTCTCAAGGCATGGAAGTCCTTCCAGACCGGCTCCAATGCCCGGGCCTGGTTGGTGACGATCCTGCGCAATCAGTTCATCTCGGGGTGGCGGAGCCGCAAGCGCCAGCCCACCAAGGTGGATATGGGCGCGATCCCGGAGCCGCCCGACACCGGCGATCCCGACCCCGAGGGCCGATTTTTCTCGGAGATCATTGATGATGAGGTGATTCGCGCGATCAATGACCTCCCCGACGAGTTCCGTGAGGTCGTGGTGCTCAGCGACCTCGAGGAGCTGCCTTATGCCGAGATCGCGATGGCGCTCGACATACCCGTCGGAACAGTGAAGTCCCGGCTCTTTCGAGCTCGCAGGATCCTTCAGGGGCGTCTCCGGCGTTACGCCGAGGAGACGGGAATCATCCCGTCTACTGGAGAGGATGCATGACAGATTTGCCGTATGAGTGTGAAGCCGTGCTCAATCAGCTCGACGCCCTGCGGCGCGGCGAGCTCACCCACGACGAGATCACCACGATGCAGGCCCACATGGAAACGTGCCAGCGATGCCTCTGCATCGAGCGCTACGAGCGCGCCTTCCTGGCCCGCCTGAAGGCGATGGGCTCGCCGCCCTGCCCGGACGCGTTGCGCACCAAGGTGTCCGTCGCGTTGGCCCGCAGCGCCCATGAGGCCTGAGCGCACCGACGTCCTGATCGTCGGTGCCGGACCAGCAGGAAGCTCGACCGCGATCCATCTCGCCCGACACGGGCGGAAGGTGGCCATGGTCGATCGTGCCAGGTTCCCGCGCGACAAGGCCTGTTCCGAATACACCTCGCCCGAAACGCTCCGACATCTTGATGCGCTCGGCGTTCTCGACGCCATCGACGCCGCTCCCGCACGCGTGCTCGCAGGAACGACCGTGACGGGATCGCTGGGGCACGCCCTCACCGGGCACTTCGCCCGCGCCGGCGGTGAGCCATTCCGAGACACCGGCCTCGCCATCCCGCGGATGCTGCTCGACGCGACATTGGTCGACGCCGCGCGCCGCGCTGGTGTCGAAGTGGTGGAGGAAGCCACGGTGACGGGCGTGCACCGCAGTGGAATTGACGCGATGCGGGTCACGCTTCGTCCCGGCGACGGGACGCTCACTCACCTCGACGCTCGGGTGGTGGTGGCCGCCGACGGCCTGCGGAGTGTCGTGGCTCGGCGCGCCGGGCTGCACCGTCAGGGATGGTTGCGCCGGATGGCGTTCGTGGCCCACGTTCGCGGCGTGACCGGGCTTGGCCACGAAGCCGAGCTTCACGTAGGACCGAAGGGATACGTGGGGCTCAACCCTCTGGGCGGTGGCGTCGCCAACGTGGCGCTGGTCGTGCCGGAGCGCATCGCCACCGGTGCGAGCGGCCGGACCGACGACTTCTTCTTCGAACACCTGGAGCAGGTGCCGGGGATCGCCGGACGGGTGCCCCACGACTTCGCGCGGGGTGTGCTGGTCACCGGCCCGTTCGACGCGATGTCGCGGCGCAGCGTGACCGACGGGATCCTGCTGGTCGGCGACGCGGCTGACTTCTTCGATCCGTTCACCGGTGAGGGAATCTGCAGCGCGCTCGCTGGTGGCGAGATGGCCGCCGGCGTGCTCGACGAGGCGCTGGCCCAGGAAGGGCAGATCGATGCCCGCCGCCTCGAACCGTATCGCACGTTGCGCCGCCGCGCCTTCCTCGGCAAGTGGATCGTCGAGCGGATGATCGGCTATACGATGCTCGCACCACCGCTCTTCGATCGTGCCGTGGGCCGGTTGCAGCGCCGCGGCATGTCCGACATGCTGATCGGGGTCACCGGTAATTTTGTGTCGCCGTGGCGGATCCTGAATCCGGTGGCGATGGCGAAGATGATCGTGTGAACGGAGAACGGAGAACGGAGAGCGGAGAACGGAGAGTCGTGAGACGTATGCCGTTAGCGCAACAGAGCCGTAAGTCATCCGTTCTCCGTTCTCCGTTCTCCGTTCTCCGTCCCGACCTTACCCGGAGTTTCCAACGTGGACCAATACGAATTCCGCCAGCTCTGCGGCCGCTTCGCCACCGGCGTCACGGTCGTGACGACGCTCGATGAGGCGGGTCAGCCGGCGGGGATCACGGCCAACTCGTTTGCGTCAGTGTCCCTCGATCCGCCCCTGATATCCGTGGCGGTCGACAAGGCGGCATCGATGTACGCCGCGATCACGGCCGCGAGCACGTTCACCGTCAACATCCTCGAGGCGCATCAGGAGGCGCTATCACGGCGCTTCTCGGCCGGCCTCCCCGATCGCTTCGAAGGCGTGGGCTGGCACCGTGGCACCGATGGGCAACTGGTCCTCGATGGGGTGCTCGCGCACCTCTGTTGCGAGAAGTGGCAGGACTTCGACGCTGGCGATCACACCATCGTGATCGGGCGGGTGCGGTTCGGGGGCTCGGCCGAGCACGGCCGCCCGCTGTTGTACTATCGGGGCGGATATGCCGATCCCGACGCGTTCTGATCGAGTGACGGCGTCGGCCTCACCGGACGAGATCCTCGACGATCCGGCTGCTGACCCCGCGCTGGTCCGCCGGATGCTCTGGGACATCACGAGATCGAACCGCTGGTTCGGAGGATGTCACGCGGTGCGCTGGGGCCTCGCGCACCTCTTCGATCGCGAGGATCGGGGCGGGCGTTTCGTGGTGTGCGACATCGGTACTGGTGCCGGTGATCTGCCACGTGACGCCGCCCGGTGGGCGCGTGGCCGCGCGATGACCTTCACCTCAATCGGTCTCGAACGGATCCCGGCGGCGGCCGTGCTTGCCCGCTCCACCGGGATGCCCATCGTCCTCGGCTGCGCGAGCGCGCTCCCGTTCGCGCCACAGAGTGTCGACGTGGTGCTGATGAGCCAGGTGGCACACCATTTCGAGCGGAAGCAGGCCGCTGCGCTCTTCGCCGCATGCTCGCGCATCGCCCGGCGCGGTGTGGTGATCGCCGACCTTCGGCCGTCCCATGCATACGCGCTCGCGTTTCAGGTGGGCGCCCGGCTCCTCCGGATGCACCCCGCTACCCGAATTGACGGCATCACCTCGATCGCCCGCGGATTCACGGCCGACGCGCTCCGCGATCTCGTGGCAGAGTCCGGTCACGTCGCGCAGGTTGCCGCCCTTCCCTTTGCGCGCGTCAGCGCGGCCTGGCGAACCGATCGATGATGCGCACCGTGGATGAAGCCACCTGCAGCGCCCCGCCCGATGCGGTCTGGCCGTTTGCCGCCCAGGTGGAACGCTGGCCTGACATCCTGCCTCACTATCGATGGGTGACTCGTCACCGCGGCGAACCCGGTGGCGATGGCCTCGTGGAGATGGCGGCGTGGCGCCAGTTCGGCCCACTCCCCTGGCCGACGTGGTGGGAATCGGAGATGTGGCTTGACCCCAAGCGGCACGAGATCCGGTACCGGCACGTCCGCGGCATCACCAAGGGAATGGACGTGCTCTGGACAATCACCCCCGACACCAAGGGTGGAAGCATCGTGCGCATCGTGCATGAATGGACCGGGCCAGCGTGGCCGCTCATCGGACACACAGCTGCACGGCTCGTGGTCGGGCCGGTGTTTGTGCACGCCATCGCCACCCGCACCCTGCAAGGCGTGACGCGCGCCGCGGAGCAGTCAGCATGAATCGCCGCGTTGTCATCACCGGCCTGGGTCTGGTTACGCCAATCGGCATCGGCAGCGACGCCGTCTGGGCCCGCCTGCACCAACCACACTCTGCGGTCGAGACCATCACGCGGTTCGACCCGTCGCCATTCCGTTCGCACATGGCCGCACAGATCAACGACTTCGACCCGGTCGAGACACTCTCGGCACGACAGGCACGCCGCACCGACCGCTGTTCGCAACTCGCGCTTGCCGCGGCCCAACTCGCACTTGACGACGCCGGCATTGACATGGCCAATGAGGCCGTTGACCGTGTCGGCGTGATGATGGGCACGGCACTCGGCGGGATCGGCTTCGCCGAGACGCAGAACACGCAGTATGTCGAGCACGGTCTCCGGCATGTTGATCCGTTGCTCGCGCTCACGGTGTTCGGCGGCGCACTCTCGTGCAACATCGCAATCACCCATGGGATGACCGGCGTCAACTCGACCAACGCGATGAGCTGCGCCTCCGGCACGATCGCCATCGGGCAGGCGCTCCGCGCCGTGGCGAGTGGCGAAGCCGACATCGTGTTGGCGGGCGGGTCCGAGGCGCCGCTCTATCCGCTGTGCTACGGGTCGTTCGCGCTGATCCGTGCGATGAGCACCCGCAACGACGATCCCGCCACGGCGTCGCGACCTTTCGACGCAGGCCGCGATGGATTCGTGATGGCAGAGGGGTCGGCGATCCTGGTGGTCGAGGAAGCCAGTCGAGCAGCTGCGCGAGGCGCGCACGTGTACGCCGAGCTGGCCGGATTCGGGCTCACCAACGACGCGTTCCATATGACTCAGCCCCGCCCCGATGGCCGCGAGGCGGTACGCGCGATGCGGGCGGCCCTCCACGACGCCGGCTGCAGCCCGGAATCAGTGGAGTGGGTCAACGCACACGGTTCATCAACATCGCTCAACGATGGCACCGAGGCACGGGCGATCCGCGAGGTGTTCGGCGAGCGAACTGATTCGCTCCCGGTGAGTGGCACCAAGGGGTGGCACGCGCACGCGCTGGGTGCCAGCGGCGCGATAGAGACCGCGATCACCTGCCTCGCGATGGACCGCGGCTGGGTGCCGCCAACGCTCAACCTCGCTACTCCCGACGCGGACGCTCCGCTCCATCACGTCCCCGCCGGGGGCATGGAGTTTCGCCCTCGCGCTGTGCTCAAGAACTCGTTCGGGTTCGGCGGGTGCAACGGAACGCTCCTGCTTCGTCAGCCTTCGGTGTAGATTCGCGAGAATCTCCCCGACGCCGAACCCTCACGCGAGGTCCCATGCCGATACCCTCTCTTGTCCACCGCGCCATCGCGGAAATCTACGGCACCTTCGCACTGGTCTTCTTCGGGTGCGGCATCATCGTGATGGATTCCTTCCCGGGCGCCAGAGGCGGGCTGATGTCGATCGCGCTGGTGAACGCCATCGTGCTCTCAGTGGCAGTGTCGAGCACCATGTACATCTCCGGGGCGCACTTCAATCCGGCGGTCACGTTGGGGATGCTGGCGGTCCGCCGCATTCCCGCAGTCGATGCCTTCGTCTACATCGTGTCGCAACTCGCTGGCGCGCTCCTCGGCGCGTTCACGGTGACCGCGCTCCTTCCCGGCGGAGTCGGACGGATCGTGGCGTGGGGCACACCGCTGCTCAACAGCGCGGTGACCATGAAGACGGCGATCGCGATCGAGGCGCTGCTGACGTTTTTCCTGATGTCGGCTTACATGGGCACCTCAGCCACGAAGCACGCGCCACGCATCGGCGGGTTCGGCATCGGCCTCACGCTCTTCTTCGCGATCATGATCGGCGGGCCGCTCACCGGTGCCGCGCTCAACCCGGCGCGCGCCTTCGGGCCCGCAGTGATCAGCGGGACGTGGGCAGCACAAGTGGTGTTCTGGGTCGGGCCGATCATTGGCGCATTGGCCGCCGCACTGCTCTGGCATCACGTGCTGTTGCGTGACGATGGCGCCGTGACCGAGGACGTGATCGCCTAGCGGCTGCGCCGCCACAAGCTCCATGCGTACCCGGCGACGATCACCGCCACCACCACGTACGCCGCGATCATGCTGTTGCCAGTCTCAGGCATCATTGGCCTCCGTCGCGGCGCGGCGGAGGCCGATGCCGTAGCGGGTGATCACGAACCCGAGGTAGAGCATGGTGAACACCACGAACCCCACGATGAAGGTCCGAAGCATCTCATCGGGGAGTTGCGGCTTCCCCACCTGCAGCGTGATCGGTTTCGGGTGGGTGGTGTTGAAGAGGTACACCGTGAGATGGTTGAACGGCACCAGCAGCAGCGCCATGACACCCAGGACTGCGGAATAGCGCGCCCGCTCCTGCGAGTCCTGCATGGCGGAACGGAGCGCGAAGTATCCCGCGAACACCAGCACCTCGATCAGGGTGAAGGTGAGCCGCGCATCCCAGGTCCACCACGTGCCCCAGGTGGGCTGGCCCCAGATCGGCCCGGTGATGAGCGTCATCGCGCCGAAGACGAGGCCCACCTCGGCCGACGCCTCGGCGAAGCGGTCGAGGCGCTCGTCGCGCAACCAGAGGTAGAGCACGCTCACCACGCCCACCACGCTGAAGGCGATCTGCATCGCGTACGCGCCGGGTGGATGCACGTAGTACACCTTCTGCACCAGACCCTCGAACCGTTCGGTCGGCGTGTACCGGAGGGCGAGTACGTACAGCGCCACCAGCCCCGCCATCGCCGCGAGCGTGATCGCCTTGCCGCGGCGGATCGTGCGCTCCGCCGATGCCACGTCGATGCTCATTCTTCCACCACCACAGGGAAAAGCAGGGTTGCGACGGTCAGGAACACTACGTCGTAGAGCGAAAGTAAGCGGATCCATCCCCAGAGCTCATCGGCCGGACGCCCCGTGAGCAGTCGCGTGGTGAGCTGCGCCGCAAAGAACACCGGCGGCAGCATGAACGGTAGCAACAGCACCGGAAGCAGCAGCTCCGCAAAGCGAGTGCGCACCGCCATCGCGGCCAGCACCGTGCCCACCGCAGTGAACCCGACCGCGGTGAGCACCGCGACCCCTGCGACCAACACCAGCGCGCTACTCGGCGGCACATTGAAGAACAGAATCCAGAGCGGGAACGCGACTGCCTGCACCACCAGCACGAAGCACACGTTGGCGAGCCACTTTCCCCAGAACAGCGCAGCACGAGGCGCCGGTGATAGCAGGATGGCGTCGAGGGCTGAATGTTCGCGCTCAAGCAGAAAGGCGCGATTCAGCGCGACGAGTGACGCAAACGCGAGCGCGACCCAGAGTACTGCGGGGGCGAGCACCGGCAGCGCGATCACACCCGGATCCCGCGCAAAGACGAAGATCAGCAGCACGAGGATCGCGAACACCGTCGCCGTGAGCAGCGCAGTCCGGTTGCGCCATTCAATCCGGAGGTCCTTGGCGGCGATCGCGAGCGCCGGCTTCCAGGTGCTCATGCCACCAACTCCGTGTACATCGCACGGAACCCGTCGAGCGACTCGGCGCGGGGCGCGTCGTGCACCACCCGTCCCGCGACCAGCACCACCACCCGCGTGGCGACGTCCCATACCTCTGCGGGGTCGTGGGTCACGCAGATCTGAACCCGCGCCCGCTGGCGCTCGTCGGCAACCCGCGCGCGCAGCGCGACGGTGGCACGCGCATCGAGACCGGTGAACGGTTCGTCGAGCAACAGCACCGCGGGAGCGTGGAGCGTGGCGCGGGCCAATGCGAGGCGCTGCAGCATCCCGCGAGAAAATCCCCGCACCGGCCGGTCGGCGTGTTCGTCGAGCGACGCGGTGCGAAGCGCGGCGGCGATCCTCTCGGCGGGTTCGGGGACCTCGTGCAGCGCGGCGGCGAAGCGGAGGTTCTCCCGCGGGGTAAGGTCGTCGTACACCATCGCGGCGTGGGAGAGGATCCCGATCACGCCGCGTGCGGATGGATCGCGCGAGAGGTCGACACCGCCGACCCTCACCGTCCCGCGGGTGGGCCGGGCCAGGCCAGCGAGGCAGCGGAGCAGCGTCGACTTCCCGGCGCCGTTGGGCCCCAGCAGCATCACGACCTCGCCGGCTCCCACCGCCAGCGTGACGCCGCGAAGCGCCGCGACCGCCCCGAAACGACGTTCGAGTGCTATGGCCTCGACAGCGGGAGGAGTGGGGTCAGGCATCGAGCGAATATAGGGCGAGGGGCTGAACGGGCGGGGATGCGCGAGAGTCGCGGCGATCGTGGAGGCGAACTAGGGCTGCGCGAAGAGAAAGAGATCGTCGAGCTTGGTGAGCACCAAGGTGAACTCGAGTTCTGCCCCGACCCCGCGCAGCACCACCTTCTGGCGCCGATCGCTGGCGTGCCGCTGGATCATGACCAAAGCGCTGAGCCCACTCGAGTCGACCTGGCGGGTGCTGCCCAGATCGACAATCAGGCAGCCCTCGCCGGCCGCCATCTGATCGAGGAGTGAATTGGCTTCCAGCCGAAAAGACTCGCGCGTGGCGAGGCCAAGGTTCTCGGGGGCTTGCAGCACGCGGGTAGGCGCCTGCGGGGTGGACACGGTCAAGGATGCTCCTGCCTGGGACTGCCGAAGGGACATTCGCCCGCCAGCGCACTCCAGTGATAGCAAGAGGTTTGCCACGTAGCCCGCCGGGTGGCGTGTCTGGATAGTTGACAGGCCGTTTCGCATTCCGCCCGCCCCTTCCGATCGCGATCATGGCTCGCAAGGTTCCACTATGACCGACGACCAGCTTTCGACCCTCCTCACCGAGGACCGCCGCTTCCCGCCTCCGGCAGCCTTTGCCCGGGACGCCAATGCCCAGCCCGCCCTGTACGCCGCGGGCGAGGCCGATTCCCTGGCCTTCTGGGCCGACCAGGCGCGCTCCCTCGACTGGTACACGCCGTGGGACACCGTGCTGGAGTGGGATCTCCCGCACGCGAAGTGGTTCACCGGAGGCACGCTCAACGCCTCGGTCAACTGCGTCGACCGGCACCTGGGCGGACCCCGCCGCGACAAGCCGGCACTGGTTTGGGAGGGTGAGCCGGGCGACCAGCGGGTCCTCACCTATCGGCAGCTCCACCTCGAGGTGTCGCGCGCGGCCAACGCCCTCAGGTCACTGGGGGTGGGGCGTGGCGACCGCGTGGCGATTTACCTGCCGATGGTCCCCGAGGCCGCGATCGCGATGCTGGCCTGCGCCCGGATCGGTGCGGTGCATTCGGTGGTGTTCGGGGGCTTCTCCGCCGAATCGCTCCGCGACCGGATCAACGACGCCGAGGCCGTGTGCCTGATCACCGCCGACGGAGGGTTTCGGCGCGGGCAGGTGGTGCCGCTCAAGCAGTTCGCCGATGAGGCCGTGGCCGGGTGCCCCTCGATTCGCCACTGCCTGGTGGTCCGGCGTGGCGGCACGGCCGACGGTGCGGGCAGCTGCGAGATGGTGGAAGGTCGCGACGTCTGGTGGCACGAGACGCTCGACGGCCAGCCCGACGAGTGCGAGCCGGAGCGGATGGACGCTGAAGACCTGCTTTACATCCTCTACACATCGGGGACGACGGGGAAGCCGAAAGGGATCGTCCACACCACCGGCGGATACCTGGTGCAGGCTGCAGCGACCACACGGTATGTCTTCGACCTCAAGGAAGATGATGTCTTCTGGTGTACCGCCGATATCGGCTGGGTGACCGGGCACTCGTACGTGGTCTATGGCCCGCTCGCGAACGGTGCAACGGTGCTGATGTACGAGGGCGCGCCGGACTGGCCCGAGCGCGACCGCTTCTGGTCGATTGTTGCTCGCCATGGCGTCACCGTGTTCTACACCGCACCCACCGCGATTCGTGCATTCATGAAGTGGGGTGCGCAGCACCCTGACGCACACGACATGAGCTCGCTGCGGCTCCTCGGAAGCGTGGGCGAGCCGATCAATCCCGAAGCATGGATGTGGTACCACGAGCATATCGGCGGGCGGCGGTGCCCGATCGTCGACACGTGGTGGCAGACCGAAACCGGCGGGATCATGATCACGCCATTGCCGGGAGTGGTGGAAACCAAGCCCGGATCAGCGACGATTCCCTTCCCCGGTGTCGACGTGGAGCTGGTCGATGCGACCGGAAAGGTTGTGGAGGGCCCCGGTGGCGGCTTCCTGACCATCACGCGACCGTGGCCCGGGATGCTGCGCACCATCTATGGGGACGACGAGCGCTACCGCGAGACCTACTGGAGCCGGTTCCCAGGGCGCTACTTCGCCGGCGACGGCGCCAAGCGCGACGAGGACGGCTACTGGTGGATACTCGGCCGGGTCGATGATGTGCTGAACGTGGCGGGGCATCGAATCGGTACGATGGAAGTGGAGAGTGCGCTGGTCGATCATCCATCGGTGGCAGAAGCGGCCGTGGTCGGGCGCGAGCACGAGATCAAGGGACATGCGATCGCGGCGTTCGTCACGCTACGGGACGGCCATGCGGCGACGCCTGAATTGCTCGAGGAGCTGCGCCAGCATGTGGCGCGGAAGATCGGCGCGATCGCCCGTCCGGACGACGTCCACTACGCTGCCGACCTCCCGAAGACGCGCTCGGGAAAGATCATGCGTCGCCTGCTGCGTGACATTGCCGACGGGCGGGCGCTGGGCGACACGACGACGCTGGCGGATCCGGCCGTGGTGGCGCGGTTGCGGGATGAATACGAGGCGACGGAAGGTTAACCTTCCCCACAGGCTCCGCATTCCATGCGGCACCCGGCCTTGGCCGGAACGTGATTTGACAATTTCCGTTCCGCGTAAACGCGGGTGCCGCACAAGTGCGGCACCTGTGGGGCGATCGTTGTGGGATGGACGGCGTTGGTGTTACACCTGAATCTGCGCGCCCAATTCGATCACCCGGTTCGGCGGCAGCCCGAAATACGCCGTGGCGCTCTGTGCGTTCTTGGTCATCAACGCGAAGATCCGCGTGCGCCACGCCGGCATCTGTGCATCGGTGCGGGGATTGTCAGGCCCGCGAGGCCTCACGACCAGCGTCTCTCGCCCCAGATAGAACGAGACATCCTGCATCCGGAGTTTGCGGCGGGTGGTGTCGCCCGGCTGCCGAAGGCTTTCGCCCACGGCAAGCAGCAGCGCCGGCACGTCCGGAGTTTCGGTGAAGCCGTAAGTCGCAATCACCTGATAGAACCCCTCTCCCTTCGCCTCGACCGTGACCCGTTCGGTCTCGGGAATCGTCGGGATCTCGGCGCCCTCGACCGTGACCATGATCACCCGCTCGTGCAACACCTTGTTGTGCTTGAGGTGATGCAGCAGAACCGGTGACGCAATGTTGGGGATTGACGTCATGAAGACCGCCGTCCCCGCCACGCGCTGCACCTTCTTCTTGCCGATGTCGGGAACGAACAATTCCAGCGGCAACGACGACTCGCGCAGGATCGCCGCGACCTGGCGCCGTCCCTTTTTCCAGGTGCTCATCAGCAGGTAGATGCATGCGGCCACGACGATCGGGAACCACCCGCCATCTGAAATCTTGAGCAGGTTGGCGCCGAGGAACGCAGCATCAACCGCCGCGAAGACTGTCGTTATGGCGATGACGCGCCACATCGGCCAATGCCACAGGCGTTGCATCACGATCGCAAAGAGCAGTGTGGTGGTGAGCATTGCGCCGGTGACCGCCACGCCATACGTCGCAGCGAGCTTGGTCGACGACGGCAGCGCAACCACCAGTCCGATGCACCCGGCCCAGAGCGCCCAGTTGATCCCGGGCATGTAGATCTGGCCCTTTTCCGAGATCGACGTGTGAATGATCCGCATCCGCGGCACGAAGCCCAGCTGCATCGCCTGCTGAGTGAGCGAGAACGCGCCGGAAATCAGCGCCTGCGAGGCCACCACCGCGGCCGCGGTGGCGATCACGATCATCGGGTAAAGGCCCCACTCGGGCACTAACCCGAAGAACGGGTTGAAGGTCTCGGCGAGCAATGCGTCGGGGTGCTCAAGCAGCCACGCACCTTGCCCGAAGTAGTTGAGCACCAGCGCCGGCAGCACCACCGCGAACCACGCCAGTCGGATGGGCCGCGGCCCGAAGTGCCCCATGTCGGCGTAGAGTGCCTCGCCTCCGGTGATCACCAGCACCACCGCGGCGAGTACAGCAAAGCCATGCCAACCTTCCCGCATGAAGAACTGCATGGCATACCATGGATTGACGGCGTGGAGCACCTCCGGCTGCATCGCGATGCCGCGGATGCCGAGGAGCGCGATGCAGATGAACCACAGCGTGGTCATCGGCCCGAAGATTTTGCCAATGCCAGCCGTGCCACGGCTCTGCACCGCGAACAGGGCAGTGATGATCACCACCGCGAGCGGCATGATCCACGGCTTGAAGATCGGCGTCGCGACCTCGAGCCCCTCGACGGCGCCAAGCACCGAGATCGCCGGCGTGATGATTCCGTCGCCGTAGAGCAACGCTGCACCAAAGAGCCCGACGATCAGGATCAGCCCCCGTCCCCGCTTCTGCCCCCCAGGGCGGACCAGCGCGAGGAGCGCGAGAATGCCGCCCTCGCCGCGGTTGTGGGCCCGCATCACGAGCCCGATGTACTTGAAAGAGACGACGAAGTTGAGTGCCCAGAAGACCAGTGAGAGGATACCAAGGACGTTGTCGTGGGTGAGATCGACAGCGTGAGGTCCGTGGAAGGCCTCTTTCAACGCGTAGAGCGGCGACGTGCCGATGTCGCCATAAACCACTCCGAGTGCGGCGAGGGCAAGGCCACCAACGGCCTTGCCCGAATGGCCACCTTGCTCTTCGGTCACGGAACCGGCGCGGGGGCCTGCTGGGTGGCTGCTGCCTTCGCGGCGATCAGCGAATCGACCAGCCGGACCATGCCGTCCGCGCTCAGCGCGGTGTACAGCCGACCCTCGATGCGGAAGGTCGGCGTCTGCGGCACACCAACCCGTACCCCTTCATCGTACGATGCCTGAATGCGACCGGCGTGCTTCGCCGACTGCATGCAGCTCATCCAGGCGCCATGGTCGAGGCCGGCGTCGCGAATGATCTCCTCCATCACCGGGAGCGCGTCCGACTGGAACGCCCAGTCATTCTGCCGCGCATAGATCCGGTGCTCAACGTCCCAGAACTTCCCCTGATCGTCGGCGCATGCTGCCGTGTGCGCGGCGATGCGGGCGTGCCGGTGCAGGCCATCGAGCGGGAAGTCACGATAGCGGAAGAGGACCTTGCCCGCGTCGATCAGTCGGACCTTGATATCGGGGAACTGCACCGTCGCGAAGGCGCCGCAGCCCGGGCACTGGTAGTCGGCGTATTCGGTGATCTCGATCGGCGCTTCGGGTGAACCGAGGAGATAGCCCCGGAAACCGGCGGTGTCGGCCGTGGTGACGATCGGGTTGGCCGGGATGCTGACGTTCGACTTCGTCATGCGCAGGCCGATGAAGGCCGCGCCGGCGAGGATGATCACGCCGATCGCGATCAGGAAGGGCTTCTGGGACTGCGCCATGGTGCCTCTGTCGACGCGTCCGTCCCGAGCGCGGGCCCCGTGGGGGCTGGGAAACGGACGCGCAGCCTGGGTTTGGACCGCGCTCGCGCCCGCCCGTGTGGATTGGGTGGCGCCGCCGCACAATCTAGGCGAAAACACCCGGATTTGCCGCACGGTGAACGTTTTTGGTATATTGTGCGTATAGAGAGACACATGTCATGGGGCAGCGCGCCCCGCACACGTTCAAGGAAGGTAAATGTCCAGGAAGAAGGCGGCCCCCCGTACCCCATCGATGCCCACGGCGTTCGATCAGGCCCGGGACGAGCTGTTCAGCCACATCCTTCGCTGCGGCGTGCTCGAGGCGGCACCTGAGCACCAGAAGGAGTGGATCGACGACACCATGCAGTATCTCGGCGATCGCTACAACAATCTCACGGCGGAAGAGCTGACACAGGTTCGCACCCTCGGGGAGCGGTTCTGCCAGCCAGTCGTGAAGCATCCGGAGAACGCGGCTGATGCTGATGCCGACACCGACGAGATCGGTGAGCCCGAGCCCGAGCCGGAGACGGCCGAGGTTCCGGCCTGATCCTGGGCTGACACAGCGATCGCAGCACGATCCAGCCGGCATCAACACGATGCCGGCTGTTTCATGTTGTGCTCAGTCGTTGATCACGATCTCCGAGTTGATCGGGATGTCGGGATTCAGCGACAGCACCACAGAGCAGTACTTCTCCAGCGAGAGGTCGACGGCGCGGCGCGCTTTGGCCTCGGTGAGCCCGTCACCCGCCAGCGTGAACGTCAGCGTGAGCTCCAGGATCCGCCTCGGGTAGTCGGTGGCGCGGCGTCCGACTGCCTCGATGTCGAAGGAGCGGATCTTCACCTGCTGCTTCTCGAGAATCCCCACCATGTCGGCCGCCGAGCAGCCCGCAGCCGCGAGAAGCAGCGCCACGACGGGGCCAGGACCGGCCGCACCATTGCCGTCGAGCGTAATTTCCGGGCCGCCCGGGACACCGCCCGTGAAGCGCAGGTCACCCTTCCACGACAACGTACCAACACGAATATTGGGATCGTTCATGATGACCTGAGTTTCCGGAAGAAGGGTTTGCTGTAGTCGTAGATCGCGTAGAGCGCGACCGCACCGGTGGCCCATGCGAGCGGGCGAAGATACGCAGTCGAGTCGAGCACGAACGCGACCAGTGTGCAGAGCTGAAGCAGCGTCACGGCCTTCCCGCCCGCTCGTGCCGGTACGGCGGTGCTTCGCCGCCGTGCGACAGTGATGAAGAACGCCACCGACGCCACCAGATCGCGGATCACCACGGCGAGCACCTCCAGCGGCGCCAGTTTCCCCGACACCAGCACGACCGCAAACGCCGAGGCCATGAAGAGCTTGTCGGCGATCGGGTCGAGCACAGCGCCCAGGCGCGACCCACCCCATCGCCGGGCCACCCATCCATCGCTCATGTCGGTGAGCGCGGCGGCCCCGATGAGCACCAGCCGCTCGGTCGCCCCATCCATCAGGGGGAATGCCACAGCGAGCGGAATCCGCACCAGCGAAATCGCATCGGCGCCGGAAAAGCGGTGGCGCCGTTCAGGCACCGGCAGCGGAGTGGTCACCCCGCAAAGCTACTCGCCACCGGCATGCACCGCCTCGAGCACTCCCTCGGCGCGACTGGCCGGATCGAGCGACGCCGCGGCCACGCGGTGGACATCTTCGGGCATGACCCGGGTGTAAGAGGCGCCCGGGTCATCAAGTTCGTGAAGCCCCTCGCCCATCAGCCACGCATCGGCGATCTCGGCGACGACAGAGCCGGCGGTCTGCCGCGCGACCTGCGCCTGACCGGCAAGCATCGCCGTTGCCCGGGAGGTATCAGCTTCACTGGGCGGCGCGGCGCGAAAGATGGCGAGCTCCTCCAGCATCGCTGCGCGTGCCTCTTCCAACCGGTCGGGCGCGGTGGCGATGTACGTCAGCAGCCCGCCAGCATCACGCCGCTGCCACGACGATGCCATCACGGTGTAGGCGAGTGAGCGACGGTCACGGAGCGCCTCGAACAGCTGCCCGCCGAGCCCACCAGCGATGGCCGCCCAGGTTTCCGCTGCGAAGCGATCGGGGCTGCCACGCGACGGCCCCGGGAAGAGCATCGTGAACGCCGACTGCTTGCGGTCGCGGCGCTCCACTCGTGTTGCCGCCCCAACGGGCTGCGACAGGCCGGCGATGGCATCGTCGGTCCCCATCGCGGCCACATCAGCAAAGGCGCCGAGCAGCAGGTCGGCCAACCGCGCGGGATCGTCGGCGCTCACCGCAACGACAGTCGTGCGCCCTGATGCAAGCATTCGGCGGTGCCATGCGTGGAGGTCGGCTTCATCGATGGTTTTCAGTGACTCGGGCGTCCCCAGCACCGGCGCTCCGTAGCCATTGTCGTCGAAGGCCGCACCCAGGGCGAGCTGCACCGGGAAGCGCACCGCATCATCGGCCACGGCCCGTGCGTCATCGAGAAGGAGGGCGCGCTCCACGCCGACCGCGCCTGACTCAAACCCCGGATGCATCAGGACATCCGAGAGCAACGATGCCGCGGCAGCGACATGTTCCGGGAGGACGGTGGCCCCGAAGCCAAGCGTGTCGGCGCCAAGCCGAGCCGCGAGGGAACCGCCGAGCGACTCCATGGCGAGCGCGAGCTGGACGCTGTCGTGTGTGGTGGTACCGCGAACCATCGACCGTATGGCGAGGGCGGCAAGGCCGGCGGTGGTGGCGTCCTCGCACTCGGTGCGACGGCGCCAGACGCCGAGCGAAACCTGCGGCACGTCGCCGTGCTGGGCCACGAGGATGTCGAGATGCCCGGCCTCGACATGAAGCACGCCGTGGCGTACCCGGCCACGGCTGGCGTGCGGTGCGCTCGCTGCCTTCGTCGGTTCAGGCATGACGGTCGATGCGGGAAGGCGTCCGGGACCGCGGAATGCCTCGCGCAACGTTTCGTCGTTGAATGTCACCGCTTTCGATGCCGGGAAGTATCCGACCGCTGCGACGCGCTCGGGGTGCAGGTACTGCGCAGCGGCCTCACGAATCTGGTCCGGGGTCACGTCAAGGATTTCACGTTCTCGCCGATCGATGCGCGTCACATCACCCTCGGCCTCGGCGGTGGCGAGCGCGATGGCCCGCCCCTCATACCGCTCGAGGTGACGCCGGAATTGCATCTGCATCATGGTGCGGACGCGATCGAGCTCGGTCTGGTTGGGTGCCCGCTCGGTGAGAGCGCGAACCGAGGCGGCCATGGCGCGCAGCGCCTGGTCGGTGCGAGCGGCGTCGAGTTCCGCGCCGACAGCGAACACGCCGACATCGGAGGCACCATAGTGCGACGCGCCCACGTCACTGGCAATGCCCGGCTCGCGCACCAACTGGTTGAGGCGTGAACCGCGCCCCGTGGCGAGCAGCGAGGCGGCGAGGTCGAGCGCCGGGCTGTCAGGATGCATCGGGCCGGTGCCGCGCCAGCCGAAGATGATGTCGGCCTGGGCGACGTCGCCCGTGAATCGACGCGTCCGCAACACTGGCGCCGAGCGCTCGACCGGGCCAGCATCGATCGGCACATCGGGACGGGTCCAGTCGCCCCAGGCGGCGCGCAAAGTGTCGAGTGCCGCGTCGACATCGATGTCGCCGACAAGCACGGCGATGGTACGTGCCGGGACGTATCGGCTCGCGTGGTATCCGGCGATGTCAGCGTGGGTGAACCCCTCGAGCGCCGCTGCTGTCCCGATGCGCCAGCGGCGAATCCGGTGCTCATCGTAGAGGAGTTCGTGCAGCGTCTCACCAGCCACGGCGCCAGGGGTATCGAGCTTCCGCTGGGCCTCCTGGATGATCACGCCGAGCTCGCGCCGGAGTTCCTCGGGGTCGATCGTAGCGTTGCGCACCGCGTCGGCCTGCAGCGCCAGGGCTGGTGTGGTGTTCACGGCAGGCACCGTCGCGTAGTACACGGTGTGATCGTAGGCGGTGTACGCGTTGAGCGCGCCGCCCAGCGCCTTGGTCTGCCGGGCGAACTCGCCCGGCCCCACCGTGGGCGTACCCTTGAAGATCATGTGCTCGAGAACGTGCGATGCGCCGGCCAGGGAATCAGGCTCGTCGAGGAAGCCGGCGCGCATGTACGTCACCAGCGCGGTGGCCGGTGCGGCACGACGGCGCTGCACCAGCAGGGTCACCCCGTTGGGAAGTTGCTCGCGGCGGAGTCCGTCAGTGGGCAGCGCGCTCACGCGCGCCCGCCACTCCCGAGCGGGCGCACCCGCAGCAGGAAGAGCGCGAGCATTGTCATCGCAAGCCCGTAGCCAACAACGTGCAGGAGGGGCCTGCCTTCGAGGACCGGGCCACCGGGCTTGAGGAGGTGAAACGGGGGGAGCGCCTGCCACGCCGTCTTGACTGCCGGATTCACCGGCACCCCCAACTGCATGAATGATGCGAAGGCTTGCTGGACAGATCCCACCACGAACACGATCAGCCAATCGCGGCGGGTAAACACCGAGAGCAGGAGGACCGCGCCCCCCACCAGGAGAAATGATATGGCGATGTTGGCCATCAACGCGGCGGTGATGCCAGGGCCACCACCCAACACGAGACTCAAGCCCAAACCGAGCACCAGCGGGATTAGCATCACGGCGATGCCGCCCAGCACCCAGCGCTGCAGGTAGTACCACCAGACCGGTATCGGCTTGCTGAAGTACGCGCGGTAATAGCCATTGTGCGCGTCGCCACTCACGATACCCCCCACTGCGATCAAGACGGCGAAAATGGTCGCGCTGTCCAGGATACCGGCCTGGATGAAATCGGGCGTCATCGGGAAAACCATCTGGTCGCCTTTCGACACCCTCCAGAGGACGGCGCACACCACCGAGATCACCACCAGAAAGAGCGCGCCCGGTCCCTTTGCCACGTCGCGGGCCAGCCACGGCAGATAGCGGAACGGCGACCGACCGGCGCTCATTCCTGCACCGCCGCGCGAAAGGCATTGGCGAGCCCACTCTCGGCGGGCACGCACTCGACCAGCACCGCACCCGAAGCGAGGAGGGTGGCGAGCGCGGCACTCATCTCGGTCCGCGACGCTTCCACGACCCACGCACCGGCGCGTCCCTCGACCCGTCGTGCCGCCGGCAACATGGCATCGACGGCGACGTCGCCCTCAAACGCCACGCGCCACGCCAGCGAGGCTGGCGACACGGTCATCGTGCCGTGCTCGACCACGCGCTGCAGGCGACCCTTGTTGAGGATCGCCACCCGGTCGGCGAGGCGCTCAAGTTCATCGAGATTGTGCGAGGCGATGACGATCACGCGATCGGGGCGGCGCAGCTCGGCCACGACGTCGCGAAAACGTTGGGTCCACAACGGGTCGAGTCCGTGGGTCGGCTCGTCCAGCACGATCACGTCTGCATCGCCCGCAAGCGCCTGAGCCAGACCGAGGCGCTGGAGGTTTCCCTTGGAAAGTTGCCGGACCTGTTTCGAGGCGTGCTCGACCAGGCCGAGCTGGCTCATGAGCTCGTCGACGCGGGAGCGTCGCGCGCTGGCTGGCACGCCCGCGAGGTTGGCAAGCCGCTCGAGCGCCTGCGGCACCTTCCACCTTGGCGGAAGGTTCACCAGCTCGGTGAGATAACCGACGCCATGTGCCTCGACCCACGGCCGGGGCGCCGAACCATCGATGCGGATCGAGCCGGCCGTCGGACTCAGGAATCCCATGAGCAGCGAGATGAGGGTCGACTTGCCGGCGCCGTTCGGTCCCGCGATCCCGACCACTTCGCCACGCCGCATGTCCATGGTGAATCCGGCGAGGGCATCGACCCGCTTTCGGGTCAGGGCGGCCGTGTACGTCTTGCCTGCATTGTCGAAGGCGATCACTGCAGGATCCTGATGATGCCGGCGTCGGCCGATCCCCGTAGGAACGCCTCGGCACTGGTGACTGGAATTCGAACCCCCGTTTCGGCCTGGCCGCGTTGCGCAAAGGCATGCATGAACTGCACGAGCGTGTCGTCGGCCCACGCACCATCGACGGTCTGGAGTTGGAGGAGCAATTCGTCCCACGACCCGCGAAGCGCGAGCCCCTCGAGCGTCTCGATCACGTGGACAGACGCCTCGCCCGTGGAGCGTCGGTGCATCTCGGGGACATCGCGCATCAGCGTGCCGAAGAGCTCGAGCTGGTTCGGGTCGCGCGGCGTCCCGTCGGGTTGCATCCCCTCGATCTCCGCCAAGAGCTGTTCCTCGGGGGAGATGTCCTCACCCAGTTCGGCGAGCCGGGCGAGCCATTCCTGCAGTTCGGGTGACTCGTCGCGCAGGCCACTCGCGCCCTTGAGGAGTTCGATCATCCGCCAGATACCGAGATCGTCGAAGTGGTCGTCGGGGCGGGTGCGCGCAAAGTGCTTGAGCGCCGCGGTGGTCTCGCCCCGGTCGTAGAGGATGTTGGCGAGGTAGATCCGGGGCTCGGTGTATTCCGACTCGAGTGCGAGCGCGCGGCGGAGCCAGTAGAACGCATCGGCGTCCATGCCGAGGCGATGAGCGGTGTAGCCGAGCGAGGCGGCGAGTTCCGGCGAACGGGGGTGATGCACCTGTGCACGCTCGAAGAACCGGCTGGCCTCGGCGAAGAATCCCTCGCGGAAGAGGGCGCGGCCCACCTGCAGCATCAACTCGTGATCGTTGTCGAAGCCCAGCTCGATGGTGCGCTGGAAGGCACGCAGCGAACCCTCGATGTGTCCGATGACGAGCAGCACCTCACCGAGCCCGGCCAGCGCATCCTCATGGTCGGGATCGAGCACCAGCGCAAACTCGAACGCCTGCCGGGCCCACGCATATTCCTCGCGCGCGAGCTGGGCGTACCCCGCACCGACGTGCAACTCGACTGCCTGTGGATAGCGGGTGAGCCCGTCGCGGAGGAGTGCGAGGGCATCGTCGTAGCGTCCTTCGTTGTACAACTGGTGGGCCTGTTCGTCGAACTCGTCGGAGCTGAAGAAGGGCTCCGTCATGGGCAGGACCTCCGGCGGGTTGCCTGCAATCTAAGGCAGGAATCCAGCGGGGAAAGGTGCCAGTGGCTCGGTCATGGGACGCGCTGCACCGTGATCACCTGCGACACCTCGGCGTGCACGGTGCGACCCCGCACGGTCGAACTCACGCGGCTCATGATCTCGCGACGCCAGGCAATCTGTCGGCCACTAGCCGATCGGGTCACGACGCCGGATTCGGTGCGGTCCTCCGACGCCTGAAGTGGCACGCTGTCGGCAACCATGAAAGTAGAATCGCGAGTCGCCGTCGTTCTCCACCGATACCGCACGGTGGCGGACGAATCGTCGAGGCGATGCCAGTGGGTCAGGCCGACGTGCACTTCTCCACCGACGGTGAGCACAGGCGGCACCGGCGGCAGGAAATCATCCATCGCAACCGCTACGTCACTCACCTCCGAGACCTCCTGCGGAACAAACGGGCGCTCCACGACGCGGCGCCCGACCATCATCCATCGGCCGCCGATCACGGCATCGACGTCAACCTCGTGCCTGACACCCTCCTCGACCTCGGCGAGGAGAATTGAATCGGCGAACACTACCGTAGTGTCACCGTGAGCGGTAAAGCGGTACAGAGCATCACGGAAAAGCCGGCGCTCCCGCACCGATGCCCCGGAGCGAGTCGTCACCGTCGCGCGCACCGATTCCGTGTAGCGGGTGGTGTCGGGGTGGGCCTGTGCTGGTGCCGTGGCCGCGACCCCGAGCGTTAGACAGACTCCACTCAGCCACTGCGTTGCCAATGCACCTCCGGTGCCTGCGATAGGCCCGAGCCCGTGAGCCTGTCGCATTTCACGTTCCGCGTGAACGCGGGTGCCGCATGGAATGCGGCACCTGTGGGGGCATCCCGCGTCACCCACAACCCTTCACCCCTTCACCCCTTCAACCCTTCAACCCTTCAACCCTTCAACCCTTCAACCCTTCAACCCTTCAACCTTCCTCCATATACGGATACCGCCACTCCACCGGCGGGTTCCCAACTTCCTTGATGGTGCGCGGCGACACCCAGCGGACCAGGTTGAGGATGCTGCCGGCCTTGTCGTTGGTCCCGCTGGCGCGGCCACCGCCGAAGGGCTGCTGCCCCACCACGGCGCCGGTGCACTTGTCATTGACATAGAAGTTGCCGGCGGCGTGCCGGAGCGCGACGTTGGCTTCAATGATCGCGACACGGTCGCGCGCGAACACTGCCCCGGTAAGGGCGTAGTCGGTGGCGCTGTCGACGAGCCCCAGCACATCGCTCCATTTCTCGTCGTCGTAGACGTACGCGGAGAGGAGGGGGCCGAAGTATTCATCGCGCATCATGGCGTGATGCGGGTCGCTGATCTCGGCAAGAGTGGGGTGGATGAACCAGCCTTCCGAATCGTCGGTGGAGCCGCCCGCAATAATCTTCACGGCGCTGTCGCTTTTCGCAGTCGTGATCACGCCATCGAGCTTGCGGAAGGATTTTTCGTCGATCACCGCGCCGCAAAACACCGAGAAGTCAGCCGGGTCGCCGACCTTGATCGTGTCAATTTCGGCGCGCATCCGTTCCGACACTTCGGGCCAGAGGGAGCGCGGGATGTAGCAGCGGGAGGCCGCCGAGCACTTCTGCCCTTGATACTCGTAAGCGCCGCGGATGAGGCCGGTCACCAGCGCCGGCACGTCGGCGCTCGGATGCGCCAGGATGAAATCCTTGCCGCCGGTCTCGCCCACGATGCGCGGGTATGAGCGATACCGCTCGAGACGGTTGCCCACACCCGACCAGAGTTGGCGGAAGACCCCAGTCGACCCGGTGAAGTGGATGCCCGCGAGACGTGGATCATCGAGCAAGATGTCGCTGATCTTCGCGGCGCTCCCCGGAACAAACTGGATCACGCCTGGTGGCAGGCCCGCCTCCAGCAGCAACTGGTACACCATCCAGTTCGACAGCGACGCGGTGGCCGCGGGCTTCCAGAGGACCGCATTGCCCATCAGCGCCGGTGCCGTCGGGAGGTTGCCGCCGATCGCCGTGAAGTTGAACGGCGTGATCGCGTAGATGAATCCCTCGAGGGCGCGGTGCTCGAGACGATTCCACGCGTTGGGCGACGACGCCGGCTGCTCATGGATCAGCCGCTCGGCGAAGTGCACGTTGAAGCGGAAGAAGTCGATCAATTCGCACGCCGCGTCGATCTCGGCCTGATGCGGGGTCTTTCCCTGTCCGAGTAGCGTCGCGGCGTTGACCCGTTGGCGCCACGGCCCCGCGAGCAGGTCGGCAGCGCGGAGGAAGACGGCGGCGCGATCGGTGAACGACCAGTTCTCCCAGTCGCGCTGGGCGGCTGTCGCCCCGTCCATGGCCGCCTTGAGCATCTCCGGGGTTGCGGCGTGCACGTCGGCCAGGTGGTGCTGGTGACGCTGCGGCGACGTGACCCGGAACGTGGTGCCCGACCGGTGCTCCCGGCCATCGATCACCACCGGGATATCGGCCACGTTGCCGCCCATCTCCTTGATGGCGGCCTGGAGCTCCGCGCGTTCGGGGGATCCGGGCGCGTAGGACAGCACGGGCTCGTTGAATGGCAGCGGAATGTTGGGTATGGCGTTCATGCGAGGCTCCCTCGGCTTCGGTCGGCGGGAAGGGTATGGCGTCCCCGCGGCATCAACAAGATGACCATGCCGGGGCGCCGGTGTATTGTTTGATGCCGCCGCCCCGGCTCTCGGGATCGGCTGACATCGCACCGGAGACCGAGATGCGTGGGATTGCCGTCGCTGCCCTGCTGCTCACCGCGGCTGCCTGCCGCACCTACGACCACACCAAGTACAACGCGCAGCAGGACGGGCTGATGCCGGCCAACGACTTCGCGAAATACGGCCCGGAACAGGCCGTCGCGATCGCGGTAGGCCGCGAGTACGGCCGCGCCGGGGCTGACACGGCCGAGGCTTACGCGCGCAGGCAGGCGTCGGTGAAGAGCGTGGAGGTCGATTCGATCGGCGACCGCATGGTGGTCACCTTCGCGAGCGGCTGGAAGGCACAGGTGAACCCGATCACCGACGGCACCGCGGCCGCCGAGACCCCGGGCCTCCCGAAGTAGCCGGTGCGCCCCAAGTCGTTGCTCACCGTTGCCGTCGTCCTGGCGTTCGTGGCGTTCCTGGCGTGGTCGACCCTTTCGGCCCAGAAAGCCGAATGCGAGGTGTGCGTGGAATTCCAGGGTGGACGGAACTGCGCCACCGCCTCCCACGAAAATGAGGCCGACGCGGCGCGGTCGGCCCAGACGACTGCGTGCGGCCCCCTCGCCAAGGGAATGAACGATGCGATCGCGTGCGAGAACCGGCCCCCAGTCAGCAGGCAGTGCAGCACCCGCTAGGGCGGAACCGGGACCGGGGGTGGCGGCGTACAACGACGTACAATGTGGATGATTCGGGAGCGTGGATCGCGTCCAATATTCCCGATTAGATTAGGAACGCGCCCCGCCAAGGACGTTGGCGGGGACTGATAACGATTCTCAATTTATGGGTTGGTGCGATGGGGCTCACCCCAGGTGAACGGCAGATGGGAACGAAGGTCGAGGTCCTGCGGGACCTCGAGGGCATCGTGCACGACATGATGGTCGAGCACGACCGCAAGCGGGAACTCTGGTTCCCGTGCGAGCTCCTTGCACCCCCCGAGGGCACCGACCCCGACGAGCACCGGATCACGCTTCAGGAGCGGGTGAAGGGTGTTCCTGATGCCTGCCGCGCCGCGCTCGCGTTGAACACGCTGACGGAAGAGGGCCTGCCGCACTTCCATCGCCTTCTCGCGACCCACCTTGGCGACGACTCGCATTGGACCAATTGGAACAATCTCTGGACGGCTGAAGAGGACCGCCACGGCGCGGTGCTGACCGATTACATGCGGGATACCGGCGTGGTCGACCAGCGGACCTTCGAGGTCCTCAAGTTCGAGTACATCAAGGCGGGATTCCAGCCGGAGTGGGACAAGGATCCGTACCGGGTGTTCACGTACACCACGCTGCAGGAGCGGGCAACGCAGGTCTCGCACGCCGGCACCGGCCGCGTGATCGGCGAGTACGAGCCGCTGCTCGGCGGGATCCTGGCGAAAATCGCGATGGAGGAGGCGCGCCATTTCACCTTCTATCGCAAGGTGTTCACCGAGATCCTGAAGCGCGATCCCAACCAGGCACTGCATTCGGCGTCGCTGATCATGCCCGCGATCGACATGCCCGGCGTGACGATCCCGGGGTTCAAGGAGTTCGCCGATGTGATTCGGCGCTCGGGCATCTACGGCCCGCGTGACTACCTCAAGATCGTGAATGAACAGATCGCCCATTGGAAGATCGAGGCGATCACCGGCCTCGACGAGATCGGACGCGTGGCCCAGGAGAAGATCATGGAGATCCCCGATCGCCTCCGCCGGATCGCAGACCTCATGGAGACCCGCAGCCGGACGAAGACCTTCGCGTTCGAGGTGGCGTTTACGCGCGAATTCGTGATGGAGTGACCGGGTGACATTCATGATGGCAGCCGGCTATGTGCAATTCGGCGTCCGCGTGCTGGTGGCGGGCGCCTTTCTCCTTGCAGCGATTGCCGCCGCGACCCACTGGGCCGTGCGCCGCCAGAGCCTGGAACCGTTCGGGGCCTGGCCGCGATTCGTGCGGGGCTGGAGCGACCCGATCCTCCAGCCACTTGAGCGTCGTATCGTTCGCGCTGGTGCCAACCCGCAGGACGCCCCGTTCTGGCTACTCGGCCTCGTCGTGGTGGCCGGTCTCGCCCTGATCGCGCTGGTGCGCTGGATGCTCGGCTTCATCGCCACGATGCTGTACGCCAGCGAGTCGGGCGGCACGCTGATCGTCCCCATCCTCATCAACTATGCGTTCGGCCTGCTCATGGCCGCGATCCTCGTGCGGGTGGTTGCATCGTGGTTCGGCATCACGCGCTACAGCAAGGGGATGCGGATCATTCATGTGCTGACCGACTGGCTGATCGAGCCGATGCAGCGGGTCATCCCGAACGTTGGGCCATTCGACCTCTCACCGATCGCCGCGTACTTCCTGCTGTCATTCACGAGGACGCTGGTGCTGAGGGCGTTTTTCTAGGAACTAGAGAAGAGAGACTAGAGATGAGAGACTAGAGAGTGACGAGTGCTCACAGCGCACCGTCTACCCAGGGCAAGGCACTTGTTTCTCTCGTCTCTAGTCTCTAGTCTCTCATCTCCAGTTTCACCCCGTGGCGATTTCCCGCGAATTGCGGCCACGTTAAACAATCCGCTAAAACGCCGCCCGATGGCGCGTCATGTGCTGTCGGGCGCATCGTTTTGAGGAGTGCAGGTGTCTGATCAGAACTCCGCGCGTGTCGGCAGGTTGGCGCGGCTCCCCGCTCTGCTCACCGAACGTATCCTGGTGCTCGATGGCGCCATGGGGACGATGCTCCAACGTGAGGCACTGACGGAGGTTGATTACCGTGGCGAACGATTCGCCTCGCACCAAAGCGACCTCCGCGGGAACCATGATCTCCTGGCGCTGACGCGCCCCGACGTGATCGGCCGGATCCACGCGGAATACCTTGCGGCCGGCGCCGACATCGTCGAGACCAATTCCTTCACGGCCACCCGGATCGCGCAGGCCGAGTATGGCACTGCCGCAGCCGCCGCCGATATCAACCGCGCTGCGGCCGCGGTGGCACGCGCCACGTGCGACGCCGTGGAGTCCGCCGACCGGCCGCGATACGTCGCCGGCGTGATCGGCCCGACCTCCCGTACTGCGTCAATCTCCCCGTCGGTCGATGATCCCGCGTATCGCAACGTGACCTTCGAAGAACTCGTCGAAGCGTACGGCGAGGCGGCCCGCGCCCTTGTCGAGGGTGGCGCGGACATGCTGCTGGTCGAGACGATCATCGACACGCTGAATGCCAAGGCCGCGCTCTACGCGATCGCGGCGGTGTTCGACGACATCGGATTCCGTGTGCCGATCATGATTTCGGGGACGATCACCGATCGCAGCGGTCGCCTCCTCTCCGGACAGACAGCCGAGGCGTTCTGGATCTCGGTGGGGCATGCACAGCCGCTATCAGTCGGGCTCAACTGCGCACTCGGTCCCGACCTGCTGCGCCAGCATGTTCAGGACCTTTCGCGGACGGCTGGTGTATGGATCAGCGCTCACCCGAACGCCGGCCTCCCGAACGACCTGGGCGGGTACGACCTCTCTCCCGACGAGATGGCGACGGAGCTGGGCGCGTGGGCGCGCGATGGCCTGCTCAACATCGTTGGCGGGTGTTGTGGCACCACGCCGGCGCACATCGTCGCGATTGCCGCGGCGGTAGATGGCGTGCGGCCGCGCGCACTGCCGGTGCTGCCCGCATTTACCCAGCTCAGCGGGCTCGAACCGTTCATCGTCCGACCTGATTCGCTGTTCGTGAATGTCGGCGAACGCACCAACGTCACCGGCTCACGGCGGTTCGCGAAGCTGATCCTCGACAACCGATTCGATGACGCCCTCGAGGTTGCCCGGCAGCAGGTCGACGCCGGCGCGCAGGTGCTCGACGTCAACTTCGACGAGGGACTGCTCGACTCCGAGGCGGCAATGACGCGCTTCCTCCGGCTCATCGCTTCGGAACCCGCAATCGCGCGAATCCCGGTGATGATCGACTCATCGCGGTGGAGCGTCCTGGAAGCTGGCCTCAAGTGCCTGCAGGGGAAAGGAATCGTCAACTCGATCTCGCTCAAGGAGGGCGAGGAATCCTTCCTGGCGCAGGCGAGAGTGGCGCATCGTCACGGCGCGGCGGTCGTGGTCATGGCGTTCGACGAGGAGGGCCAGGCCGACACCGCAGAGCGCAAGGTCGATATCCTCGAGCGCGCATTCCGCTTGCTCGTCGCCCAGGTCGGCTTTGCCCCTGGCGACATCATCCTCGATGCGAACGTGTTCGCGGTGGGCACGGGGATCGAGGCACACGCCGACTATGGCAACGCGTTCGTCGATGCCGTGCGCGCCGTGAAGCAGCGCTGTCCCGGGGCGCTCACCAGCGGTGGAATCAGCAACGTGTCGTTCTCGTTCCGCGGCAATGACGCGGTGCGCGAGGCAATTCACGCGGTATTCCTCGAACGGGCGATTGCGGCCGGCCTCGACATGGGGATCGTCAACGCCGGACAGTTGCCGGTGCTCGACGACCTCGACCCCGATCTCCGCGAGCGGGTGGCGGATGTCGTTTGGAACCGTCGCCCTGATGCCACCGAGCGCCTCCTGGAGGTGGCCGATCGCGCGGTGCAGCAGGACCTGGCCACCGGCCCGGACAATTCGTGGCGCGACCTCCCGCTCGACGAACGGCTGGCATGGGCGCTGGTCCACGGTCTCACCGACCACATCGAGGCAGACACCGAGGCGGCTCGGCTCGCCGCAGCGCGACCG
>JBKJMX010000012.1:0-14876 GCA_046596135.1 Gemmatimonadales bacterium
CCGGTCACTTCGAGTCGACGAGTGAACGTGGGTGCAGCGAGTGCTTCCTGCGTCCCGGCCTTGCCCGCCGATGCGGCGGGATATGTACCGGGGCGCACAGCAATCACTGGCGTGCCCGAAAGTTCCAGCATCTGCAGCGCCTTGCCAGCGTAGATCGGGCGCGTGACGGTGACCTTGTCGCCACTGGCTTCCACCGCGGTCACGTCCATTCCGCAAGGGCCTCCGATGGAGGCTGCAATGCGCGGCGCGAGATCCTTGCCCGTAGCGGTCGCGGCCACCACCACCGCACGGTACTGTGCGGCGATACCGGAAACCGCGGCAACGATACCGTCGGGATTGTAGTGCGTGAATGCACCGTCGGTGACATTGAGCACACGGTCGGCACCCATTGCACCGAGGCCGTCGACCCCGCTCACGGCGCCATTGCTCGCAACCAGTGCGTCTACAGTTCCGCCGCTCGCGTCGGCAATGAGGCGTGCGGCCGCGATCGCATCGGCTGCACCCTTCCGAAGCGCGCCGTCACGCTGTTCCACTACCACCAGAACCGATGACATCAGAGCACCTTCGACTTGGAGATGAGTGCATCCATCAATGCGGGCACCGCAGCAGCGCCTTCGCCGACAATCACGCCGGCCGCGCGCTCGGGAGGAAGCGCCAGCGAAACCACCCGCGCATTACCCTCGCCCGTGGCAGTGGGGACAATCTCCAGTGGCTTCTTCTTCGCAGCCATGATGCCCTTGAGCGATGGCAGGCGCGGAGTGTTGAGCCCCTTGTCGCATGTAAATACAGCCGGCAGCGAACACGTTGCGGTTTCGACGCCACCCTCAACCTCGCGCTCCACGGTCGCGACACCACCCGCCACCGACAGCGACGTGATCGCGGTGGCACACGGCAGGCCGAGAAGTTCGGCCGTCATCGGCCCGGTCTGCTGGTTGTAATCATCCACCGCGAGTTTGCCGAACAGCACCAGGTCGTATCCCCCGCCCTTCACGTGGTCAGCGATGACTCGCGCGTTCGCGAGTCCGTCGGCAGACGGCTTCCCCTGCAGGTGCACCGCGCTGTCGGCGCCCATCGCGAGTGCAGTCCGGAGCGTTTCCTGCGCCGAGTCGGGGCCGAATGCCAACGCCACGACTTCACCGGCACCGGCGCCTTCCTTGAGTGCGAGTCCGGCCTCGAGGGCAAACTCGTCGTAGGGGTTGAGCACGAACTTGATGCCCGTCTCGTTGACGCTCGACCCGTCCGCCGCAATGGTGACTTTCGCGGTGGTATCAGGCACTCGGCGGATGGGAATACAGATTTTCACTGGCACTCTTTCCTTTTGAAGTTGTTCATCGACCCATCACCCATCACCCATCACCCTTCACCCTTCAACCATCAACCATCAACCATCAACCATCAACCATCATCTAGTACGCGGCTAGTCCCGTAATTTCTTGTCCCAAAATCAACGAATGCATGTCATGCGTCCCCTCGTACGTGTACACCGACTCGAGGTTCGCAAGGTGACGCATCGAGTGATACTCGACCAGGATCCCGTTGGCACCCAGCAGGCGACGTGCCTCGCGCGCGCACTCGCACGCCATGTTCACGTTGTTGCGCTTGGCGAGCGAAACCTGGGCCGGGGTGGCCTTGCCGAGGTCCTTGAGACGGCCTAGCTGGAGGGCGAGGAGTTGTGCCTTGGTGATCTCGGTCAGCATGTCGGCGAGGCGCATCTGCTGGATCTGCGTCTGGCCGATCGGTTTGCCGAACATCACGCGGTTGGCAGCGTAGCGGCGCGCCTCGTCGTAACACGCCATCGCGGCGCCGACACCACCCCATGCGATCCCGTAGCGCGCCTGGGTCAGGCACATCAGCGGGCTCTTGATACCATCAGATTTCGGAAGGAGGGCGTCTTTCGGTACAAGCACGTCCTGCATGTGGAGCTCGCTGGTGTCGCTGGCGCGCAGTGACAGCTTGCCTTTCTGGTCCTTCCCGCTGAAACCCTTGCTGTTGGTCGGAACGATGAAGCCGCGGATCGATCGCACGTCGTTGACCGAGCCGGTCTTGGCCCAGATGATTGCGACCGTGGCCTGTGACCCGTTTGTGATCCACATCTTGGTGCCGTTGAGCACCCAGCCGTCGGCGGTCTCGCGTGCCGTGGTGATCATCCCACCGGGGTTCGACCCGAAATCGGGCTCGGTGAGGCCGAAACAGCCGATATCCTCTCCCGAGGCGAGCCGCGGCAGCCAGTAATTTTTCTGCTCCTCGGAGCCGAAGGCATGGATCGGGTACATCACCAGGGCGCCCTGCACCGAGGCGAACGAGCGGATACCGCTGTCGCCGCGCTCCAGCTCCTGCATGATCAGGCCGTAGGCGACGTTGTTGAGCCCCGCGCAGCCATACTGTTCCGGCAGGTTGGCGCCGAACAGCCCCATCTCCGCCATCCCGGGAATCAGCTTCTTCGGGAACTTCCCCTCGATGTAGGCGTCGCCGATCACCGGGATCAGGTTCTCGTCGACCCATGAGCGCACCGTATCGCGGACCGCGCGCTCCTCCTCGGAGAGGAGGGAGTCCATATCGTAGAAATCGACACCGGTGTATTCGGACGAACCAGCCATGGTCTTGCGCTCCTTTGAGATGGGGCAATATATCAAGTCGTCAGTCGTCGGTCGTCAGCTGTGACCGTCGTGACGCGCGGATTGGCCCGGGGCGAGCGCGAACTGCGGGAACCGTCATCCCGAGCGCTGAGGAAAATCCGCGATGAGCCACCCATCGGGTCGCCTACTGCGCGCGCCGCGAGGGGGGCGATCCCGCCAGGTGTCGGACCCACTTGGGGAGACGCGGAGGACCCTACAGATCGTCGCGACTGGACAGTCAGCCTAGTGATCCCTCACGACCCCGTAGGCCCGTCGGGGATCGTGCCGATCTCCCTTGCGAACCAGAGCGCCGCTTTTGACAAGATGTCCCGCTCGATCTTGAGCTGCCGAGTCTGTCGCCCTAGGTGCGTCATCTCAGTGCGCTCTTCGGTTGCCAACCCGTATCCGCGCGGCGGCCGCCATGACGGTCGGCTTGCACGGCCAAGCTGCGCGCCTGGGCGCTCGGCTCAAAATCCTTGGCTAGGAACTCCGGCGTGCGGCCGGCCTGGACCAACGCGATCAGCTGCTGGGGGAACTCGGTGGGATACTCTCGCCGGGCGATGGTATACCCCTCCATCCCAATTGGCGGGGTCGCCACGGAACCGGGTTAACTCCAACTACTTCTCCGTGCCGATTGCGGTTGAATGGCGCAGTGGCCCGCGCCATTCATGATGCCCGCAATGCTTCCTCAATAGCGTCGCTGAGCATTGCGACGGTCGGGGCGCCCAGGAAAACTTTACCATTCACTACAATCGTCGGCGTCCCCTCGGCGCCTATCCGCGCGGCTGCCTCAATGTCTCGCTCGATCGAAGGCACTTGCCCATCTTTACCGTTGCACTCATTGAACCGCCCGATCTCCGGCACACCCGCATCGCGCGCGAATGACTCGAACGTTTTCAGGCCCAGCGAGTCGGAATGCAGAAACAAGGCATCGTGGTAGGCCTCGAAACGCCCTTGGTCGCCGGCGCACTCGGCGGCACGTGCCGCCGGGTATGCGAATTTATGGTACAGTAATGGCCAATGACGGTAAACCAATGCGACGCGATTCGCATACGCATTACGAATCGAAGGGAGCGTGTTCATCGCGAAGGCCTTGCAAGACGGGCATTCGAAGTCTGCGAAAACAATAATTGTGACCTTTGCATCTGTGGGGCCCTCACGGCGCCCTTCTCGCGCGAACTCCTGCCAATCTTTCACAAAGGTAGGTCCTGGGGCCGCTACGGTGACAGCAGTGGGTGTGACGTTTCCCCCAGTTGAGGTCCGCTCAGGATCGTAGGGTCGTGAGTAAACCTGCTGCGTCTTCCGTTTGAAACTGGGCTGCGAACTCTACCGGCGTGCGTTGCCCCAAGCCGCTGTGCGGTCAATCGGTGTTGTACTCGGTGCGCCACGCCTCGATGACAGTACGGGCTTCGGCCAGCGTCCGGAAGTGGTGGATGTTCAGGCACTCGTCCCGGAGTCGCCCGTTGAAACTCTCGATGAAGCAATTCTCCACCGGTCGACCTGGGCGAATGAAGTCGAGCGTGACCGACCGCGTCTCGGCCCAATGATCCATTGCCTGACTCACGAACTCCGGGCCGTTGTCGCAGACCAGCACGTGGGGCATGCCGCGCACGAACTGCTGCTCCTCGCACATCAGGCGCTCGATCCGCTTGTGATTGACGGGCCAGCCGTCACGCACCAACCGCCACGTGAGACGCGGGCTGCCCCAGCGCACTTTGGTCGCGGCGAGCTCGCGCAGCCGCGCGACCAACGCGGCCTGCGGCGCCCGGCGCGCCTGATAGCGCACCGGGGTCCGGTGCAACCCGAGATAGCGACAGGCTTGACGCTCCGACAGGGCGCGGCGGTCGCGCATTTCGGCGACGACTGCCCGCCGCTGTGCGGCCGTCACCACTCTTTTCCCAACGGGACCTAGAGGACCTGGATATTCAGCGCCTGGTCGGACACGAGCCGCTTCAGCCGCCGATTCTCATCCTCGAGCGCTTGGAGGCGGTGCAGCTCGGGGCGATCGACGCCGCCATATTTCCGCTTCCAGCGGTACAACGTGTCGAGGGAGATCCCGTGTCGCCGAATCACTTCCTGGGCGGTCACGCCGCCGGTGTGCTCCTGCAAAATCGCGACAATCTCGTCCGCCGTGTGGCAGCGTCGCCGTGCTGCCATGGGGTCCTCCGGCCGTCAGGGCGATAGGGACCCGCCGATTCTAACTGGACTGCTTTTCGGGGGAAACCTCAATCGGCCATGGCGGTCAACGATGACACCTTCGTCTTCGAATTCGAGGACTCGACACCGGTGATCATCGGTCTGAAGATGAAATAGGTCGCGCGATCCGCCCGACTGGCGCATGCGCGCGCGGGTCAGCCCAGAAGCCTTGGATCAATTCCAAAGGTGCGCGAGCTGGTGGTGGCCACCTGATTCGCGAGGGGATGCTTGGGGTTGAGCAGCAGATTGTACTCTTCCGGGACCAGAGCGGAGGGCACCCGCATCAAGGGACTCGCCATGCTGGCGAGCCAGTGATCGCCGACCTTCCTGCACTCAGCAGTATCGGTTGACACAACAAGGCCGGGCGGGAGGCCAGCCACTGCCGCGGCCGGCAGAGTATCGGGAATCTGCAGCGTCGCCATGATTACGTCCGCCGGGAGGTTCAGCGGGTCCAGATGAACCAGATATTCGAGTGTCGCCAGGGATACCGATTCCGACATGTACACAACCGAGTTGCCAGGCGAGTTCCACCGGCCGCCGAACAATCGGGCACCCTCTCCGTCTAGGCTGGCAAACGCAGCTTGGCATATCCGATAAGCCTGCCCCAACTAACTGTACACGCCATACTGAATGCGCCCCAACACCCGCTCGACAGCCAGCGCCCCAACGTCATTGTCCAACAGACTGAGCGGCCGTGTGCCGCCCAGCACGCGGTTGGGGGTACCCAACCAACGTCGAGCTTTGTCGTTGTCTCCGAACACTTCCTCCGCCCGCACAACGAGCCGGGCGAGTCGAGCGAGGTTGTCGGATTCCGCGGGCGACAAGACGACAGGCTTGAGGCGAGAGGTCCGTCGATTTCCAGATGCTTTGCCGGTGGCCGCACGCTGCTGCATGCGCTTCCGCTGCAACGTCCGGGCACTACCCACAAGCCCGAAAACCTCCACCTGAAGTACAGTCGCGGTAACCAGATGGTCGAGCATTGCATCCAACGCGCGCACCGGCAAGCCAGAGCGAATCGCCTCCATCAGATCCATTTCAGACCCAATGCTTCCCAAGACCTTGGCTCCGCCGAGCTTTTCCATGACTTCTGTGTAGGACATCGCGGCCTCCCGCCATTTGGCACAAACAATATACCTGTTTGGCGGTAGAAGCAAATCGCCAACCCTCGTCACGGCCCTGGGGTCAGGACTGCTCTATGGGCACTCAGGGCCCAGCGACTAGCACCAACGCAGCTGACGTCTGACGACCGACGACTTTCCTCACCGATACGCCGCCAACCCCGTCAGCTCCTGCCCCACGATCAGCGTGTGCATATCGTGCGTTCCCTCGTAGGTGTACACGCTCTCGAGGTTCGCCATGTGGCGCATGCTGTGCCAGCCACCGAGTATGCCGTTGGCGCCGAGCAGGCGGCGTGCTTCGCGGGCGACATCGCACGCCATATCGACATTGTAGCGCTTGGCGAGCGAGACCTGTGCGGGGGTGAGGTCGCCGCGATCCTTGAGACGACCGAGCTGGATCGCGAGGAGCTGACCGTTGGTGATCTTCGTCACCATGTCAGCGAGGCGCGCCTGCTGCAACTGGGTCTGCGCGATGGGCTTGTCGAACATCACTCGCTGCTTGGCGTACTGCAGCGCTTCGTCGAAACACGCCATCGCGGCGCCGAGCGCGCCCCAGACGATGCCGAAGCGGGCCTGATTGAGGCACATCAGGGGGCTCTTGACGCCGCCTGAGCCGGGAAGGATTGCGTCTTTCGGGAGCTTCACCTGATCAAAAGTCATCGCGCTCGATTCCGACACGCGGAGCGAATGCTTGTCGTCGATACGGTGTACCGTGACGCCCGGGAAATCGGTCGGGACAATGAAGCCGCGAATAGAACGCGGGTCGTCGCCATCGGTCTTCGCCCACACGATCGCGATCGTGGCCGACGGTCCATTGGAGAGCCACTTCTTGGTGCCGTGCAGCACCCAGCCGTCGGCCGTCTCGGTGGCGCTCACGATCATCCCGGCCGGGTTCGAGCCGAACTCCGGTTCAGTGAGTCCAAAGCAGCCGATGTCGGTGCCCTGCGCGAGCGTAGGCAGCCAGCGGTGTTTCTGTTCTTCCGACCCGAACGCGAAGATCGGGTACATCACCAGCGAGCTCTGCACCGACGCAAAGGAACGCACACCAGAATCGCAGCGCTCCAGTTCCTGCATGATGATCCCGTAATCGGTGCTCGACCTGCCGGGTCCGCCGTACTGCTTCGGAACCGTCGGGCCGAGGAGGCCGAGCGCGGCCATTTCGGGGACCAGCTCACCAGGGAACCGGCCGGCGAAGTGGCATTCAGTGATGATCGGCATCAAACGGGCATCGACCCATTCGCGTACCGATGTGCGCAGTGCGATTTCCTCGGCGCTCAGCAACGAGTCGGTGTCGAGAAGATCCACCGCCTGGTAGGGCGGCAGCGGGTCGGGATGTATTGGTGCGAGCGGCTTCATTCAATCGTTCCAGGTCGTTCGGGCGCGGGAATATACCCCTCGGGAGCCCGGGCGGCGGGCGGGATCCCGACCTCGCGGGCCTTGCGGCGGAAGGCGCGGCCGTGGTCCACCGGGATGCCGGTTTCGCACTGCCACTGGTGCACCATCTCGTGGAGCAACGTCTCAGTCGCCACCGTCCAGCCGTCGCGGCGGATGTGCCGACCTGAGATGGTGATCACGACCGGTTTGTGATCGAGATCGGCGCGGAACTCGCCGAGTCGGGTCTGCATCCGGTCGGACACACGAATCGGGATCGTGCCCAGCGAACCAGCAAAGTGCCGGGCGTTCAGGATCTGGTGGAGTCGCTCCAGATGGGCCACCATCGGCGCATCACGTTCACTCACTCCCGCAAGCGGCCGCCGTGCCCGACTCTTCACATAGCGGTCGAGCGGAAAGGTCAGGAAGCGACGCCGCGCCGCCAGTTTCTCGGAGCGCGGTACCCGGGGCGCCAGGTAGCGGAGGATCGCGCTGAGCACCTCGTCGGGTGCCCACGCATATCCCGCGTGGATCCGGAGCCCATCGCGTACCTGCCATGACAGCACCTGGACCCGGTTACGGGTGAGCGTCACCGGCGTGCCCGGGGCAAGCCCGAGGCGATAGAGGCGATCGGGGAGTGCCTGTTCCGGCGCGATGTCGAGGTTGAACACCAGCTGGATCTCGTCAGGCACCGGACGGATGGTGCTCCCGGCTGCGGTGACGCGGAAAGGTGGCGGCTGTCTCGGCCGTGAACGCCCCGACCGCGCGGTCCCAGCAATAATGCTGCACAGTGATACTGGCAGCGTCGGCGGTGATCAGGTTGCACGCTGACGCACGGCCGCCGCGGGTGCGGGCGGTGTGCGTGCCCGATGTGGCCACGACGGTGCCGTTGGGAAGCGTGCCGGTGGCTTCCTCGTGGTCGTGTCCGCAGAGCACCAGGTCGGCGCCGCAGTTCTCGACCGCGCGCCATGCCTGGCGCCAGTTGGCGAGACCCATGCGGCGTGAGATGTTGCCGCGCAGCAGGTTCTGGTGCATCACCAGCACGCGCAGGAATCCCGCGGGCTCGCCAGCAAAGCGGTCGCACGCGCGATCGGTTTCGCCGGCGGGCAGATGCCCCTTCACCGCCATGTCGTTCAGGTTGGGCGTCATCGATCCCGCCACGACGCCATAGCTGCTGAGCACGCCGCAGAGCACCGCGCCATCTACCACCAGCGTTGGCGTGAGATCGTCGCCGAAATACTTGCGGAACTTCTCGTACTTCGCCCTCGCACCGATAACGTTGAACGGTGTGGCCCACCACTGCACGTCGTGATTTCCGGGGACGATGATGGTCGGGGCGATCCGTCGCATTGCCTGCGCAAATACCAGCGCGCGCTGGAACTCGCCGTGCCGAGCGCGCTGCGTGAGGTCCCCCGCCACTGCGATCGCGGTCGGCGCGAGCTCAGCGGCAAGGGCCTCAATACCCGCAATCTGCTCGAGATCGCAGTCCTGCCCGAAGTGCAGGTCTGAACAGTGGAAGATGGTGAGCGGAGTGCTCACCACACCACGCGGACGCGATAGGTCACCGACGCCTTGCCCTTGGCCGGTATCATCACCGGGAACACCGTGCGGGTCGCCGACCGGCGCTGCGCCGGCACCGAACTCGTCACCACGGTCCACTCCCCTCGCCGCTCCTCGATCACGTCGACAGTGACCGCGGAATCCTTGGCGTTCTGCAGGTCGATTCGCCACGCCGCGAATGCGATCGTGCGATTGGGCGTGGCGCCGCGCTGCGTGGTCCACTCGGTCTGGGTGCGGGTCGCGGTGACGTCGAACGCACTGCCGGTACGGATGTTGAGTTCCTCACCCGGCGCGGTGTGACCGATAGAGCCCTGCCCGATCAGCTGCGTGCGACCGGCACGATCCATCTCAAAGACGCTGATACCACCGGCCGGCATCGGCAGTGCACCGAATGCGGTCTCGATCTTCCGCTCAAGCCGGTACCAAACCTCGACCGGTACTTCCTGCTCGGTCTCATCCTGTCCGAACCCACCCCACCACGGCAGGGCTCCGCGCACCGCGAGCCGTCGCTCGGCGCGTGCCGCCACCGGCGCGAAGAGCGGAATCACCATCTGCGTGCCAGACACAAACGACACCCGACCGGGGAGCGTGTACAGTCGCGCCTCACCCACCGCCTCTTCCGATGGCACGCCATCAGCCATCTTCGCCGACACTTCCATCGCCTGATTGCGCGCGTACATCGGGCTCGGCGCCTGCGGCGGCGGGCCGATGTCGCCGGCGAGCAGCTGGACCTCGGCGTTCTGGAGGTCGAGTGGCCCCGCCATGATTGATGCGACTCCCTCGATACGCCCCTGGTCGCCGACGAATAGTCGGTAGGTCGCGTTCCACGATCCGCCCTGGGCGCCGTATAACACCTTGAGTCCCTGCCGCGCGCGATCGCTCTGCACCGTGACGTCGGCGGTGGGGCCCGCCGGAATGAGATCGGCGGGCCAGACGATGATGCCGGGGCGGACGAAGACCACACCCTTGCCACGGTCGTTGTCGATCTGCCAACGCTCCGGGTCGACGCCGAGCAACGTGGCGGTGAATCCGCCTGGCCGGTCCTTGTCGCCGAGGAAGGTGAACGACCTGCCGATACTGCGCCGAAGAAGCGCGACCTCGGAGACCGCCGGATCGAACCCGATCCGCACCAGCGACACGCCCGGGTCGAGGAGCGACAGTGACGATGCGTCGAAGATGCCGAGCGGGAGCGCATGAGTGCTGGTCCCGTTGGGCACCGACACCGGCAGCGTCCGCCGCACGATGGTGCGGCCCGACGAGAAGAGCGTCACGGACGGGCTGTCTTGCGCCGGGGCAACGGTGGGAACCATCGCTGCGGCGAGGGCGAGCAGAGCAAGGCGACGGATCACGGTAATACCTCCATGGCAACACGAAGCGCGATCGAGCGGATCAGGACGTAGGTCAGTGGCAGGGCCGCCACGGCAGTCCACTGCATGAGTGACGACGTGGGGCCGCGAGAATACACCCAGGCGGCCATCAGCAGCGTGCCCAGGAGCGACGCCCAGCGCGCTACACGCGCGGCGCGGGCGCGGCGCCGCTCCTGACACGCCGAGCATCGCTGGACGAATGCGATCCCCTCGACGAATGCACCGCATTCGACACAGGGGACCTCACGCCACCCGGTGTGCGACTGCATCCCCGAATTCCCGGGTAGTGGCGCTGCCGCCGAGGTCGCGGGTGCGGACCCGGTCGGCAATGATGGTGGCGACCACCGCTCGGCGCACCCGATCGCCCGCCCTGGTCTCGCCCATGTGATCGAGCATCATCGCCGACGCCAGGATCAACGCCGACGGATTGGCGATTTGCTGGCCGGCGATGTCGGGGGCGGAGCCGTGCACCGCTTCGAAGATCGCGGCCTCGTTCCCGATGTTGCCACCCGGCGCCAGGCCGAGTCCGCCAACGAGACCCGAGATCTCATCGCTCAGGATGTCGCCGAACATGTTGGTGGTGACGATCACGTCGAACGTCTCGGGGCGCATGACGAGCTGCATCGCGCAGTTGTCGATGATCAGGTCGTTCATCTCGACGGTGCCAGCATACTCGGCGGCAATTTCGCGCGCGATCGTCAGGAAGAGGCCCGAGGTGAACTTGAGGATGTTTGCCTTGTGCACCACGGTGACTTTCTTCCGGCCGTGGGTGCGCGCATACTCGAACGCATAGCGGATCACCCGCTCCGACGCGGCGCGCGTGACCACCGCCACCGACTCGGCCTGCCCGTGCGGATCGCCGTCAACCTCCACCCACTGCTCTCGACCCGTGTACAGGCCCTCGAGGTTCTCGCGCACCAGCACGATGTCGACGTGCTCGAAGCGGCCCGGGATGATTGTCTTCGTCGGTCGCAGGTTGGCGAAGAGCGCGAACTCCTTCCGGAGTGCCACGTTGATTGACCGAAAACCAACGCCCACAGGCGTGGTAAGCGGACCCTTCAGCGCGAGGCGAGTGCGGCGGATGCTCTCCAGGGTCGCCTCGGGCAACGGATTGCCGGTCGCCTCCATCGCGCTGATCCCGCCGAGCTGGCGATCCCAGGAAAAATTGAGACCGGTCGCCTCGAGCACGCCAACCGCAGCCTCGCATATCTCGGGGCCAATGCCGTCGCCCGGGATGAGCGTGACGTCGTGTACCGTCAACGAACGTCTGGCAGGAGATATCCGGTCGCGAGGCGAAGCGCCTCGGCGGGTGTGTCGGCAACTGCTGTCGGACGACTGCGCCACACCACCGAACCGTTGCGCGCATCGGCCAGGACGAAGTCAACCTCGGCCTGCACGCCACCGGCCACGTTTGAGAATCGCACCGCCGCCGGCACCATGATCATCCGGCTGTTGGTGAGCGCGGCGAGCGCCCGCAGATGAATCCGCAAAGGATCGGGCACCCGATCGACGCGCGATGAGCGCAGGATGGCCTGGCCCAGCTTGTCGGGAGGCGGCAGCATCGTGGGAGCGCGCCGAACGGCGCTGCGAAGCGCGGGAGGCAGCACCCATTGTACCTCGGGGCCACGGCTCTCGAACGCTTCTCCCACGATCGAATCGGCCCACGCGACCGTCTCGGCGTGACCCGCGGGAACGCCCGCCACTGAATCAGCCAGGATATAGGTGATCGGGAGCACGGGGACGCGCTGGCCGGAGAGGGCGGTCACGTTGAGCGCCGCCGCGGGCTTCCCATCTTGGCCCACGACGGCGATGGGGGCGGCGCAACCGAGCGCGGCCCCGAGGAGGGCCGCGCAGCAAGTCCTTCGGATTAAGTAGATCACCCTTGGAAGTTATTCGAGGGAGAGCCCGCCGTCCACGACCAGCACCTGGCCGGTGACGTGACGTGCCGCATCGGAACAGAGGAAGGCAATCACGTTGGCGATGTCCTCCGGCTCCGCGAGGCGACTCAGGACCGAACGCTTACGGGACAGGTCGATCACGTCCTGAGGCAGCTCGTCAAGCCGCTCGGTGTGGACGAAACCGGGCGCCACCGCGTTGACGTTCACATTGGATGGGCCCAATTCGACCGCAGCGGCCCGGGTTAACCCTTCCAGAGCAGCCTTGCTCGCCGCGTAGTTCGCCACACCGAAACCCGGCCGAGTTGCTTGGTGGGCCGACACGTTCACGACTTTGCCCCACCGCTGGGTGCGGAAGTGCGGCGCGGCGGCGTGCAGGCAGTGGAACGCACCGCTCACGTTGGTCTCCAGCACCGCCGCCCACGACTCCGGAGTAAGCCGCCAGAGCGCGCCGTCGTGGGCGATCCCGGCGTTGTTCACCAGATAATGCACCGTCCCGAACCGGTTTACGACTTCCGCCATGAAGGTGTTCACGTGATCCGGGTTGCGGACGTCGCAACGGGCGGCGTACACCTCGATGCCGGCAGCCGACAGCGTGGTCTCCGTGAGCAGCGCCATCGACTCGACGTCGCGACCCGCCATTTCGACCCAGCAGAATGCCACCTTGCAGCCGAGCTTGCCGAACCCGAGAGCCACGGCCCGACCGATGCCGGTGGCGCCGCCGGTGATCACGGCCACCTTGCCGCGGAACTCAGCCGCTGACGGGGCGGGCTGTGACTTCGGTTCCGGCAATGGCACGGTTGCCACGGACGGAGACATCGACTCTGAGACCGACCAGGGTTCTGGCCGGCCACGCGGTGGGTTTTTCATCACTGGCGAAGCTACGGGCCGGAGGCGCCAGTGCGCAACTCTCATCACTTCAGGAAGAGCATCTCCCGGTAGGTCGGCAGCGGCCAGAGGTCGGCCGCAACCCTCGGTTCCAGGGCGTCGACGGTGGTGCGGAGCCGTGCCATCGCAGGCCGGACATCGGAACGGATGTGCAGGGCGTGCTTCATGAGGTCGTGGCCGTCGAACGCCGACGCCTTCTCCAGCGAGTCCGTGCCCTCCCGGACCTCGGCCACCATCTTCGCGATCCGCTCGAGCTCGGCGACCGTATCGTCGCAGTCCACGCCGGCGCCCTCGGTGGCCGTGATCGTCTCGGCCAGGAGCTTCTGGTGCCGCAGCGCCGCGGGGAGGATCTGGGTCCGCGCGATGCTCACCATCGTCTCGGCCTCGATCACCAGCTGCTTGACGTACTTCTCGACCGCGATGTGATGCCGTGAATCGACTTCGGACTTCGTCAGCACGCCGTACTTCTTGAAAAGCTCAACCGTCTTCTTGCTCTTCAACACCGGGAACGCATCGACCGACTCGCGGAAGTGCGGCAGCCCCCGGCTCTCCGCCTCGGCGTGCCAACCCGGCGAATACCCGTCGCCGTCGAACACCACCCGCTTGTGCTCCTTGAGGAGCCGCTTGAGCACCGTCAGCACCGCCGACTGCACCTTGGCAGGGGTCGGGTTGCTGCCCGCGGCCTTCTCCAGCTCGGTCGCCACCACGTCGAGCGACTCGGTGACAATCGTGTTGAGCACCGTGTTGGGCCAGGCCACCGACGCGGTCGAACCCACGGCGCGGAACTCGAACTTGTTGCCCGTGAACGCGAACGGCGACGTGCGGTTGCGATCGCCGGAGTGCCGCGGGATCTGCGGCATCGTGAGCGCACCGAGGTCGATCGTGCCGCCCTTGATCGTGCGGTTTGGGAGACCCTGCTCGATCTGCGACAGGATGTCCGACAGCATGTCGCCGAGGAAGATCGAGATGATCGCCGGCGGCGCCTCGTTGGCGCCGAGCCGGTGATCGTTGCCGGCGGCCGCAATCGAGGCACGGATCAGGTCGGCGTGCACGTCGACGGCGCGGATCACCGTGCAGAGGAAAACCAGGAACTGCATGTTCGTGTGCGTGTCGTCCTGGGGATCGAGCAGATTCACGCCGTCGTCGGTCGCCATCGACCAGTTGTTGTGCTTGCCGCTGCCGTTGACCCCGGCAAATGGCTTCTCATGCAGCAGCGCCTTGAGGCCGTGACGATCGGCCACACGGCGGAGGATTTCCATCAATACCATCTGGTGGTCGGAGGCGATGTGCGAGATCTCGAAGAGCGGCGCGATCTCGTACTGCCCGGGCGCCACTTCGTTGTGGCGCGTCTTTACCGGCACGCCCACGCGGAACAGCTCCTCCTCGCAGTCGGCCATGAACGCCAGCACGCGCGCCGGAATCGCACCGAAATAGTGATCCTCGAGCTGCTGACCCTTCGGCGGCCGGGCCCCGAAGAGGGTGCGCTCGCAGGTCACCAAGTCTGGCCGTCGCGAGAAGATCTCCTTGTCGATCAGGAAGTATTCCTGCTCCGGCCCGACCGTCGTCTGCACCCGCGTGACCCCAGCGTCGGTGCCGAAAAACTTCAGGATCCGCATCGCCTGCCGTGACAGCGCATCCATCGAGCGGAGCAGCGGGATCTTGGTGTCGAGCGCCACGCCGGTCCACGACACGAAACCCGTCGGGATGCAGAGGGTCGTCGCCTTGCCGTTGCGGGTCAGGAACGCCGGCGACGTCGGGTCCCAGGCGGTGTAGCCGCGAGCCTCGAAGGTCGCGCGGAGGCCGCCCGACGGGAATGAGGATGCGTCGGGCTCGCCCTGCGTGAGGTCGGCGCCCGAGAAGTTGTAG
>JBKJMX010000024.1:0-8919 GCA_046596135.1 Gemmatimonadales bacterium
AAGACGTAGTGCGCCATTGCCGGCCTCGACTGGTCGGCGATGTACCGAGGTTTGGCGGTGACCCGCAGCCCTTCGGTCTCTTTGTGGAACAGAGTCCGCTTCCGGCCAGTCGTCATCGGGCTACGATGTCGGTGGGTTGAAGGAGACCTCCTGGTGCTCGACCCACGAACGATGGTAGCCCTCGTCCTCGAAGTCCATCGCCGTTTTGGCCACCTTGAGCGGCCGGAACGAGTCCATCATCACCGCCAGTTCCGTCGTGTTCTTCGCCCCGATGCTGGCCTCGGCGCGCCCTGGATGGGGCCCGTGCGGCAACCCGTCGGGGTGGTGGGTGATAGAGCCATACTCGATCCCCTTGCGGCTCATGAACTCACTCGAGGCGTAGAAGAGCACCTCGTCGGAGTCGACATTGCTGTGGTTGTACGGCGCCGGTACAGCCTCGGGGTCGAAGTCGTAGGGCCGCGGACAGAACGAGCAAATCACGAAGCCGTCGCCCTGGAAAGTCTGGTGCACCGGTGGCGGCTGGTGGATACGCCCAACGATCGGCTCGAAGTCGTGGATGTTGAACGCCCACGGATAGAAGTATCCGTCCCAGCCGACGACGTCGAACGGGTGATGATCGAGCACCAGCTCATTGATCGCGTCGTACTGCTTGACCATGAGCGAGTGATCGCCGCGTTCGTCATGAGTGCGCAGCGTGGTCGGGCGCCGGATGTCGCGTTCGCTGTAGGGCGCGCCCTCGATCAACTGTCCCATTTCATTGCGATATCGCTTCGGCCACCGGATATGCCCACGACTCTCCGTGATCAACAGCTTGACCGGGCCCGCCGCAAAGTCGAAGTGCCAGCGATGCAGGATGTTGCGGTGCAGCACCACGTAATCACCTTCCCGCACCGGCAGGTCGCCGAACGCCGACTCAAGCACACCAGTCCCCTCGGCGACATACACCACTTCGTCGGCCTGCGAGTTCCGGTAAAAGTGCTCGTCGAGACGATCGGGTTCCGACCACAACATCGCGACTTCATTGTTGAACAACAACGGGGTGCGATCGAGCGTCGGACTGCCGCCCTTTTTCGCGCCCGACGTACGGAAGTGACGATGTCGGAGCGACGTCGACTCGTCGGCCTCCCACACGATGTCGCGCACCCGCCGCGCCGATATCACCGTGGTCGGTGGATAGACGTGATAGAGCAGCGATGATGTCCCGGTGAACCCCTCGTGCCCCATCAGCTCCTCGGCGTACAGCCCGCCATCGGGCCGCCGGAAGGCGATGTGGCGCTTGCGTGGGATCGTGCCGAGTTGGTGGTAGATGGGCATTGTGAGTCCGGATGACGGAGAACGGGTGACGGAGAACGGATGACGGAGAACGGAGAACGGATGACGGAGAACGGAACGTGTCAGATGTTAGAAGCGTGTCCCGCTCTCCGTTCTCCGTCATCCGTCATCCGTCTACAAATTTCCTCTCAACTCCTGCTCCCGCTCCAGCGCCACGAACAACGCCTTGAAGTTGCCGGCGCCGAAGCTCTTGGCGCCCTTGCGCTGGATGATCTCGTAGAACACCGTCGGCCGATCCTGCACCGGCTTGGTGAAGATCTGCAGGAGGTAGCCCTCGTCGTCACGGTCGATCAGGATGCCGAGTTCGGCCAGCGGCGCGAGGTCCTCGTCGATCTTGCCGACGCGGTCGAGCACCGTTTCGTAGTACGTGTTCGGGATCCGCAGGAATTCGATGCCGCGGCTCTTGAGTGTGCGCACCGTCTTGACGATGTCGTCGGTCGCGATCGCGATGTGCTGGACGCCCGGCCCGCCATAGAAATCAAGATACTCGTCGATCTGCGATTTGCGCTTCCCCGCTGCCGGCTCATTGATCGGGAACTTGATCCGACCGTTGCCGTTCGACATGACCTTCGACATGAGTGCTGAGTACTCAGTCGAGATTTGCTTGTCGTCGAAACTGAGGATGTTGGTGAAGCCGAGCACGCGTTCGTAGAAGCTCACCCACTCGTTCATCTTGCCGAGCTCGACGTTGCCGACGCAGTGATCCACATACTTGAGCCCGACACCATCGGGCGTATACGGCGAGTCGGCTGCGACGAAACCCGGGAGGAAGAGGCCGGTGTAGTTGCGGCGCTCGACGATCGAGTGGATCGTGTCACCGTAGGTCCGGATACCAGCGACCACAACCTCGCCATGCTCGTCGCTGGTCACGGTCGGTTCCTGCACCGACGTGGCACCGCGCTCGATCGCGGCAGCGTACGCCGAGCGCGCATCGTCCACCCAGAAGGCCATGTCGTGCACGCCGTCGCCGTGGCGGTGCACGTGCTCGGCGATCTCACCAGCGGGGCCAAGTGCGGACGTCAGGACGAAGCGGAGCTTGTCCTGCACAAGGAGGTACGAGGCGCGGTCGCGAACACCGGTCTCGGGGCCGCGGTAACCAGTGAGGCGCATTCCGAAGGCGGCACGGTAGTAGTGCGCCGACTGCTTCGCGTTGCCGACCCAGAACTCGATGTAGTCGGTGCCGTTGATCGGAAAGGCGTCGTCGGTCGCATCGGGTGCGATGCCGAGAAGCGTGGATGTCATGGTGTATCTCCGCGACGAACCAGGTCCGTCATATGATCGGGATTCGTGAAACAGTGCGTGTCGAGGCGGCTCATGTGGCCCGCCCGGCCTCTAGGAACGACGCGAGGTCGGCCTCGCCGATCGCCGGTTCGCCGGCTGCCACGTTGTCGAGGCGTCCGGCGTGCATCCACTCGACGAGTCGGCCAACCTCGACAAAGAGATGATCGAACGAATCGACGACGAACAGCAGCGGCTGGTAGCGGTCGATCTCGAACGATTGATTGATCACCCACTCCAGCTGGAACGGGACGCGCTGCACCTCAGGCGAGGTGATGCAGTGCTCCAGCTCACCGTACGACGACAGCAGTCCGCTGCCATACGCCTTGAACGTGTCGGGCTCATCGCCCTTCATCAGGCCGAACTCGATGGTGAACCAGAAGAAGCGCGCCATCGCCTTGATGACACTGGTCATCCGGCGGACGCGTTCCTGCTCATCGTCGATGGCGGCGATGCGCACTGCCGCCTCGCGGGCACACTCGCCAAACGCCACCAGGGTGTCGGCAAAGGCGCGGTCGGTGTGCATCGGCACGTGGCCGGCGATGTCGTGGAAGATGTCCGGCTCGGGGAGGTAGTCGAGCACCTCGCCGTCGCGGATCGTGATCGTGGTGGGGAACTCGCGCTGGCGCAGGCAGTCGAAGAAGAGATACGCCGGCACGTAGCCGCTCACGGCCTTGGCCCGGAAGCCGGTAAGCGGTGCCATGAACTTGTTGACGTCTTCCAGGCGTGGGACACGATCGGGGTCGAGCTGCAGGGTCGCCAGCCCCTCGAGAAAACGGGCATTGGCGTGCCGCTGCCACCGGTCGTGCATCCGTCCATAGAGGCGGTGCCAGGCGTCGTGGTTTTCGGCAGAATACAGGTCGTACGGCTGGTCGATATAGAGGCGCCCGTGTTCTCGGGCGTCCTCGATGAACGCGGCCCGGGTGGTGGTCAGCCCCGCGGCGATGCCGGCTGGTGCGGATGTGGTGGTCATCGCCTGAGCTCCGGGGTCGTTGGCATTCTGGAAAATAGCACCGCCAGGTCGGCCTGGGCTCGGCGTGGGGGCATAAAGATCAACCCCGCCGGGGCATGGCGGGTTCCGGGGGGAATCTGGAGCTACTCCAACTCCACACGGCCCCGGAACTGGTCGAGCGACTCCGGATTCGCCAATGCCCCGGCGTTTCGTACCTCCCGCCCTTCCACCACGTCCCGTGCCGCGATCTCGCTGATCTTGCCGCTCCGGGTACGCGGGATGTCGGTGACTGCCGCGATCACGCCCGGAACATGGTGCGGCGAGGCACCCGAACGAATTCGCGACCTGATCGCCGCCTCAAGCGCATCATCCAGCACGACGCCATCACGCAGCCGGACGAAGAGCACCATCCGCACATCACCCGCGGCCGCGCCCGGGCGCTGCTGCGCAATCACCAGACTCTCGACCACCTCGTCGATCGCCTCGACCTGTCGATAGATCTCGGCGGTGCCGATCCGCACCCCACCCGGGTTGAGCGTCGCGTCGCTGCGCCCGGTGATGACGTATCCCCCGTGCTCGGTCCGCGTCGCCCAGTCGCCGTGCCGCCAGACGTCCGGATACACGTCGAAATAGGCCGCGCGATACGCCGTGCCAGCAGGATCATTCCAGAACGCCACCGGCATCGCCGGAAACGGCCGCCGACAGACCAGCTCACCGGGCGTGCCCATCAGGCACGCCTCGCCGGCATCGTTCAGAATGTCCACCGCCATGCCGAGCCCCGCGCCCTGGATCTCGCCACGATGAACCGGAACGATCGGGTTGCCGAGCACGAAACACGAGACGATGTCCGTGCCGCCCGAAATCGAGCTCACCTGCACATGCGGCCCGATCGCCCGATGGATCCAGTCGAAACTTTCGGGCGCAAGCGGGCTCCCGGTGGAGAGCAACGCCCGCATCGACTTCAGCCCGTGGCGTGTCGGCGCATGCCCCATCTTCTCGGCGCTCGCCACGAACCGCGCGCTCGTGCCAAAGACATCGATGCGCTCGCGCGCCGCCATCCGCCAGAGTATCTCCGGCTCGGCCGCAGGCGCCGGCGCGCCGTCGTAGATCACCAGCGTCGCCCCCACCGCGAGCGCACTCGCCATCCAGTTCCACATCATCCAGCCGCAGGTAGTGAAATAGAAGAGCCGCTCGCCCGGGTGCAGGTCGACATGCAACCGATGTTCCTTGAGGTGCTGCAGCAGCGTGCCACCGGCGCCATGCACCATACACTTCGGAAGCCCCGTAGTGCCCGACGAGTAGAGAATGTAAAGCGGATGATTGAACGGCAGTCGCTCGAACTGAAGCGCCGCGCCCTCGTGTTTTTCGAGTACCGCCGACCATGCCTGCACGGTGCGGTGCACACGCTTCACTCCGCTACCGAGATAGGCGATCACCAGCGTGTGTCGGACCGTGGGGAGGCGCGGCAACAACGCGGCGAGTCGCTCGAGGCAGTCGTGGGTCTTGCCGTTGTACTGGTAGCCATCGGCGCAGATCAACACCGCCGGCTCAGTCTGGCCGAAGCGATCGACAATGCCATCGACGCCGAAATCCGGGGAGCACGAAGTCCACAATGCGCCGATCGAGGCCGTGGCCAGCATCGCGACGAGCGCCTCGGGAATGTTCGGCAACCACCCCGCGACCCGATCGCCCGGGCCCACGCCAAGCGCGCGCAATGCCGAGGCGCATCGGGCGACGTCGTCGCGGAGTGTCTGGTAGCTGAAGGTTGAGGCGGGACCGCGCTCGTCCCACGCAACGATCGCCGGTGCATCAGAAGCGCCTCGCAGGAGATTCTCGGCGAAGTTGAGTCGGGCACCCGTGAACCATGCGGGTCCGTTCAATGCGTCGGGCGGTGCCATCCTGGCACCACCGACCAGCACCTCGTCCCACGCCGCGCCTGACGGCTGCCGGTCGGCAATTACCTCGGCGTCGTGCCATACTGCGGCCCAGAACGCTTCGGGATGATCGATCGACCACTGATGGAGCGCATCGAACGCGCCCGGTTCCGTGACCGCAGGCAGCTTCCACCCTGCACGCCGGCGGGCGTCGATGAAATGGCCGAGTCGCGACGCATTCATGCGCGTCGTCGTCGGTTTCCAGAGGACAATATCCTCGGCGGGCGTAATGCTCATCATCGGCGCCGGAGGAGCACGTCGTCACTGCGGATCTTGCGGCCAATCGAGAGCGTGAGCATCCGGCCGTCGTATCCCTCGGCCGAAACCCTGACATACTGCACTCGGCAGCGCTCCAGGAGCTTGGGGTCAAACTGCAGGGTGTAGTCACCCGCCCTGTTACTGAACGAGACGAACGAGGTGCCGACGATCTGAAGGTGTGCGCCGATCAGCGGCGTCCGGCCATCGGCTTCATACACGCGTCCGAGAACGCTCGCGAGGATCGGTGAGCCATCGTCGTTGCGACCGAGGTCGGGAATCTCCACGCAGCGACCAGCGGCCTCAGGGAACGATGGGCGCCAATCCCGGGTATCCGGTGTGCTGCCGATCCCGACCTGTCCGTTGGCGCCAGGCGTCACCACGCGTTCGCCAGCTGGAGTTGGGGTCGCGTCGCTGCCGTCGCTTTCCGTTCCGCCGAACACGGACGTCGGCGGGCGGAGGCGACTCATCGCATAGGCGCTGTAGTCGAAGGCCGTCGGGATCCGGGCCGCCCGGCGTTGCTCGGCGGGCGGCGCTTCCTGCGGCCGCGGTGGCTCGGGCGCTGCGGGCGGGTTGATCTCGGGCTCGGGTTCCACCGGACCCTTTTCCTGGGGCACAGCGGCGTCAGGACGCTTCGAATCGGGGCCGAGCGGCGTTGCGTCGCGCGGCGCCTCGACCTGCGGGCGGGGTGGTTCGGGCTCCGGCTGGGGCTGAAAGGCCGGCATCTGCACCGGGGCGAGCGCCATTTCAGTCCCCGTGGGGGCGTCCAGCTCGCCGGGCTGTAATTGTACGGGAATGGGCTGGCGGACAAGCGCCGCGATGATCAGCGCATGAATGGAGGCACTCACCGCGAGCGCTCCCCAACTCCGCGTTCCCTCGATCGGGGGGCGGACTGCGATTGGCGGAACGTTCTTCACGCCTACAGATTAGCCACGCATGGGTCAGTTTGACATGGCCCGGAACCTCCGGACCCCGCCGACCAGTGTCGCCGCCCTCCTGAACCTCTTCCGAACCGAGCCATGTTGACCTTCCTGCGTTTCGTGGTGTTGTCCTGCGTCATTTCGATCCCCGTCGCAGCACTCGGCGCACAGGGGGCACCACCTCTCGCAGCCGGCCCGATGGTGGGTGCCGCAGAGATGCGCGAGGTGCGGCTGTGGGCGCAGACCACCAGACCAGCCGTTGTCGACGTGGTGTACTGGGATTCCACCTCACCAGGAAAACGCTTTTACACCAATTCGGTTCAGACCAGGGCGCACACCGGCCATGTGGCACTCATGGTTGCCGACTCAGTGCAGCCGGGAACGACCTATTTGTACGACCTCAGGATCGATGGGGTTGTAGTCCCCCGCCCTTACGCCACCCGGTTCCGTACCCCAACCCTCTGGCAGTACCGCACCGACCCGCCACCGCTCAGGATTGCCATCGGGAGCTGCCTTTACATCAACGACACGCCGTACGACCGACCGGGCGTGCCCTACGGCAGCGATTACGGGATCCTGACATCCATCGCCGTCGCCAAGCCCGACATCATGGTCTGGCTCGGCGACAACACTTACCTGCGCGAACCCGACTGGTACACCCGCACCGGCGTGCTGCACCGATACAGCCACACTCGTGCCGTGCCGGAGATGCAGCCGCTGCTCGCTGCGGCCAGCAACTACGCCACCTGGGACGACCACGATTTCGGGCCGAACGACAGCGATGGATCGTTCCGGGAGCGCTTCCTCACTCGCGAGGTCTTCGAGCTCTTCTGGCCATCGTCCCGGTTCGGTGCCGACGGTGGCGGCGGCGTGACCTCCACCTTCGAGTGGCAAGATGTGCAGGTGTTCCTGACCGACAACCGGTGGAACCGGAACGCCCAGGGCCGCCGGACCGGCGACGCGCGCTACCTGGGGCGACCGCAGATCGAGTGGCTGATCGATGCGTTGCGGGCAAGCCGGGCGCCATTCAAGTTCGTGGTCGTGGGCGGACAGGTGATCAACAGTTCGGTGACTTTCGAGAACTACGCCACCTACGCGGAGGAACGGGCATTCCTGCTGCAGCGCCTCGCCGACGAGAAGATCCCGGGCGTGCTCTTCCTGAGCGGTGACAAGCACTGGACGGAGTTGAGCATGATGCCGCGCGACGGCACCTATCCACTGTACGACCTGACGGTGTCGTCGCTCACCGCGGGTACCTCCAGCGGCTGGACCACCGAGGACAACCGCTACCGGGTTGATGGTACGCTGCTGCAGGCGCACAACTTCGGGTTGCTCGATGTGTCGGGCCCGCGCACCGACCGTGTGCTCACGATCTCGATTCGCGACAGGGACGGCGCGGAGCGCTGGACCCGTCGCATTGCCGCGTCGGAGCTGCGATGAGCCGGCATATCGAGGCGCTGATCGTGGGCGCAGGACCGATCGGCCTGGCGTGTGGCATTTCTGGGGCGCGGCGCGGTGTCGCGGCCGAGATCATCGATGCGGGACCGATTGCGCATTCGATCATGCGCTACCCGGTGGGCATGACGTTCTTCACCACGCCGGAACGGCTCGAGATCGGCGGGCATCCGCTGGTGACATCGGGCGCCAAGGCAACGCGCGAGGAGGCGCTGAAGTACTACCGCGGGGTAGCGCGCGCGGAATCGCTCTCGGTCAGGCCGTACGTGCGCCTTGTCGGTGCGACGCGCGAGGGCGGCACCGTCTCGTGCACTTTGCAATCACGCCTGTCCACCGAGACGCTCACCTGCGACCGATTGGTGCTGGCCACCGGTTACTTCGATCACGCCAACTTGCTGGGAGTTCCGGGCGAGACGCTTGGGCATGTATCCCACTGGCTCGACGAACCACATGCGACAAATGGTCTTGATGTGGTGATCATCGGCGGGAAAAACTCGGCGGTCGAGTCGGCGTTGCAGTGTTACCGGGCGGGCGCGCGGGTGACGATCGTCTATCGCGGCGCCGAATGGCGGCCGAGCGTGAAGTATTGGTTGAGGCCCGACGTCGACAACCGGATCAAGGCTGGCGAGATCGCGGCACAGATGGCAGCGGATGTGGTGGAGATCACACCTGAAGCAGTGATCATCAGCAACGCCGGCGGGGAACGGTCGAGCATTCCGGCTGATCGCGTGTATGCGCTCACGGGATACCATCCGGACTTCGCGCTGCTCGAATCGATCGGCATCACGATCGA
>JBKJMX010000074.1:0-4446 GCA_046596135.1 Gemmatimonadales bacterium
GAGCGTGATCACGCTCGCCACCTCCGAGGACGTCCCGCCGGAGTTCCTGATCTACCTCAACCGGCTGTCAGACCTGCTCTTCACGCTGGCGCGTCTCGCGAACCACCGCGCGGGCACACGTGACGTCACCTGGTGAGAACAATCACGGTCCGTCATGGAACCGGTAGCTACCCGGTGATGGTGGGCACCGGGATCGGTGGTGCCATTCAGCGTCACCTCGACGATGTCCATGCCGGGGTCCCCGTCGCGTTGATTGCCGACGAGTCGGTGCTGTCAGCGCTGCCGTCACCGCTTGCTGCCGCCCACACTTTCTCCTTCCCGGCGGGGGAACGGAACAAGCAGCGCGACACATGGGCACGGCTGACCGACGAGCTGCTCGAGGCGGGATTCGATCGCCACACCGTGATCGTGGCATTCGGTGGCGGGGTGACCACCGACCTGGCGGGTTTCGTCGCGGCAACGTTCCTGCGCGGCGTGCCATGGGTAGCGGTGCCGACCACCACGCTCGCGATGATCGACGCGGCGGTTGGCGGAAAGACCGGCGTCGACACCGGCCGGGGCAAGAATCTCGTCGGTGCGTTCCATCCTCCATCCGCGGTGTTTGCCGATACCGAGATGCTCCGCACACTGCCCGATCGCACCTTCCGCGAGGGACTTGCGGAGGCCGTGAAGCACGCCGCAATCCTCGACGCCGCGTACGGCGAATGGATGGCGGCCAACGTCCCAGCCATCCTCAGCCGCGACCCTGCCACCGTCGCACAGCTCGTCACCCGCAGCGTCGAGCTCAAGGCAGGTGTCGTGGCGGGCGACGAACATGAATCAGGTGCACGCGCGATCCTGAACGCCGGCCACACGGTCGCGCACGCGATCGAACGTGCAACGAGCTACGCAATTCCGCATGGCGAAGCAGTGTCCATCGGCCTCGTGGTCGAATCGCGACTCGCAGAAGCAATGGGAGTGTGCGCGGCCGGTACGTCTGTTCGGATTGTCGAGCTCCTGACGGCACTGCAGCTCCCGACGAACATCCCAGCCTCGGTCGACGTCAAGGCAATGCGAGATGCCATGTCGGCGGACAAGAAGAACCGGGTCGGAGTCGTTCACGCCGCGCTGCTCGAACGGTTTGGCGCTGCAGGCCGCGCTGACGGCGCGTGGACCACCCCGATCGACCCCGCCGCGGTCAGCTGACACCCGGACGGAACCAGACTCCACACAGTTATCCACACTGTGGTGCGTCGCCGCACCTTCGCAACACCAACCTGCGGCGAGGGTTGTCGTTTCCTTGCACAATTCCGTGGAAAGCTCGGCGTGGACAATGTGCAGGAAACGCGCAACAACATATCCCGCAACTCATTGCAATGTAGAGATTTAGGGGGTCTTGACAGGCGCGCAGGAGCCGCGATCTTGCTTGTTGCACGAATAGGTGCGCCATCCCTTTACATCCTCACATCGCCCTGGCCTCCATGCCCCGTACCCGCCGGACCGTCCCGCGGCCGCGCGTCCCCCTCGACGCGGCCGAGTCGTTTGAGCAGTACCTGCGCGACATCAAAGACCTCCCGATGATCACCAATATCGAGGAGGAACGATCCCTCGCCAGGCTGGCGCGCGCAGGCGACCCCGCAGCGGCCGAGCGGCTCGTGACCGCGAACCTCCGGTTCGTGATTGCATTCGTCAAGCGATACCAGGGGCACGGCCTCGACCTGGGCGACCTCGTGGCGATCGGCAACGAGGGCCTGTTGCGGGCCGTGGGGAAATTCGATCCCGATCGCGGCGTCAAGTTTATTTCGTACGCAGTCTGGTGGGTGCGCCAGGCGGTGCTGAAGGCCCTCGCCGAGCAGACCCGTTCAGTGCGGTTTCCGCTCAACCAGAACACTGCCGTTGTGCGGTTCGCGAAGGCTCAAGGCCTGCTCGCGCAGGAGATCGGCCGGACGCCCACTGACGAGGAACTCGCCACGGCGCTGCAGATGCCCCTCGCTGATGTTCGCGAGGCGAAGCGCCTTTTCGTCACCGAAGTCTCCCTCGATGCGCCGGTCGATCATGGCGACGCGCGTGCCGCCACGCTCGGTGAGCGCCTCCCGGTCGGCGAGGGCAGCGAAATCGAGACCCGCACCGACGAGGTGCTGCGGAAGGATTTCCTCGATCGTCTCTTCCGGCGGTACCTCACACCCCGAGAGCGCCGGATCCTTTCGCTCTACTACGGGCTCGATCCCGACCATGAGGCCCGCACCTTGGAACAGATCGGCCAAGCACTCGGCGTAACCCGGGAACGGATCCGCCAGCTCCGGGAACGGGCCTTCGCCAAGTTGCGGGACTGCCCCGAGGTTCGGCACCTGGGAACGTTTCGCGCCGCGTAGCACCCGGCTCAGCCGACCCCAGTTCGGGTCGGTGCTTTGCTATACTCCATCATGACTCGCTCACTCCCGCTCTTCCCGCTCGATACCATCCTCTACCCCGGCACGCGGTCGGCACTGCACATCTTCGAGCCGAAATATCGCGCGATGCTCGCGGACATCATCGCGGGCGATCACGAGTTCGGACTCATTCCGCCCGGGGATGACGGCGGCGCCCCAGCCCCGGGCACCGTCGGCTGCGTCGCCCGGGTTGAGTCCCACCAGCCGTTGGACGACGAGCGATCGCTGATCACCGTGGCGGGACGCAGCCGCTTCATTCTGCAAGAAACCCACGACACCGAAGGGTCCTACCTCGTCGGATCGGTGGTCGAGTTCGATGACGAGCCGGACGCACGCGACCTCCCCGCCGATGCCGACGAGGCACTCCGACGGCTGGGCGATCGCTGCCGGAACGCCCTCGCCGAGTTGACCGACGCGGGTACTCACGGATCGTGGGCACGCGACGGTGCCGCGCTCACATTCGAGGTGGCGTCGGTGATCCCGTGGAATGCCGCGCAGGCGAGGCAACTGCTCGCCATCCGGTCGGCCGCCGGGCGCGCCGACGTTTTGTTGCGCATTCTCCCGCAGCTCGTCCCCGAACTGGAGGGACGCGCCGCTGTCCACAGCCGCGCGTCGACCAATGGCAAGGGTCCACACATACCCGACCTCGTGTCGTGACCCTCGCCACCGATTTCGTCCTCTCAGCGCCCGAACTCGATGCCCTCCGCAATGGTTCGCACGAAGCGCCGATCGCGAGCGGCGTGTTCCGGGTGGAGGGCAGTGGTGCACTCCAGTGCGTGCAGGGAGTGTACACCAACGACGTGCTCCGCCGTGCCCCCGATGCGTTGATGTGGGGAGCGGTGCTGACTGCGAAGGGAATGATCGTTTTCGACATGTGGGTGCTTCGGAATGGCGACGCCGCGTGGATGATCGTGCCGGCGTCGGCCCATGCAACGGCGGCGGCGGCTTTCACAAAAACCTTCCCGCCACGTATCGCAAAGGTCACCAATCGAACTGGTGACATGGCCGTTTCCTGGATTCTCGGACGTAACCCGCCCGCTGAACCGGGACTGATTGTGCCAGCTGGTCCGGCGCCGTTTGCCGCGCTCCGCTTCGGGGCGTCCGGCGCTGGGGCTGACCACGTGTCCCTTCCAGCGGCCCCTGCCGAATGGGTTTCAGCTGCACGCGTGTTGACTGGTTGGCCTTCGCTCGGTCGCGAGATCGATGACCGCACCCTGTTGCAGGAGGTGCGCTTCGATGCGCTCGACGGTGTGCGTCACGACAAGGGGTGCTACACCGGTCAGGAAACCGTGGCTCGCCTGCATTTCCGCGGCCACCCGAACCGAACGCTGCGCGGCCTGCGGTGGCGCGATGCTGCGCCAACAGGCAGTGATATCCTGAGCGCGGACAAAAATGTCGGCACGATCTCTACTTGGGGCATGATCGCCGGCCGACCGATCGGGATGGCGAAGCTCCGACGCGAAGTGGACACCGGCGCAGATGTCGATGCCGGTGGCGCTCGTGCGACGGTCGTCGACCTGCCGTTCGATGACCAGTGAATACACGACGCCCCGGGCATCGCTGCCCGGGGCGTCTGGGTGCATCAGTGCTGGTGACCTGTCAGGTCAGGGCTTCATCATCTTCATCGAGTCAGCCATGTGCATGCTGTCCGCCACGCGCATCGAATCCGCAACGCGGATCGAGTCGGCCACACGCATCGAATCTGCATTCGGCGGTGTCATCATCGCCGCGCTGTCCACCACTTCTTCTACCTTCTTGTCACCGCATGCAGCAACTGCAACCAGCGCCGCAACCAAAATGACCTTCCGCATCGCCTCTCCCCTGTTGGATGATTGGTCACCGAGGCCGGTACCGTGTATCGGCCGCTAACACTCGATGCACCGCCGTCCAAGTTAGGGCATGGTACCGATCTGTCAAGCACCTAACCTCAGTCCTTTCAATCGCTTCCAGCTCACGACCACCCGTTGGTGAGCCCTGGCCGGCCCCATTGGAGAACGCCATGATCACTCGTGCCACCACCCTCGGAGCCCTCCGGCAG
>JBKJMX010000089.1:0-43039 GCA_046596135.1 Gemmatimonadales bacterium
ACCGCGGCCCGGCTGGTTGCCATCCGTCGGGCGAGTTCAGCCTTCGTCAATCCCTGCGCAGTCATCTCGGCGGCGATCTGTCGGGCGACGACACGCTTGAGAGCAACTGAGGACGCTTCCTCATAGATGCCCTCCTCACGCAGCCAGCTATCGAAACTCGATCCGATCGCCTTCTTTGTCATGGTGAGATCTCCTTCATGCGTTTCAATGCCAGTTCGATGTCCCGAACGGGTGTCTTCCGGGTCTTCTTGATGAAGCCATGGAGGAGCGGTCATCCGGCGCCAGCCGCATGAGCCATTCCCGAACCGGTTCGCGCTCGGCCGGCGTCGCGTAGAAGAACGCATGGAGTCGTTTCGGGTCCGTGCGCATTCCCGGACAGTACCAAACCTGGTACACCAAGTCAACAGGTCATTTCGCCAGGTTCGGGCGGCCTCTATCGCCGCGGGTGGAACGCCCCGTAGGGTCCACGCCACCTGCCTCAATCCATTCGCGGTTCGATTGTTCCCCCCACTCAGAACCTTGTCGTGGCGGTGACCCGGACCGACCGCGGTGCGCCTGGCGTGATGTTGTTGTTGTTGTGCGACGTGAGGTAGTAGCGCGCTCCCAGCAAGTTCTCGATGTTGGCCTGCAGGTTGAGCCCCGCCCCAACCCGCAGGAACACCGCCGCGTCGAGCCGGGTGAATGCCGGGAGCACGACGGTGTTGTCGAGCCCGGTGAAGCTCTCTCCCTGGCGCGTTACGCCCAATCCGACGCTGGTACCGCCGCCGAGCCGCACCCGGTTCCAAAGCGCGGCAGAGTGGCGAGGCACCAACGGGACGCGCGCACCCGCGGTCGCCGCCGTCGTGGCGCTGGTGACCACCGCGTCTTGCCGGGCATACCCGCCCGACACCTGCCACCGCTCGGTCACCGAACCCTGAACGCCGATCTCGACCCCGCGACTCCGCTGGCTGCCGGTCTGGATGGTCCGGGCTGGATCGGCAGGATCGAAGGCCCGCGAATGACTCCGATCGAGTTGGTACGCGGCCACGGTGAGCGCAAGACGATGCCCCGCGTCCCACTTCGCGCCGGCCTCGACGTTCCGGAACCGCTCTGGTCGGAGCGTCGATGTCGTCGCATCCAGTGATGAGAACTGATCTCCCGAACTCGGCAGCGCCGACTCGCTGAAACTGCCGTACAGCGCGAGGTTGTCCGCAGCGCGGAACACCACTCCCGCGCGCGGCGATACGAGCAGGTCGGTGCGTTCCACCCTACCGCCTTTCCGATTGTCGTCCACCTGCACCGCGAACCGCTCGGCGCCGATCCCCGCAATGAACCGCCACCGGTGGCCGACCTCAACCTGATCCTGTGCGTACACCGATGCGGTGTGCACCACGGCGCGGTTGTCGGCGTCGGACGCCGACTGACGGAACGTGATCGGGGCATTCGTCACGGGATTGGCCAGCGGGACGTCGACTGCCGTGGTGGCATCGTTGAAGTACCCCGTCATCCGGAAGTTGTCGGTGGCCTGCCGACCCGCGGCGACGCCGATCACGATTTCATGGCGCAGCGCCCCGGTTCGGGCGATGGTCAGCAGGTCCACCTGCCCCAGGAGGTTGGTCCGATCGGTCGCGTTGTTGTAGGCGGCGATCCGGACCGCGTCGCCGGCGGCCGTCACCGCTCCCGGATAGACGTTCTGGTAGAACTTGTCGTATGTCGCCGCGTGCAGCTGCGTTCGCACCGACATGTCCGGCGACAGCCGATGCGACACGGTGGCGTCGGCCGCGTCAACGCGCACGGTGGCTCGGCTCATCTCTGCGTTCCCGAAAAACGTTGCCGGATCGACGGTGACAGGCCGACCCCCGAATGACGGTACCCCGCGGTCGGCGGTGCGGGCGTCGTTGAAGTGCTCGACACCGAACGTCATCGTGGTGGAGCTCGACGGCGCAAGCGTCGCCACCGGGTTGAAGCCGTAGCGTTCGAGGTTGGTGCCGCGTCGGAAGAGGTCGGAGTCCTCGAGCATCGCATTCGCCCTTACTGCCGCGCGCGCGCCGAGCGCAGTGCCGATGTCGATGGTGCCACGACGACTGCCCTGGCTTCCCGCCGCAACTGTCGCCTCGCGCACCGGCCTCTGGCCGGCCGATTTGCTCACCCGATTGATGATCCCGCCGGTCCCGCCACGACCGAACAGCAACGCGTTCGCGCCGAGCAGGACCTCGACCCGGTCGATGTTGTAGAGGTCGCGGACATACTGCACGTCGTCGCGCATCCCGTCGACGAAGAATCCCGATGTCGAGGAGTTGCCACGGAGGGTGGGCTGATCCCGATTCCCCTCGCCCTGCCCCATCCGTGCGCCAGGCACATACTGAAGCACGTCGCCGAGTCCCTGCATCGCCTGGTCGTCGATCAGCTCGCGACCGATCACGGTGACGGCCTGTGGTGTCTCCCGCAGCGGGGTCAGGGTGCGAAGCGCCGTGCTGGTCGGCAGTGGGAGGTACCGTGCACGGCGACCGACCACGCCAATCTCGCGCAGGTGGACGGCCTGCAAGGTGTCCGGGACGGGCACGGCGTCCTGCGCCCGAACGGCGCTTGGTGCGGTGAGTACGATGAGGATGGCGGCCACGGTGATGTTGATTGTGCGGAGCCGGCGTGCGGGATGAAACGGGAATGACATCAGGCCTGACCTATGTTCATGATTGAGAATGAGAGTCAGCCGCTTTCACGGTGACCGTCAATTCTCGCACTGCTGCACGCGTCATGCAACCCCCTATCCCCGCGGGTGAAACGACTTGTGCACGCTCCGCAGGTAATCCCGGTCGACGTGCGTGTAGATCTGCGTGGTCGAGAGGTCGGCGTGACCCAGCATCTCCTGCACGGCGCGCAGGTCGGCGCCGCCCTCCAGCAAGTGCGTTGCGAACGAATGCCGGAGCGTGTGCGGCGTGACGGTGTCGGGGAGGCCCGCCCGTTTCGCATGCTTCTTCACGATCCCCCACGCGCCCACCCGTGAGAGCGGGTTGCCGCGCGCGTTGAGCAGCACCCTGCCCTGCGTCGCGCCTTTATCAAGTTCGGGCCGGAGGGTATGCAGATACGTCGACAACGCCGCCATGACCGGTCGCCCGATCGGCACCAGCCGTTCCTTTCGACCCTTGCCGAACGCACGAACCAGCCCGTCGGTCAGGAAGAGATCGGTGATGCCGAGGTCACACAGCTCCGAGACCCGGAGCCCCGCCCCGTACGCCAGCTCGAGCAGTGTGCGGTCGCGCCACGCCAGCGGCTCCGACACTTCCGGTGATTCGAGCAACCGTTCGACGTCCCGCACCGAGAGCGTGACCGGAAGGGTACGCCACTTCTTTGGCGTCTCCAGCCGGTCGCTGGGGTCGCGGGTCACCAGACCTTCCGCCACCAGGAATCGATACCAGGTGCGCACCGCCGAGATATGCCGCCGAATGGTGGCACCCCCGAGGCCGATGTCCTTGAGGAGGAAGATGAAGTCGCGCAACAGCGGCGTGGTGAGTCCCGCCGGTTCGTGGACCCCTCGGCTCAGCGCAAACTCGGCGAGACGCTTCAGGTCGCGCTGGTACGCCTCGAGGGTGAGCGGGCTGTGGCCCGACTCCAGCGCACCATGGTCGCGGAACATCGCGAAGTGAAACGCCTCGGCCTGCCGACGCAGATCGTCATCCATCGTGGGCCCGACGCCGTCGGCGCCAGAGATGAAATGCCAGCGCCGCAACCGCGATGGCCGCGACAATGGCAGCGCCGCGGTTGACCCGTGCGACCTGCTTGAGGATCTCCTCCCAGCGCGCACCAAGCTCCGAGGCGAGGTAAATGATGCCGCCATACCAGATCGCCGAGGCGAACATCATCGCGAGCCCGGCGCGGATCGGCCCGGCGTGCACCAGCCCGGCGAACGGTGCAACAACTGCGCGAAACCCCGGCAGGAAGCGACCGAAGAAGAGGCCCGTCACACCGAACCGCTCGTACTCTCGGCGGACGAACGCGAGGGCGTCCTCAGGGAGGAGCCAGCGTGCCACCTTGGAGCGCAACAGCGCCGGCGCATGGCGTGCCGCCATCCAATACATCATCATCGCGCCGGCCATGTTGGCGCTGAGCGTGACCGCGAAGACAATCCACGGATTGGTGATGCCGCGATGCGAGAGGAAGGCGCCAAGTGCGATGATCGTGTCGGCGGGGAATGGAGGGATCACGTTTTCGACTGCAGCCAGCAGGCCAATCACGCAGTAGATCGCCACCGGGGGGAGGCCCGCGATCCAGGTGATGAACGATTCGATCATGCTGCGATGATCGTCGCGACCACCATCACCGCTAGTCCCTCGCCGCGCCCGATGAACCCCATCCCCTCATTGGTCTTGGCCTTGACCGACACGCTCCCCGAGTCGCACGCCATCACCGCCGCGATTCGTGCCCGGATCGCCTCGATGTGCGGCGCCAGCTTCGGTTGCTCCGCGATCACAGTGATGTCGCACTGCGCCATCGCCCACCCCGTTTCCCGCAACCGGTCCACGACGTCGGACAGCAACACCATCGAGTCGGCGCCCTTATATGCGCGGTCGGTGTCGGGAAAGAGCTTACCGATGTCGCCCATCGCGGCCGCGCCGAGCAGTGCGTCGATCAGGGCGTGCGTCACGGCGTCGGCGTCGGAATGACCGGTGAGGCCGTGCGTGTGCGGAATCGTCACACCGCCCAGTATGAACGGTGCGCCTTCGACGAACCGATGGGAGTCGTAACCGGTCCCGACCCGGATCACGCGGCTGCCATCTCCGCCGGCAGCAGCGAGTAGTCCTGCATCCTGCGGCGGGGCGTGAAGCCGGCGTCGCGGATCGAGCGCTCCATGTCGACAATCGTGGCGCGGTGCGTCGTACCCGCCGCCGACACCACGTTCTCTTCCATCATCAGCGAGCCGAAGTCGTTGGCCCCGAATCGCAGTGCCACCTGCCCCACCTTGAGCCCCATCGTGACCCAACTCGACTGCAGGTTGGGAATGTTGTGGCAGATGATTCGCGCCATCGCGAGGGTGCGCAGGTAGGTGACGGCGTCGGTGCTGACATACTCCGACATCCCTGTCCCCTCGGGCTGCAGCGGCCAGCAGATGAATGCGGTGAAGCCGCCGGTGCGAGCCTGCACGTCCCGGATCCGGATCAGGTGCTCGATCCGGTCGGCGTCGCTCTCCCCCATGCCATACATCATCGTGACGGAGGTCTTCATCCCCTGCCGGTGCGCCTCCTCCTGCACGCCCAGCCATTCCTCTGTCTGCGCCTTCTTCTTCGCCACACGCTCGCGAACCTCGTCGACCAAAATCTCGCCGCCACCACCAGGGATCGAGTCGAGGCCCGCTTCGCGCAGCTGACGCACCACGTCGGTCACCGGCATCCGGTACCGCTCCGAGAAGAACACCACTTCTGACGGCGAGAAGCCGTGGATGTGAATCGGGTGATGCGTCTTGATGTACCGCATCAGCTCCAGATACCACTCGAACGGGATGTACGGGTTGTGCCCACCCTGCAACAGGATCTGCACGCCACCGATCGCCTTGCACTCGTCGATCTTCGCACCGATCTGCTCGAACGAGAGCACGTACCCCTCGCCATCACCGGGTCGGCGATAGAACGCGCAGAATGAGCAGTCGGCAACGCAGACATTGGTGTAGTTGATGTTGCGGTCGATGATGTAGCTGACCACATCCTCGTGACCATGCCGCTGACGCTCGGCGTCAGCCCGCGCACCCAGCTCCAACAGATCGGCGTGCTGGTAGAACGCGAGGTACTCGCGGAACTCGGTGCTGCTGCGATCGATCACGCTCATGTCACGCCGCCGTGAGGAAGGTGAGAGAGCCATCGGGGACCAGTCCGTCGGCCGCGAGCCGCCCGAAGAACTCGGTGAGTCCCGCGAGATGGCGATACGAGAGGTCGTAATCGAGGTCGCCCAGGTACGCACGGCACATCGGCTCCGGAATTCCGGAGTTCGTACTGGCCTCCCGCGCCAACAGGTCGAGATGGGCGATGCCCCACGCTCGCGAAGCCAGGAGGTCGGCGTGCACCGCCAGCGCACCGCTGCGATCGGCGTCGCGCCGCGCAGCCCAGACGGCAAAGACGAACGGCAGGCCGGTCCAGGTCTTCCATGCCTCGCCGAGGTCGGCAAAGACTGGATAGATCCCGCTGGCACGGAGATGCAGCGCGGCGTCACCGATCACCAGCACCGCGTCGTGTGGCAGCGCCTGCAGCGACGCCAGATCGTTCGCCTCGGCGCGTACCGTCGCGAAGTTCGGCGTCACGTGCCAGACATGCCGGCAGAGGAGCTCGAGCAGGAGCAGCGAAGTGCGCGACGAGGCAGTGCGCAGTACGGTGGCCCCGTCGAGGTCGTCGAGCGGCCGCTTGCTGAACAGCGCCACGCTCTGCACTGGGCCGTCACAGGAGATCGCCAGGTCGGGCAGCAGGTGGTAGCTGGCGGCGTCGCGGGCGTATTCCACCGCCGAGATCACGCTGAGGTCGAGTTCACCGGCGGCGAGGAGGTCGTTGAGCTCGGCGGCGGTGGCCGACACCACGATCGCGGGCGAGGGGACGATGCCGTGGTCCATCGCCGCGTTCACGGGGAGTGCGTTGATCCACGGGATACGGCCCAGCCTCATGCCGCGTGCACCACCGGCACCGCGCCTCGGCGCGCTTGCCCCGGCACCGGAATTATCAACTCGCTGAAATCGGTGCGGATCGGTTCGTAGAGTGAGTTGCGCTCCACCGGCCGCTTCCCGGCGTCGCGGATCAACCCGACCAGTCCCTCATACGGCATGTGCATCTGGGTGCGGGCGCCGGCCTCGTGATAGACGCGCTCGTAGACCACCGTGCCCTCGACGTCGTCGCACCCGAACGCCAGCGCCACCTGCGACATGAACGGCGTTACCATCGGCCAGTGGGTCTTGATGTGCGGGATGTTGTCGAGGAACAGCCGGCCCACCGCGATGTTCCGAAGGTCTTCGTAGCCGGTTGTCGCGGACCCCACCCGGCCCAGTTCCTCGCCGAGCGCATTGTGCTCGGTGTGGTACGCGAGCGGGATGTAGGTGAGGAAGCCGCCAGTCTCGTCCTGCAGGGTGCGCAGCATCTCGAGGTGCTCGATCCGGTCGGCGGCGGTCTCGACATGGCCGTAGAGCATCGTGCAGTTGGTCGGGATGCCCAGTTGGTGTGCCTCGCGATGCACCCCGATCCACTCGGCGCCGGTGAGCTTGCGTTCGGCAATCGTGGCGCGCACGGCGGTGCTGAACACCTCGGCTCCGCCACCGGGGAGCGAGGTGAGCCCGGCTTCGCGCAGTGCCACCAGCACATCGCGCACCGACGTCTTCTCGATCCGGGCGAGGTGGGCGATCTCAACGGCAGTGAGGGCCTTGATATACACCTGCGGATGGCGCTCGCGGAGGCCGCGGATCATGTCGGTGTAATATGACAGCTTGAGCTTGGGGTGCAGCCCGCCCACGATGTGGAACTCGCGGGTTGGCGTGCCCGTGGCCTGCGCCGCCTCGTGGTAGACCTCTTCGAGCGAGCGGGTGTAGTGGCCTTCTTCCTTTGGCATCCGCGCGAACGAGCAGAAGCTGCAGGTGTTGCGCAGGATGCAGACGTTGGTCGGATTGAGGTGCTGGTTGGCCGAGAAGAAGACGCGATCGCCATTGGCGCGCTGATTGGCGAAATCGGCGAGGGTCCCGAGGCCGATCAGGTCGCTGCTCGCGTACAGCGCCAGCCCATCGGAGGCGTCGAGGCGCTCACCGGCCTCCACCTTCGGCGCGATGGCGCGGAGTGCGGGGTCGGTGAGGCGGTGGGCTGCCAGCTCGATGGGTGCTGGGGCGGTGGTGGCCATCCGGGAAATCTAACAAACCCGGGTTCAGACTGAGTCTTGGGGCGCACGCAACGGGGCAACCGCTGAGCGCGCCGCCATTCGGGGGCAGATCGCAGGGCCGCTGCGGGGCTACCGCTTCACCGGAGCCGCCGGCAGCCCTGCCAGCCGCCGCTTGAAGGTCTGGAACGCGTTGCTATCGCGCTGCAGCCCACGAAGCTCTGCTGCGCTGTAGGACGCGATCAGGGACTGCGTCGCACTGATCCGGTCCTCGGCGAGCGGATGGGTCGCGAAGAACGCCTCCACCGCGTTCGGGTTGCGCTGCCGCTCGTCGAGCAGGATCCGGAACATCTGCGGGATGCCGTTCGGGTCGATCCCGGCCTGCACCGCGAGCCGAACGCCCACCGCGTCGGCCTCGGTTTCGTCACTACGAGAGAAACCTGCCATCACCGCCCCACCGCCGACATTGATGGCGGCTTGCCCCACGCCACTCTGGCAAGTACGGGTGAGGGTGCACAGCAGCGCCACCCCGACGTTGGCACCCTGCGCCTTCTGCATCTGAGAGACCGAGTGACGCTCGGTCACGTGCGCGACCTCGTGCGCCAGCACGCCCGCCACCTGGCTCATGTTGGTAGCGCGCTCGATCAGCCCGCGATTGATGTAGACGTGGCCACCGGACACCGCGAACGCATTCACTTCCTTCGAGTTGACGATCGTGAAGCTCCAGGTCAGGTCGCGCACGCCCGTCGCAGCCACGATCTCCTGGCCCAGTGCGGTGATGTAGCGGTTGGCGGCGGCGTCGCTGACCAGCGGAAGCTGCGCGTTGATCTGCTGCGCATAGTCGTTCCCCAGCTGGACCTCCTGCTGACGCGAGATCGCGCAGCCGGAGACCGACAGGACGGCGGAGAGGAGCAGGAGCGGGCGGGCACGATCGGACATGGGTCCATCCTCGGGGTGAAGTCCGAGTGGAGACGACACAGCGAGCCAGCAAGCCACCAAGAACCGCCGAACGCATCCCGCACTGCCAGCGTCGCGGGTGGCCGGCGGAGCCGTCGTCGATGCCTGAACTACCTGTCTTGCCCGGCGTCCAGCGTCTCCCGCACGATGGCCGCAAGCTCGGTCGCGGTGAACGGCTTGAGCAGGAACGGTATACCCGCTGTGCCGACCATGGCGACGTCGGCGCTGTAACCCGACATCAGTACCGTGCGCACGCCGGGCCACTGCTGCTCGAGTTGTGCGTGCAACGCCAACCCGCCCATCCCCGGCATCACCAGGTCGGTGAGGATCAGCGAGGGCGTCGGCCCGTCACGCAGCCCTGCGAGCGCCTCCCGTCCGTCACTCGCTGTGGTCACCGAGTACCCGAGGCGGCCAAGCACGCGGGCGCAGATATCGCGGATCTGATGCTCGTCGTCCACCACCATGATCGCCTCGGTTCCCGGCGACAAGCGCGTCGTGGGCGTCAATAACTCCGCGGGCACGGCACCATCGGTCGGCGCGAAGGTGATCCGAAACGTGGTCCCGGTGCCGACCGCGCTGTCGACATCGATGCGTCCGCCAGCCTGCTCGACGATGCCGTACACCGTGGCGAGTCCGAGACCGGTGCCCTGCCCCGGCGCCTTGGTGGTGAAGAACGGCTCGAAGATGTGTGGCAGCGCATCCGCGGGAATGCCGCCGCCATCGTCCTGCACTGACAGCATCGGACGGCCATCGACCATCGTGGTGGCGATCGTCACCAAGCCGCCATGGGGCATCGCGTCGCGCGCGTTCACCACAAGGTTCACGAGGGCCTGTTCGACCTGGGCCGGATCGACCAGCAGTGGCACGGGCTCCGCGTGGCGCTGAATCACCAGCTCGGCGGAATCGCCGATGAGCTGTCGCAGCATTGGCGCGGTGTTATCGACCACCGCGCGGAGGTCGACGCGTCGTGGCAGTACCACTTGCCTGCGCGCGAAGGTGAGCAGTTGCCGGGTCAGTTCCGCCGCGCGCGAACTGGCGCGCTGGATCTCCAGCAGGTCGGCGCGGCGTGGGTCGTCGGGTGGCATATCGGCGAGTGCGAGGCCGGCGTATCCGCCAATGGCGGTGATGAGGTTGTTGAAGTCGTGCGCGACGCCGCCAGCAAGGCGGCCGACCGCCTCGAGTCGGTGACTTTCCATCAGGCGGCGCTCGAGCCCGGTGCGCTCCTCCGCAAACTGGTCCTCGGCCTGCCGCAGGTCGCGAAAGTACCGGGTCTCCAGCCGCGTCGCCTGCCAGGCCTCGATCACTCCGGCCAACGCGGCCAGCAACGTGGCGAGTGCGATGCCTCCAGCCCAGAGGGTGCGGCGCTCGGTCGCAATGTCGTGAGCCCAGCCCGAGGCTGGCACAGCCTCCAGCACCCAATCCACCCCTGGCAGCACGACCGGCGCGCGAACCGGGTCGTCCAGCTCCGCGTGCTCGGTGTTCGACCAGATCGTGGAATCGTTCGCCGCCATGAGGCGTGCCTTGAGCATCCCAACCGAGGTAGCGCGCCGTGCCTCGGCGTACACCATGCCGGCATCGAACACAGCCGCCGCGATGAGCAGCAGTCGCCCCGAACTGTCCCGGACGGCGAGTCGCGCGATCAATCCGTCACCACCCTGCCGGAGCGTGAGGGGACCGGAGAGCGACACACCGCTGTCGGTCATGGCGCGCCGGAGGTCGCGGGCCACCACCGAGTCTGGCGAGCGGAGCACGTCGTAGCCCACCACGCTCTCATTGCCGGCGAGCGGCCAGGTCTGCTCGATCACGCCGTCACGCAGGTACTGCACTGTGCGGAGCCCAGGCGTGCCCTGGCGCAGCCCCTCCGCAAACGAGGTGAAGTCCGTGGGCAGGCTGGGGCGGTCGAGGTTCACCCGCAGAAAGGCCGCGAGTCCGTTCAGCACGCCGATGCGCCGCACGATCAGCGTGTGGATTGCATCGGCCGCGGACCGTGCGTCGGCGGCCACTTGCTCGTGCTGGGTGTCTGTGCGGAGGCGGACGTACCAACGATCAGCGGCCGCCGTGACAGTGAGCACGGCGACCGCGGCAAGAAGGGACATGACGACCGGGCTGGCGACCGTCCGGCCACGGAAAGGCCGAAAAGGGGTGGTGCCCGGCGGAGCCGGCACCGGGGCGGTCACGTCGCGCGCACCGCCAGCGTTGCGTTGTGGCCGCCAAAGCCGAACCCGTTCGACATCGCGACGTCGACATCGCGCTTCACGCGAATGTTGGGAGCACAATCCAGGTCGCACTCCGGATCGGTCCGGATGTTATTGATGGTCGGTGGGATATCGCCGGTGCGCGCGACCATGAGCGCCACCACGAATTCGAGCGCGCCGGCACCGCCGAGCAGGTGCCCGGTCATCGACTTGGTGGAGCCGAACACCAGCTGGCGGGCGTGCTCACCAAACACTGCCTTGACCGCCTGGGTCTCGGCGATGTCGCCCAGCGGCGTCGAGGTGCCGTGGGCATTGATGTACCCGACGCGATCGAGATCGATGCCGTTGTCGTCGAGGCACATCCGCATGGCCCGCTGTGCTCCCTCGCCCTCGGGCGCAGGGGCGCTCATGTGATACGCGTCGGCCGAGAGCCCGTACCCTACCACCTCGCCGAGGATCGTGGCGCCGCGCGCCTCAGCGTGTTCAAGCGACTCCAGCACCACCGCGGCGCCGCCATCGCCGAGCACGAAGCCGTCGCGATCGGCGTCGAAAGGGCGGCTGGCGGCCTGGGGATCATCGTTGCGGGTCGACATCGCCTTCATGTTGGCAAATGCGGCCACGGTGAGGCCGGTGATCGCGGCCTCGGAGCCGCCGGTAACCATCGCGTCGGCAATACCGTCGCGGATCATGCGGTAGCCCTCGCCGATCGCATGCGCCGACGACGCGCATGCCGACACTGTCGCGAAGTTGGGACCCTTCAGCCCATAGCGCATCGATACCAGGCCGGGGGCCATGTTGGCGATGAACATCGGGACGAAGAACGGCGACACCCGGTCTGGCCCCTTCTCGATGAACAGTCGGCAGTTGTCTTCGAAGGTCTGCATCCCACCGATGCCGCTGCCGAGCACAACGCCGACGCGGTTCATGTCGGGAGCGCCCTTGTCGAGCCCGGCCTGCGTCACCGCCTGATGGGAGGCGGCGATGGCATACTGCGCATAGAGGTCGAAACGCCGGGCCTCCTTGCGGTCGATGTACAGCAGCGGGTCGAACCCCTTCACCTCGCACGCGAACCGGACCTGCTGGTTGCTGGCATCGAACTTGGTGATCGGGGCGGCTCCTGACACACCGGCTAGGAGGTTGGTCCAGGTCTCGTCAGTGGTCAGCCCGACCGGGCTGACCACCCCAAGACCCGTGACGACAACACGTCGCACCGGCTACTTCTCGAGCTTTCCGTGGAGATACTTCAGCGCATCGCCCACGGTGCGCAGCTTCTCGGCCTCGTCATCCGGGATGTCGATGTCGAATTCCTTCTCGAAGGCCATGACCAGCTCGACGGTGTCGAGCGAGTCGGCACCGAGATCCTCCATGAACGACGCCTCGGGGGTGAGCTTCTCACGCTCAACACCCAGTTCATCGACGATGATGTCCTTGACCTTCTCCTCGACGTCACTCATTTGCAGCCTCTGTGCGTTGTGTAGTGGACCTGCGAACATTCAAATGACCATGCCACCATCGACCACGAGAACCTGGCCCGTGATGTAGGCACCGAGGTCCGATGCGAGAAAAAGAATCGCTCCCGCAATGTCCGCCGGCTGGCCGAGGCGAGCCAGCGGAATGGCCTCCAATAATGCTGTCCGTTGCGCATCGGGCAAGGCGGCAGTCATGTCGGTCTCGATATAGCCCGGCGCGACGCAGTTGGCGAGGATGCCGCGTGCGGCGTATTCACGGGCCACCGACTTGGTGAATCCGATCAACCCGGCCTTGCTCGCCGCGTAGTTGGCCTGCCCCTTGTTGCCGATGATCCCGACCACGCTGGTGACATTGATGATCCGGCCGTGGCGCCGCTTCATCATCCCCTTGAGGACCGCCTGCGTGGCGATGAACGCCCCGCGCAGGTTGGCCGCCATGACGTCGTCCCAGTCCTGCTCGCTCATCCGGAGCAGCAGGTTGTCCCGGGTGACACCGGCGTTGTTGACCAGAATGTCGATCGGGCCGAGCCCGGCCTCGCAGGCCGTAAGTGCCTCTCGCAGGGATGCCGGATCGGTCACATCGCACGCGAAGCCCCTGGCGCCCTCACCGAGCGACGCAGCCACCTCGTCGGCGGTCGCCTGGGTGCGCCCCGCGATGGCCACCTTTGCGCCTGCAGCGTGCAGCCGCGTCGCGACCTCCCGACCGATGCCGCGGGTACTCCCGGTGACAAACGCAGTCTGGCCGGTGAGATCGATGGCGATGCTCATGCGGCGCTCAGGAAGGCAGTGACGTCGGCTGCGGTGCTGAGTGACGTGCAGGGTGTGCCCGGGATGATTCGCTTGAGGAGTCCACCGAGCACCGAGCCGGGTCCGACCTCGATCCACCGTGCGCCGGGATGCGCGGCATTGAGCGCGCGCATCGACTCGACCCATCGCACCGGTGCGGTGAGCTGCGTGGCGAGCAGGCGGGCGGCCTCATCAGCGGTATTGACTGGTTGCGCAGTGGCATTCGCCGTGACCGGAAACGTCGGCGCAGCAAACGCGGCCCGTGCAAGGGCGTCGCGCAGCCCGGCGACGGCCGGTGCCATCAGCGGCGAATGAAACGCACCGCTCACGTTCAGCGGCAGCACCCGCTTCGCTCCACGCGCCTTGCATCCTTCTGCGGCGCGCTCAACGGCGACAGGATCGCCCGAAATAACGGTCTGGTCGGGGGCGTTGAGATTAGCCGCCACCACGACCTCGGTCGTACCGCTTGACACCTCGATGCACGCAGCGTCGACCTGTGCCGTGTCGAGACCGAGCACCGCAGCCATCGTGCCCGGCCGCGCCTGCCCCGCCTCGTACATCAGCGCACCACGACGGCGAACCAGGCGCGCTGCCTCGGTGGCGTCGAGTGCACCCGCCGCGACCCACGCCGAATACTCGCCGAGCGAGTGGCCGGCTGCCGCCACGACATTCCCAAGACGATCACCCACCGCCGCGAGCACCGCGACCGAATGCGCGAGAATCGCGGGCTGTGCATTGTGGGTGAGTGTGAGCGCCTCGTCCGGACCGTCCCACATCACCGGGGTGAGCGGCGAGTCGAGTGCCGCATCAATCGCGTCGAGCGCGGCGCGCGCTGCCGGGAACGCATCGGCGAGGTCGCGCGCCATGCCGACCTTTTGCGCACCCTGACCGGGGAAAAGCAGGATCGTCACCAACGCAGCACCACGCTGCCCCAGGTGAAGCCGGCGCCGAACGCAGCCAGCATCACGATCATCCCAGGCTTGAGCACGCCCTCGGCTTGCGCCTGGGTGAGTGCCAGCGGGATGCTCGCCGACGAGGTGTTGCCATACCGGTCGAGATTGCAGAACACCTTGCTCATCGGGATGCCGGCGTGCTTGGCGGTGGCCTCGATGATCCTCAGGTTGGCCTGGTGCGGAACCAGCAGGTCGATCGATTCGGGTGGCATCCCCGCGCGGCGAATCGCCTCGTCGCTGGAGCGGCTCATCGCAAGCACTGCCGCCTTGAACACCTCGCGGCCGGCCATCTTCATGTAGTGACGGCGTTCCCGAACCACTTCCTCGGTGAGCGGATCGGCCGCACCTCCACCGGGGATGTAGAGCAGGTCGGCGAGGTCGCCATCAGCGCCGAGATAGGTCGCGAGGATGCCGCGATCCTCGCCAGGCCGGACGCGGCGGAGCACGCCAGCCCCTGCGCCATCGCCAAAGAGAATTGCGGTGTTGCGGTCGTCGCGATCGGTGATCGTCGACAGCTTCTCGGCACCGACCACGAGGATCGTGTCGCCGAGTCCGGTGGCCATCATACCTTCGGCCACCGACAGCGCGTACACCCAGCCGGGGCACGCCGCCACGAGGTCGAACGCCCAGGCGCGCTTGGCGCCAAGGGCAGCCTGCAGGTCGCACGCGACGGACGGGAGGCGGCGGTCCGGCGTCACCGTGGCGAAGACGATCCCGTCGAGATCGGCAGCGGTGACACCCGCCTGTTCCATCGCTTGGTGCGCGGCCTTGAGCGTGTAGCTCAACATCGACTCGTCAGGCCGTGCGATATGACGGCAGCGGATGCCGGTTCGGTCGGTGATCCATTCGTCGGTCGTATCGAGCGTCCGCTCGAGCTCGGCGTTGGTCAGCCGTCCCTCGGGCACTGCGGAGCCCATGCCGGCAATGCAGGCGATCGGGCGCGTGATGTCGATCATGATGGGGTTGCCGCCTCCCGCATGTTGAGTTCCGCCGCGACGTGGGCGCTGAGGTTCGCCCGGACCGACTCTACTGCACGGTGAATCGCGTTCTTGATCGCGGCGGCGGTCGACGAACCGTGACAGATGATCGCGATCCCCTTCACGCCGAGCAGTGGCGCGCCGCCATACTCAGAATAGTCGAGGAAGCGCATCAACGGCTGGAGATCGGGATGGGCGAGCAGCTCGGGGTTCTGGCGGTGGATCAGCCCGGTGACGAGGCGGCCCATCGATTCGTAGAACTTGAGCACGATGTTGCCGACGAATCCGTCGCACACCACCACATCGAGCCGACCGTGCACCGGGTGCGGGACGACGACATCGCGACCCTCGACGTTGCCGACATAGTTCAGGCGGGGATGCTGGCGGAGCGCGGCGTGGACCTCGCGCACCACGGCGGTACCCTTGGTGTCTTCCTCGCCGATGTTCAGGAGTGCCACCTTGGGGTTCTCGCGGTGCAGCACGTCACGCATGTAGATGCTGCCGAGATAGGCGAAGTTGATCAGCTCCTTGGCCGAGCAATCGACGTTGGCACCACCGTCGAGCACCAGCACCGCGCCATCGGGCGCCGGAAAGAGCGATGCCACGGTCGCGCGGTCAACACCGTTGTGCAGTCCGAGGCCGATCGTCGCGGCGGCGAGGGTTGCACCGGTATTGCCGGCGGAAACGAACGCGTCAACGCGACCGGCGCGGTGGAGGCCCATCCCGACGACAAGGGACGAGTCCGGCTTGCGGCGCACCGCCGCGAGCGGCTTCTCGTCCATCCCAATCACCTCGCGCGCCTCGACGACCTGCAGCCGCGCCCGGTTGATGCCCGGGTGCCGCGCCAGGTGTTCCTCGATCACCTCGGGTCGACCGACGAGGGTGAGCACGACGTCGTCCGGCAGTTCGTGCAGCGCGAGGGCCGCACCATCCACCTCAGACTGCGGTGCGTGATCCCCGCCCATCGCGTCGAGCGCGACGCGGATCACGACCTAGTTGTCCTCGACCTCGAGACGCTTCTTGCCGGCGTAGTAGCCGCACGACGTGCAGACGCGGTGCGACAGCTTCGGGGAACTGCAGCGCGGACATGCCTGCGTCGGCATCCCCTTCGCGGTGTGGTGACCGCGGCGCAGGCGCTTGCGCGACTTGGAAAGTTTCCGCTTGGGTACAGCCATCGGTGCCTCAGTTGGTCGTGCCGGACGTCGTGCATGCGCACGGTCCGGCGTTCAAGTCCGCGCCACAGTTGGCGCACAGCCCCCGGCAATCGGGGCGGCAGAGCGGAAACGCCGAAACCTTCAGGGCGATCTCCTCGCGCACGGCGCTGGCCACGTCGATCGTGGTAACCGGTTCCGGCAACGCATACACACTCGGATCGTCTAGCAACTCGGGGTTGGCCGAGAACAGCAGCTCCACGTCCTCGTCGATCACCTGCATGGCAGGCTCCAGACAACGGCGGCACTCGCCCCCGACGGCCGTGTGCACATGGCCGCACCAGAAATAATCCCCATCAGCCGTCTCGCGCAGCATCCCGTCAATCACCACCGGCTCGGCGAACGCGAACGCGAGACCGTCGAATACCGGGTCGTCGGGCGCGAGGGTGGCCGCGGTGTCGGCCGTCCCCCCTGAAAGCTGCCGCAGGTCCACTTGGAGCATAGCCATCAAAAATACCTGTCGGGACCCGTTCGGGTCAACCCGGGAGGTGGACGCCCAGAAGCGCTAACTCGCGCTCGGGAAAGAAGAAAGCCACTTCGCGAAGGGCGTTCTCGTCGCTGTCGGAGCCGTGTACGGCATTTCGGCCCTTCGACTCCGCGAACTTCCGGCGAATCGTCCCTTCGGCCGCCTCGGCTGGGTCGGTGGCACCGATTGCGGTGCGCCACCCAGCCACCGCGTCAGGTGCCTCAAGCGCCATTGCCACGGCGGGGCCCGAAATCATGAAATCGACCAGCTCGCCGTAGAAGGGCCTCTCGCGGTGGACGGCATAGAACGCCTCGGCCTCGGGCCGGGTGAGCCGCACCATTCGCATGGCTCGCACCTGGAACAGCTGCTCCTGCAAGTGGGCGATGATCGCCCCGCTCTTCCCCGATTCAACGGCGTCGGGCTTGATCATGGCGAAAGTCAGGTTGCCGGTCACCGCATTTTCCCCTTGAGCAGGTCAATCACATCGATCGGGCGGCGCATGATCCCCATGCCAGCCTCTTCGAACGCCGCGAACTTCTCCGCGGCGGTGCCCGATGAGCCCGAGATGATTGCGCCCGCGTGCCCCATCCGACGCCCCTTGGGCGCGGTCTGGCCCGCCACGAAGCCCACCACCGGCTTCTTCACGTTGGCCTTGATGAACTCGGCCGCTTCCTGCTCCGCGGTCCCGCCGATCTCGCCGATCATCACAATCGCCTCGGTCTTCGGATCGTCGTTGAATGCCGCGAGGACATCGATGAAGTTCGTGCCGACGATCGGGTCGCCACCAATCCCGACGCAGGTGCTCTGGCCGAGCCCGGCGCGGGTGAGATGGTTGACGACCTCATAGGTGAGCGTCCCCGACCGGGAGACGAGTCCCACCGGACCGGGCGAGCAGATCGAGCCCGGAATGATCCCGACCTTCGCCTCGCCGGGCGTGATCGCACCCGGGCAGTTCGGCCCGATCAGGCGCACGCCCCGTTCCTGCAGGTACGGCATGACCACCGTCATGTCGAGCACCGGCACACCCTCGGTGATGCAGATCACCAGTGGAATCCCCGCGTCGGCGGCTTCCTGGATCGCGCCGGCTGCCATCGCTGGCGGGACGTAGATCACCGAGCAGTTCGCACCAGCCTGTGCGACCGCATCAGCGACCGTATGGAACACCGGCACGCTGTTGTCGAACTGCTGGCCACCCTTCCCCGGCGTCACGCCGGCCACGACGTTGGTGCCGTACTCGATCATCTGCCGCGCGTGGAACGACCCCTCACGACCGGTCAGCCCCTGCACGACGAGGCGCGTGTCCTTCCCGATCCAAATGCTCACGCTGCCTCCTTGGCGAGCGCCACAGCCTTCGAGACGGCGGCGTCCATATCATTCATCGCGGCCATGCCGACGCTCTCAAGGATCTTGAACGCCTCGGCTTCGTTGGTGCCGGTGAGGCGGATCACGATCGGTACCTCGACCTTGAACTGCTTCGTCGCCGCGACGATCCCGTTGGCAACATCGTCGGTGCGGGTGATCCCACCGAAGATGTTGAACAGGATCACCTTCACGTTGGGATCGGCGGTGATGATCTTGAGCGCGTTCACGACCTTCTCGGGATTCGACGAACCTCCGATATCGAGGAAGTTCGCCGGCTCGCCGCCGTAGTACTTGACGAGGTCCATCGTCGCCATCGCCAGGCCGGCGCCGTTGACCACGCAGCCGACGTCGCCATCGAGCTTGATGAACGTCAGGTTGGCGCGGCGCGCCTGCACCTCGCTCGGCTCCTCCGCCGATTCGTCGCGCAGCACGGCGAGGTCGGGACGGCGATCGAGCTCGTTCTCGTCAATGATGATCTTGGCGTCGAGCGCCAGCACCTTGCCGTCGGGGGTGGTCACGAGCGGGTTGATCTCGGCCAGCGACGCCCCGTTCGACATGAACACCGCGTAGAGCTGGTGCATGATCCGGGTGGCGGCCTTGACGTGCGCCCAGTCGCGGTAAAGTGCCAGCGCGAGCGTGAGTGCCTGATGCGGCAGCAGCCCGTAGCGCGGGTCGATCGCGAGCCTGGTGATCTTCTCCGGCGTCTTCGCCGCCACTTCCTCGATGTCGACGCCACCGGCATCGGACACCATGAAGACCGGGCGCTGGGTGGCGCGGTCAAGGATGAGGCCGACATAGCTCTCGGTCGCGATCTCCGCGGCCGGAACCACCAGCACCTTGTTGACCACCAGTCCCTTGATCGTCATGCCGAGGATCTGCGACGCACACTCGCTCGCCTCGGCGGGGTTGCGGGCCAGCTTGACGCCGCCGGCCTTGCCGCGACCACCGACATGCACCTGTGCCTTGACGACGACCGTGCCCCCGACCCGCCGCGCGATGGCCTCCGCTTCGGTCGGGGTGGATGCGACGTCACCGTCGAACATCGGGATGCCGGCGACCTTCAGCAGGTCACGGGCCTGGTATTCATGCAGGTTCACGCATGCCTCGGCGAGTTGCAGGAACGGCCCCGGACCGGGCGCGCCGACTGGCGAACCATGGTCCGGCAATTACCGGATACAGCCTTTAAAAGTAGCCGAGCGCCGGGACGGACGCCACTAAGGACGGGAATCGCCGAGTGCCTCGCGCAGCGCGTCGAGAGCCCGGCCGAAACCGACGAGGTCGCGCCGTGCGAGCGCGGAGTCGGCGCGGTCCATCCAGCGACGTGCCGCGTCGAGGGTGGCACCTTCGGCGGTGCCATCCCCGCGTTGATTGGGACGGCTCAGGAGAGTGATCCACGCATCGTCGGGGGTTCGCCCGCCCGCAACCTGCGTGCGCAGCGCGGTGCCAATCCAGAGCAGACTGCGAGCCCCATCGGACGGTACGGCGACGATGGGCTGCCAAGCTGCCAAGCCGACTGGGCCGGCATGCCAACGAACCGTGCCCGCGTATACAGTGTCCCCCGCGGCCCGCGCCGAGTCGCGGAGTTGCTGCGCGGGGATGAAGCGCGACCAGATGCGTTCCAGCTCGCGGGAGTTTGGTGGGGCGGCCTGCGGCCCAGGGCGGATGAGGTGCAGGCGGGGCATGCCGCCGACCCGCTGCGCGTCGACGATCGCCGAGACGGTGCGGCGGGCAGGATCCTCGAAGACGGCCTGCCGGGTTGGACGGAATCCATCCCAGACGACCACCGGCGCCTCAGGCAGGTCCTCTGGGCTGCGTCGGCCCGGCCGTACCCCAGCTCCCCAGCGGTCGAGCGACAGTACCGACAGCTGCGCCTCGAACCATTGACGCGGGTACAGTAGCGCTTCCCTGGCGGCAGCCGGGATCGCTGCGGAGGGTTCGATCATCGGGCCGATGTAGCGGGCCCATGCCAGCGACAGCGAGTCGGCGGCCGGATCGCTGAAGATTCTCGTACCGCCCGTCACGAGGTCGATCAATGCCACGAACGCCGGGACCACCCCCGACACCGATTCACCGTTCCAGGTGGTCCGACGCGTCAGCGGGAAGTTCGCCATTGTGACGAACCCCTGCACCATCCACGTGAGCTTGCCGTCGAGCGGCACCAGGTCGGCCGTGCTCCACGTCGCCATGGGCACCAGCGCCCTCGCCCGGTCGGCCGGATCGAGGTGCCAGTCGACCCCTCCCTCCGGGTGCACCGCGAGCATACCCGCCGCCTGGCGCGCCCAGGCGAGCACCAATCGCGATGCGAATCCCCCCGAGGGCACGGCGTTGGCGGGCCGCCACGACGGTGCATCCGGACGCACCCGGGCCGTTCCGATCCCCTGCCACTGACGCGCCGGAATCGGTCCGGCAACTCCGGGTTCGGCGACGTATCGCACCTGCAGCGCTCGCGATTCGCCTCGTGATACGGCCGCGAGCCACGTCGCGCCATTGGCGCCGTCTGGGGCTAGCGGGGTCGCGGCGAGCAACACTCCGTCACCCTGCTCCGCCTCACGGGCCAACATCCCTTCGTCCCAAACCCCCGCAATGGGTGGGATCGTGTCGCTGGAAGTGGCTGCGGTGGAGTCGATGTGCAGCCCCCACGCCACGGCGTCCAGTGCCCGCAGGGCGTCGTGCCGTGCGGGCGCGGCCGTGGCCTCGGTCGCGAGCGCGGGGATCACGACGCGCTCGATCAGGGCACCGAAACCGAGGATGATCCATCCGGCAGCGACGAGAGAGTTCCGTCCCCGTACAACCCAGGTGAGGCACATCGCGGCCACCGCCAGGCACGCACCGGCCATCGCCTGCATCGCGGTCACCCGCGTCGCGATCGCGACTCCACTCAACCCGTCATTGCCGGCGGCCAGCCCATACGGCGCCAGGAGATATCCCGCGCCGACCACGAGCGCGAGCAACGCCAGCAGGGAACCCAAGTGGCGGCGTGCATCGGCGTGGACATCGAGCGAGCCGTCGACCCGACGGATCGCTCCAACGGCGACGTACAGCACCACGGTGATCGCGAGCCCGAGCGTGGCAAGCGTGAGCACAAAACGGTGCGCCACGATCCAGAGCGGTAGTTCCGCCACGTAGGTACCGACGTCGACTCCCAGGATCGGATCGCGGATACCGTACGCGACGCCCTCCCAGGCGAGCGCCATCGGCACACGCCATGCCCGAGCGCCCGCCCCGGTGAGCACGCCGAGGAGGACACCGGTGGCGACGGCGCCGGCAGCGAGCAGGCGTCCGGGAACGGCCTCACGGACTCGCAGGTTGCCGAGGTCACGCTCAACCTCAACAGCGGCGATGGAGCGCGCGACGAGCAGAGCCTGCGCGGCGAACCAGCCGCTTGCGATCACGATCGCTGCGGCGTCAAGAGCCAGCCCCAGCATTTGCCAGCGGGTCACGAAGCCCGCCGCCGCTGGTGAGATCGACATCGCCCACCACCGCTCCGCAACCGCCGCCACCGTCCAGCGGCCGATCACCAGCACCGCGACCAGCACGACTGCCCCGACAATGAGCCGCCGGGTCCGCGAGTTCACCTGCTCACCCCGCGCCCTGCGCGCTCAACCATTCCATCACCTCGGCGTGGTGCGCATCGCGGCCGGCGGCCGTCGTGGCCTCAAAGCGGAGCACCAGCACCGGCTGCGTATTCGACGCGCGAAGCAGTCCCCAACCATCCGGGTATTCGATGCGGACTCCGTCGATCGAGCTCACCGGATACCGCGCCGCGAAATGCGCCGAGGCCGCCTCGACCAGCGTGAACTTTTGTTCGTCAGCGCAGTCCACGCGGAGCTCCGGCGTGGTGAACGTCTCGGGAAGGTCGGCGAGCAACGGTGCCAAACCGCCGGGCCCGCGGGAAACAATTTCGAGGAGTCGTGCCGCCGCGAACAGGGCATCGTCGAAACCGAACCAGTCGCCGCCGAAGAAGATGTGCCCACTCATCTCGCCGGCGAGCGGTGCCGATTCCGCCTTCATCTTTGCCTTGATGAGGGAGTGACCGGTCTTCCACATCACCGGGCGCGCCCCCGCGGCGGCGAGCGCGGTGAAGAGCACCGAGGAACACTTCACGTCGAAGATTACCGGGACACCCGTGCCAAATCGGTTCACCGCATCGCGTCCGTAGAGCACCAGTAACTGGTCGCCCCAGACCGGGGTGGCCATTTCATCGACGGCGCCGATCCGGTCGCCATCGCCATCGAACGCAATCCCGAGCTCGGCGCCGTGCACGCGAACCGCGTCCTGCAAATCAACCAGGTTCTCGACCACGGTCGGATCGGGATGATGATTTGGGAAGGTGCCATCGGATTCGGCAAAAAGCGGGATGATCTCGGCACCCAGTGCACGAAGCGTCTCGATGGCGATGAGCGACGACACGCCATTGCCGCAGTCGACCACCGCCTTGACGGGGCGCTCAAGTGTGTGGCGCTCGACGATCGCGTCGCGATACCGACGAAGGATCGAATCGTCGGCCTGTTGGGTCCCCGTTCCGGTCGCGTAACGCTCGGTGGTGATGAGTTCCCACAGCTCCTGCACCGCGGGCCCATGGAGCGAGTCACCACCGACCACCATCTTGAAGCCGTTGAACTCTGGCGGGTTGTGCGACCCGGTCACCTGCACGCCGCCATCCGTACCGAGCGCCTCGATCGCGAAATACAGCGCGGGGGTCGGGACCATTCCGACGTCGATTACCGTGGCACCGGTGGCCATCAGGCCGGCACGAAGCGCCGTGGCGAGCGCGTCGCCCGAGGGACGGTTGTCGCGGCCAACCGCGAGCCGGGGTGCGCGGCCGAGCTGCGCCTGCGCCAGCGTGCCGATGGCGCGTCCGAGGTGCTCGGCAAAGTCGGGGGTGAGCTGGCTGCCCACGAGGCCGCGCACGTCGTACTCGCGGAAAATCGTGCGGGTGATGTTCACGGAATACTCCGGGTCAGCGCGTCATGATCGGGGTCGCGATCCGGCGGAGCTGCACCGCCTCCTGCGTGGCGAAGTCGAGCACGGCGTTGGGCCAGATGCCGAGCACCAGAATCGCGACCACGCAGATGGCGACGGCAAGTTTCGCGGGCCGCGGGAAGCGGATGGTCTGGTGGGCCTGGCGGGTGCGGGTTGGCTTGAGCGTCATCGCGAGGACGATCGGGAGGTAGTAGCCGATCGAGATTCCGCTGCCGATCATCGCCACGACCGGCAGCACGACCTCACCCTGCGCCAGCGTGGCCGAAATGAGGTACCACTTGCCGATGAACCCGAACGTCCCCGGAAAGCCGAGGAGGGAAAGCATGCAGACACTCAGGCCGAGCGACGCGAACGGCCTGACCGAGTACAGACCTTCGAGGTCGGTGATCAGCACCGTGCGTGCGCCCGCTCGCTCGATCGATGCGAGGATGCCGAAGGCCGCGACGGTGGTGACGGAGTAGGCGAGGAGATACACCAGCACTGCGGCCGTGCCCTCGTCGGAGTGCGCCCAGAGCGCCAGGAAGAGATAGCCGGCGTGCGCCACGGCGCTGTAGGCGAGCATCCGCTTGATCGATGTCTGCGCAAGGGCCACAAGATTGCCGACCAGGATCGTGGCGATCGCCAGCCCCCAGATGATCGGGCGCCAGAGGTCGACATATGCCGGGAATGCCTCGGCGAGCACACGCGTGAGGGCCAGGAACGCCGCGGCCTTCACGCCGCTGGCCATGTAGGTCGTCACCGGCGTGGGCGAGCCCTCGTACACGTCGGGCGCCCACGCGTGGAACGGCACCGCCGCCACCTTGAAGGCGAATCCGATGAGGAGGAGACCCATGCCGAGTTTGGCCATCAACGTCGGTTCGGTGGCGGCGAACTGGGCGCCGATGAGGGTGAGGTTGAACTGCCCAGTCGCGCCATAGATGAGCGCGATACCGTAGAGGAGGAAACCGGTCGCGAACGAGCCGATCAGGAAATACTTGAGGGCGGCCTCGGCCGATGATCGACGGGTCCGGTCGTAACCCGCGAGCACGTACACCGAGATCGACATCACCTCGAGGCCGAGGAATAGCGTGATCATGTCGGCAGCACCGGCGAGCAGCATCATCCCCACCGTCGCAAGCATCAGCAGGACGTAGTATTCGGGGGCGAGAATCCCCTGGCGCTCCAGCCAGCGCAGCGACAGCACCGCGACGGCGCCGGCAATCCAGAGCAGCAGTGCGTCGCTCGCGAACCGGAAGCCATCGAGTGCGATCATCTGCGACAGCCCGTCGGCACGCGCTCCACGCCACGCGAGCCATGTCGTGGCGACCAGCGCCAGCACGTAGCCGACAATCGAGAGCATGCCGGCGACGCGGGAATCGTGAGCGGTGCGATGCCGCCACGCCACGACGAGGAGCACGACCAGCGCCCATGCGGTGAGGACCACTTCGGGCAGCAGCGCCAGGAGCGCGCCACCCGGGGTCGAGAGATCGACTGGCATCAGTGTGATCCCCCCGCCACCACATCACGTTGTTCCATTGCCGCCGGCGGGAGATGTGGCTGCACCATTTCGATGTACCGGCGGGCAGCGCCCTCGGTGCGGCGCAGCAGCGGCCCGGGATAGAGACCGATCCAGAACATCGCCAGGATCAGCGGTACCAGCACCGCCAACTCGCGCCGCGTGAGGTCACCGATCGCCTCGTTGAGCGGGTTGGTCATCCGGTTGAAGAAGACGCGCTGCGTCGCCCACAGCATGTACGCCGCGGAGAAGACCACCACGGTGGTCGCGACACCAACTAGGACCGGGTAACGACCGAAGGAGCCGATCAGCACCAGGAACTCGCCAATGAAGCCGTTCAGCCCCGGCAGGCCGATCGACGAGAACGCCGTGATCGTGAACGCAGCGGCCATGAGCGGTGCGGCCTTCGCCAGCCCCCCGAAGTCGGCGATATTACGAGTGTGCCGCCGTTCGTACAGCATGCCGATCACGAAGAAGAGCGCACCGGTCGAGAGGCCGTGCGAGACCATCACCATGATCGCCCCCTGCACGCTCTCCACCGTACTTCCCCAGATGCCCAGCATGACGAAGCCGAGGTGGCTCACCGACGAATACGCCACGAGGCGCTTGAGGTCGGGCTGCACCATCGCCACCAGCGCGGCGTACACGATCCCGGTGACCGCCAGCGTCGCCATTACCAGGCCCACCGTTTCGGACAGCGCGAACGTCGGGAAGAACGGGATCGCGAAACGGAGGAAGCCGTACGTTCCCATCTTGAGCAGGATCACGGCGAGGTCCACCGATCCGGCCGTTGGCGCCTCGGTGTGTGCGTCGGGGAGCCAGGTGTGGAACGGGAAGAGCGGCACCTTGACCGCGAACGCGAGCGCGAACGCGACAAAGAGCCAACCGGCCCACGGTTGCATCAGCACCGCGTGTTCCAGCAGGTGCTCATAGGCGAACGAGTAGGTGCCTGTCCCCTTCCCGACCGTCCACACCATCCAGACAATCGCCACCAGCATCAGCAGCGAGCCGACGAAGGTGTAGATCACGAACTTCGTGGCCGCGTACAGCCGATTACTGCTGCCCCAGATCCCGATCAGGAAGTACATCGGGATCAGCAGTAGTTCCCAGAAGAAGTAGAAGAGGAAGAGGTCGGTCGAGACGAATACGCCGAGCATGCCCGTCTTCAGTGCCAGAAGGAGGGTGTAGAAACCGCGCTGCTTCTGGTCGATTCCGCGCCAGCTCCCCCACACCACCAGCGGCATCATGATCACCGACAGCAACACCATCAGCACCGACAGGCCGTCGATGCCCACCCGGTAGCCGATGCCGAAGCGACCTATCCAGTCGACGTCGGTCACGAATTGCATCGCCGGGTTCGACGGATCGAACGCCCACCAGATGCCGAGGCCGAGGATCAGCTCGGTCAGGCCGATGATGAGCGCGATCCAGCGGGCGAAGTGCCGTGGGAAGATCAGGATCAATGGCATGCCGAGCAGCGGCAGCCCAAGGAGGACCTGGAGGATCCAGTGTTCGTACCCGATCGAGGCGAGGAAAGCGGTCATCGACTACCTGGCCAGGGTGCGGAGGATGATGACCGCGCCGACCGCGAACATCGCGACGTAGAAGGCGACTTGGCCATTCTGGAGACGTGACCCGAGCCAACCGAGCCCCTGGGTCACGCGCGCCGTGCCACCCACGGCGAGGCGATCGACGATGAACTGGTCGATGCCCTTCCACAACACGCTGGTCGAGAACCAGACCAGCGGTCGCACGATGAGAAAGTCGTAGATCTCATCGACGTGATACTTGGCGGCGAGCAACCTGGCGATACCGCGCTCAGGTGGCTGATCGGCCGGCAGCAGCACCGGGCGCGCCAGCGTGGACCGGATGCCCGCTGCAAGTCCGATCAATGCGGCGGCGATCGCCCCGCCGATCAGGAGCCATTCGGTCATCCCGTGGGGATGCGCGAGCGGTGTGGCCAGCGCAGCGGCGGGTTCAAGCACCGGTTCGAGCCAGCGTTCGAGGAAGTGCGAACCGCCAGCAAACGCCGGCAGATTGAGACCGCCGCCGGTGACGCTGAGGACGCCCAGCACGACGAGCGGACCGGTCATGATCCACGGCGCGTCGTGCAGGTGCGGCTCCAGCGCTTCGCCGCCCCGGAATCGACCCATGAACGTCATCGCCATCAGGCGCGCCATGTAGAAGGCCGTCATGAGCGCAGCCGTGAGGCCAAGTGCCCAGCTCGCGAGATAGGCCGGGTTCATCTCGCCGCGTGCAAACGCGGCCGCGAGAATCTCGTCCTTCGAGAAGAAGCCGGCAAAGGGCGGCACACCCGCGATCGCGAGGGTGGCGAGCCCCATCAGCAGGAAGGTCCACGGCATCGCGCGACGGAGCCCGCCCATGTTCCGCATGTCCTGCCCGTCAAGGGACGAGTGCGCGGCATGCTGCGCGTGGTGCATCGCGTGGATCACGCTGCCCGCGCCGAGGAAGAGAAGCGCCTTGAAGAAGGCGTGCGTGACGAGGTGGAAGATGCCGGCCGTGTACGCGCCCGTCCCCACACCAATGAACATGTAGCCGAGTTGCGAGACAGTGGAGTACGCCAGCACCTTCTTGATGTCATACTGCCGCAACGCGATCGTCGCCGCGAAGAAGGCCGTGAATGCGCCGGTAAGTGTCACCACCAGTTGCGTGGTCGGCGACATCGTGAAGAGCACGCCCATCCGCACCACGAGGAAGACCCCGGCCGTCACCATGGTGGCGGCGTGGATCAGCGCGGACACCGGAGTCGGACCCGCCATCGCGTCGGGAAGCCACACGAAGAGCGGGATCTGCGCCGACTTGCCGGTGCACCCCAGGAAGAGGAAGAGGGTGATCGCCGTGACGACCGTGCCACCAAGCGGCAGCAACGCAGGCGCGCGCTCCGCGATGGCGCCGAAGTCGAGCGTTCCCACATGCCACCACAGCATGAACATCGCGATCAGCACGCCGAAATCGCCGATCCGGTTGGCGAGGAACGCCTTCTTGCCGGCATCGGCGTTGGCCTTGTCGTTGAACCAGAATCCGATCAGCAGGTAGGAGCAGAGCCCGACGCCCTCCCACCCGATGAACGACACCGGGAGCGATGCCCCGAGCACCAGCACCAGCATGAACCCGACAAAGAGATTCAAGTACGCGAAGTACCGGGCGTATCCCGGGTCGGCCCGCATGTAGCCCACCGAAAAGAGGTGGATTAACGACCCGACGCCGGTGATCACGAGCAGCATCACCACCGAGAGGCGGTCCACGACCAGCGCGAGATCGATGTCGAGCCGCTCGGTGACCGGCATCCATCGCCACAGTTGCACCGTGGTGGCACTGCCGTCGCCGCCGGCCGACTCGAGCGCAACCATCACCGCCACGCCGAAGGCCGCAACCAGCGTCCCCACGCCGATGAACGACACCGCGGTCTTCCAGTTGGGACGGACCGCCGCGATCGCGCCGTTGAGGATCGCGCCCAGGAGGGGAAGCGCTACCGCAAGCCATACAAGATCGGTCACCCGTTCAGCCCTTGAGCAGGTTGAGCTGGGTGAGATCGACCGTCTGCGCGTGCCGGAAGATCGCCAGGATGATCGCGAGCCCGACCGCCGCTTCGGCGGCCGCCACGGTCATGACGAAGAACACCATGATCTGCCCGCTCATACCGTGGACCTGTGCAAGCGCGATGAAGGTCAGGTTCACGGCGTTGAGCATCAGCTCGATGCACATGAACAGCACGATTGCGTTGCGCCGGATGAGTACACCCGCCACGCCGATGGCGAAGAGGACGGCGGATAGCGCCAGCGAGGGTCCGAGGAGCATCAGAGCCGCTTCTTCGCGAGGACAACGGCGCCGATGGCGGCCGCCAGGAGGAGGACCGAGGTGATCTCGAACGGGATCAGGTACGCCTGGAACAGCGGCTCCGCGATGCCGCCAACCACGCCGCGGCTTGCGGTCGCGGCCCGGGCTGCCGCGCCCTCGGGGAAGACCAGCGCCGGATCGACGCCCATCGGCATGTTCGAGACCTCGTCGGCGAGGCGCTGCACCGTGTAGCCGCGCATCGCCAGAAGTTGGGCGCCGAGCACCAGTGCGGCACCGATCCCGACGACCCATCCGTAGCTCCGGCGCATCGGCCCGACTTCGGCGTCGACGTTGAGCAACATGATCACGAACAGAAAGAGCACCATCACCGCGCCGGCGTACACCAGCACCTGGATCGCCGCGATGAACTCCGCGTTGAGCAGCACATAGATCCCGGCCAGCGCGAACATGGTCGACACCAGCCAGAGTGCCGACGAAATCGGGCTGCGACGGGTGACACAGATCAGCGCCGACACCACGGCCCACACGGCGAAGACCCCGAAGACGATCGTGACGACGTCCACCTACTGCCCTCGCGGGTCGGAGGGGTCCCACAGCGTCGACACAGCGTGGGTCTGGGCTGAGAGCCGCTCGAGGTCGTACACAAAGCGGTCACGGGAATACTCGGAGTTTTCGTAGTGCACCCCGACGTGAATCGCCTCCTCGGGACAAACCTCCTGGCAGTACCCGCAAAACACGCAGCGGAACTCGTCGATCTCGTAGATCAGCGGGTAGCGGTTACCCTCCTCGTCCTCACCGGGCACCAGCTTGATGCAGTTGGCGGGGCAGACCTGCGGACAGAGTCCGCAGGCCACGCACTTCGACCGTCCCTGCTCGTCGGTCATCATCCGATGGGTGCCGCGCCAGCGGGTGGCGATGCGCCACTCCGAGGTGCTCTTCTCCTCCGGGTACTCCATCGTGACGGCCGGCTGCAGCAGGTGCTTGAACGTGAGCGCCATTCCCTTCAGCGTGGCGCGCACGTACGACACCCCCGAGCCCGGCCGTTTCATCACCTTCACACCAATTGCCATCAGGACCCCGCTGCGGCGTCAGCCGCGATTGCGATCCGCATCCGCCGGTCAGAACCGCGGATCACGCGGCCCCGGTCGAGCACGAAGAAAACGAGCCAGGCGACGATCACGTTGATGCCCAGCAGGAAGAATGCGAGCGGACGCGGTGCGCCCCACCCAAGCAGGCGGTCGGCCGCCCAGATCGCGCCGGCGGTCACCAAGATGTAGGCGAGGGCAAGCGGGAGCATCACCTTCCACCCGAGCGCCATGAGCTGGTCGTAGCGGAACCGCGGCAGCGTCCAGCGGATCCACATCACGAAGAAGATCCAGAAGAACATCTTGGCGAAAAACATGGCATGGGTCGCCACGGTCTGGAGCACCCCGCCCTGCTCGTCCCAGTGGGTGAACGGGATATCCCAGCCGCCGAAGAACAGCGTCGCCACCATCGCGGAGATCGTTACCACGTGGGCGAACTCCGCGATCATGAACATCGAGAACTTCATCGCGCTGTACTCGGAGTGGTACCCCGCCACGAGCTCGGCTTCGGCCTCGGGGAGGTCGAATGGCAGCCGGTTGGTCTCGGCAAAACCCGACACGAGGAAGATGAAGAACGACAGGAAGAGCGGCCCCACAAACCAGAGCCCATCCTGCTGAGTCTTCACGATCTCGCTGAACGACACATTGCCCGTGAGCAGCAGGATCGGGATCAGCGACAGCCCCATTGCGACTTCATAGGAGATCATCTGCGCGGCGGCACGCAGGCCGCCAAGGAGCGAGTACTTGCTGTTCGATGACCACCCGGCGAGGGCCACGCCGTAAACGCCGAGCGACGAGATCGCGAGAACGAAGAGGAACCCGATCGGGAGATCCGCCACCGAGATCGGCAGCGCGCCGTGGTAGGACACCGCCCCGATCAGCGGCAGGGTCCAGTCGATGTCGAGCGGTAGCGGCGCGGCAAGTGGGATCACCGCCAGTAGCATCACGGCGGGCACAAACGAGAGCGCCGGCGCAAGCATGAACAGCGCACCCGTTGCGCCCGCCGGCCGGGTTTCTTCCTTGATGAAGTTCTTGATGCCGTCGGCCACCGGCTGCAACAGGCCGCCGGGTCCGGCGCGATTCGGACCCGGACGATTCTGCATCAGGCCCGCCACCTTGCGCTCCATCAGCGTGATGAGCGCCACGCCAACCAGCAGCGCCGTGAAGATGACGACGAGCTTGATGGCGCTGAACAGCAGGAAGCCCTTCATCTCGGGGGTCATCGCGGCACCGCCGCCTGGTCGAGCATGCGCCCACTGTAGCCGAGGTCGCGATGAGTCAGGCCACCGAATGCCGGCAGCATTGCGAAGGCCTCTGATGTCGTCGCGGGCACGGTACGACCGGCACCAGCCCGCTGCCAGACCTGCGACGCCGCCCACCATGCTGGCCGCGCCATGCCGGGCGCGGTCCGCGCCGGGAGGTAGCGCTGCGCGCGGTGATCGCGATTGACGTACACGCCCTGCTCCTCGGTCATCATCGTCACCGGCAGGATGAGGTCGGCAGTGCGGAGGCGGTCGTCGGCCGCGGTGGCGAAGTGGACCAGCGGTCCCCCACCGCCGATCGCAGCGGCCTCGGCGTCGTTGAGGTCGACGTCGTGCAGGATCACCAGTCCGGCGGTGCTCACCCGGGCGATGGCGTCATTCCATGCGTCGCGCATTCCCACGAGTCGGGCTCCCGCCAGGTTGGCCGCACGCTCGGGCCTGAGGGCCAACCCCGGCACGCCGGCAAGTGGCGCCTCATCACCGATCGGGACCTTCATCGCCGCGATGGTCGAGCGCGCCTCCAGCATCCGCATCAACCAGCCCAGCGACTCGCTCGATGCCCGACCGCTGGCGAGCACCACCACCGGCCCGGTGGTGTCGTGCACGAGGAGATGGAGCCGCTCCACCGCAGCGTCCCAGTCGGCGGCGATGAGTCGATCGCCCTCGCGCATGAGCGGCGCCTCGGTGCGATCGCCGTGATTCATCCAGCGATAGTCGAGGCGGCCGGTATCGCACATGAAATGCCGGTTCACCTCGAGGTTCGGCCTCGGGCGGAGACGCACGACGGCTTCGTCGCGGGTCTCGATCGTGATGTTGCAGCCCTGGGTGCAACCCGGGCAGATCGATGCCGACTTGTCGAGATCCCAGGCACGCGCGCGGTGGAGGAAGTCGCGTGACACCAGCGACCCGACCGGACAGAGATCGACGACGTTGCCCGACCATGGATGATCGAGCGGTTGGTGCGGGTCGATCGCGATGTACGCCCGGTCTCCGCGCTCGGCGACGGCCAGCACCGGCTCCTCGGCCATCTCCTCCATGAACCGCACGCAGCGGGTGCAGAGGATGCATCGATTCGGGACGTACAGCACGTCGGGACCGAAGTCCTCCACCGGATTGTACCGTTTGGCGTACTCGCTGTACCGGGTTCGTGCCTGCCCTTCCTGGAAGACGAAGTCCTGCAACTCGCACTCGCCGGCCTGATCGCAGATGGGGCAGTCGAGCGGATGGTTGATGAGGAGGAACTCCAGCACGCCCTCGCGCGCCTTTCGGGCCTCAGGGGCGTACACCGAGATCACCTGTCCGTCCGCGACGGGCGTCACGCACGCGGGCACCAGCTTCGGCATCTTCTCGACGTGCACCAGGCACATGCGGCAGACAGCCGGTGACGACAGCGAAGGATGGTAGCAATAATGCGGTACCAGCACACCGGCGTGCTTGGCTGCTTCGATGATGGTGATGCCTCGCGGCACTTGCACGACGACGCCGTCTACCGTGACCGAAATCATCTCGTCCGTCATCGCGTCACGCCCCGATCGCCACCGGCGCCGCGGCACCGGTGAGGTAGGCGTCAAAGTCGGCCCGGAACTTCTGGATGCCGCTGACCACCGGGGTGGCGCACGAATCGCTCAGCACGCAGATCGTCTTTCCGGTCATGTTGTCGGCAAGGTCCATGAGCAGTGCCAGATCGGATTCCTTTCCCTCGCCGCGGAGAATTCGCTCAAGAATGCGGGTGGTCCAGGCCGTGCCTTCCCGGCAATTGGTGCATTGGGCGCAACTCTCGTGGGCGTAGAAGCGTGCCAGGCGCATGATCTGATAGACGAGATCGGTGGAGTCGTCCATCACGATCATTCCGCCAGAACCCAGTAGCGATCCGGCCGCCGCGATCCCCTCATAATCGGTGGCACAACCATCGACTTCCTCGGGCGTCATGATCGGCACCGATGATCCGCCGGGGATCACCGCCTTGAGTGTCCGTCCCGGGAGCATCCCGCCACAGAGGTCGAAGATCAGGTCGCGCATCGGAAAGCCAAGGGTGATCTCGTACGTGCCGGGCCGCTGCACGTGGCCGCACACCGAGATCAGCTTGGTGCCGGTGCTCTTGGGGTTGCCGAGGGAGAGCGCATTGTACCACGCGCCACCGCGGGTGATGATGTGCGGTACCGCGGCAAGCGTCTCGACATTGTTGATCGTGGTCGGCATGCCGAAGAGGCCGGCGACCGCGGGGAACGGCGGCTTGATCCGCGGGTTGCCGCGCCGCCCCTCGAGCGAGTTCATCATCGCGGTTTCCTCGCCGCAGATGTAGGCGCCCGCACCACGGTGCACCACGATATCGAGTCGCTTCCCCGACCCGAACGCATCGGGACCGAGTGCCCCGGCGGCATACGCTTCCGCCACCGCATCCTGCAGGATCCGGTGCGGCTCGGTGTACTCGCCTCGGATGTAGATGTAGGTCATCTCGGCCCGGATCCCGAGCGCAGCGATCGCACACCCCTCGATCAGCGCGTGCGGGGTCCAGCGGAGGATCTCGCGGTCCTTGAAGGTTCCCGGTTCCGATTCATCGGCATTGCAGCAGAGGTAGTGGGTCCGCGACGTGTCCTTCGGCATGAACGACCACTTGAGTCCGGTGGGAAACCCGGCGCCCCCGCGACCGCGGAGCCCGGAGACCTTCACCTCGTCGACAATCGCCTCGGGGGTCATGGCGAGCGCAGCACGCAGCGCTGCGTAGCCACCGCGCTCGCTCCACCCGGCAAAGGTCCGCGCAGCGGGGTCGCCGAAGTGAGTTGAGAGCACCGGCGTTTCGCCGGGATGGATCGGATGCGGGTACCCCATCAGGGATACCGAGCGAGTAGGGCTGGCACGCTGGCGGGCGTCACCGACTCGATGAAGTCGTCATTGATCAGCATCGGCGTCGCGAACCCGCACGCCCCGAGACACTCGACCTCGATCACGGTGAATCGGCCGTCGGGTGAGGTCGCGCCCAGGTCGCCGCAGCCGCTCTCGGCGAGCACCGCCGCGACCACGTCCTCGGCACCGCAGATATTGCACGGCGACGTGGTGCACACCTGGATGAAGTGGCGCCCGACGGGGTGCTGGTGGTACATGGTGTAGAAGGTGAGCACGCCGCGTACATAGGCCGGCGTGAGCTCAAGCACCGTCGCCACCTCGTGCACCGCAGCGTCGCTGATCCAGCCCCGCTCCTCCTGCACCATCCAGAGCGCGGGCAGAAGCAGCGCCATCCGGGTGGGATAGTTCTCCTGCAGGGTCTCCAGTCGCTCGCGGACGGCGCCGACGAACACCGGCTGGTGCGCTTCGGTTGACTCGATGCTCACCGGTCGATTTCTCCCATCACGATGTCCACGCTGGCGTTGATCGCGATCACGTCGGACAGCAGTGCACCCTCGCAGAGCTGCGGCAACGCGGCGAGGTTGAGAAACGAGGGCGGACGGATACGCCACCGCACCGGCTTGGCGGTGCCGTCGGAGACGAGGTAGGACCCGAGCTCACCCTTGGGGTTCTCGACGCCGAAGTACACCTCTCCCGCCGGCGGTCGCACGCCTTCCATGACCTGCTTGAAGTGGAAGATCATTGCTTCCATGTCGCTCATCGCCGCCGACTTGCCGGGGAGGACGAGACGGGGATCGGCGACATTGATCGGTCCCGGGCGCAACCGGTCGACCGCCTGCTCGAGGATCCGGACTGACTGGAACATCTCCTCGAGCCGCACGATGTAGCGATCGTAGATGTCGCCGTGTTCACCCACCGGAACGTCGAAGTCGAATTCCTCATAACCGAGATACGGACGATCTTTCCGCACATCGTACGCGACACCGCTCGCGCGGAGCATCGGCCCCGAGAGCGAGAAGTTGATCGCATCGGCAGCGGAAATCACCCCGACCCCCTGGGTGCGCCCGACCCAGATGCCGTTGCGCGAGAACATTGTGTCGACCTCGCGCAGCGTCTTCGGGAACTCCCGCAGGAACTCACGCAGCCCCTTCTCCCACCCATCGGGAATGTCGGCCATCAGGCCACCAACGCGGGTCATGCTGGTGGTGAGACGCGCGCCGGTCCATGCCTCTTGCAGGTTGTAGACCCGCTCGCGTTGCTCAAACATCCAGAGGAACGGCGTCATGGCGCCGAGGTCGATGCCGGTTGTGCCCGCCCAAACCAGGTGCGAGATGATCCGGGAGAGTTCGCACGCGATCACGCGCAACAGCCGGCAGCGTTCGGTCACCTCGATGCCGAGGAGAGCCTCCACAGCCAGCGCGAAGGCGACATTGTTCGCCATCGGCGACAGGTAGTCGGTACGGTCGGTGAGCGGGATGATCTGGTTGTAGTGCCGATACTCGCCAAGCTTCTCGAAGCCCGAATGCAGGTAGCCGATGTGCGGGATCACCCGCTTGACGGTCTCGCCGTCGAGCTCGACAACCAGCCGGAGCACGCCGTGCGTCGCCGGGTGTTGCGGGCCGATGTTCACCAGCATGTGTTCGGCGCCGAAATCGTTGTGCACCGATTCGCTTGGCCGCCGCTGCACGCCGAGCGGCACCTGGCGGATCTCGCCGCGGCGGTCGACACCAGGAGTGCTGAGCTGCATCTCGACCAGGCGGGTCACCGCACCACTCCGCGCTCGCCCGCAGCGAGGCGCTCCTGCATGTCGCGCGGGAGGTCGCCGTACGCCTCGGCGATCGACAGTTCCTCCATCGAGTAGTGCGCCTCGGGGTTCGCGGCCAGCGCCTGCCGGGTCTGTTCGGCGCGTGAGAACCGACCCCGGAGTGGGAACGACTTCCGCAGTGGGTGCCCTTCCTGATAGGTGTCCCACATCAGGATGCGTCGCAGATCGGGGTGGCCGCGGAAGACGACGCCGAACATGTCGTACGCCTCGCGCTCCAGCCAGTTCGCGCCGATCCAGAGGCTCACCACACTTGCGACCTCGAGCGGGCCATCGCCATCGAGCGCAATCTTGATGCGCAGGTCAGCGTTGCGGGTGAGCGAGCGCAACTGGTAGACCATCTCGAACGGCAACTCGGCGTCACGGTACTCGACACAGGTGAGGTCGGTGAGATAGTTGAAGCGCTGGTCGGGATCGTCGCGGAGCCACTCCAGCACTGCGTGCACGGCGTGGGGTGCGACGTATACCGACGACTGCCCGCACGACGTCACCACCCGTTCGATGGCGGCGCCGAAACGCTCCCGCATCGGGCCCATGGTGGAGTCGGGCACGACCCCTTGGTACCGGGCGGTGGGCGACTGGTTGGCCGTCCCGGCCGATCCTGGCGCGGCTGCGTCCTGGGGAGCGGTCACGACGATCGCGTCTGGTGCACCGAGTTGCCGAACGGCTCCGAGACCTCGTCGATCTGCTCGGGACGGCGGAAGAGTCCGTCGGGCCCCATCAAATGTTCCACCCGCAACGTCGGATCGAACAGCGACTCGCCCGAAATCTTCTTGTGAAGCAGCATGATCCCGTAGAGCAGCCCCTCGGGGCGCGGCGGGCAGCCCGGAACGTAGACATCGACCGGGATGATGGTGTCGATCCCCTGCACCATCGAGTAGTTGTCGAAGATCCCGCCGGTGGAGGCGCAGGCGCCCATCGAAATCGCCCATTTCGGCTGGGGCATCTGGTCCCAGATCCGGCGGATGACTGGGGCCAGCTTGAACGGCAGCCGGCCAGCGCAGATCAGCACATCGGCCTGGCGCGGTGAGAAGCTCATCCGCTCCATCCCGAATCGGGCGATGTCAAAGCGCGATGCGGCCGTTGCCATGAACTCGATGGCGCAACACGCAGTGCCGAAGGGCATTGGCCAGAGCGAACTGGCGCGCGCCCAACCGGTAAGCGAGTCGAGCCGGGTCGTCACCCAGTTGGGTGACATTGACTCGATGGCCGTTTCGTCGGTCGACGGGGTCAGTCCCATTGCAGCGCACCCCGCTTCCAGATGTAGACGTACCCCACGGCGAGGATCCCGACAAAGGTCAGCATCTCAACCAGAAGGACGCCGCTGATTTCCGGGAGCTGCCGGAACGCCACGGCCCACGGGATCATGTAGACGGTTTCGATGTCGAAGATGATGAACAGCATGGCGACCAGGTAGAACTTGACCGAAAACCGCTCCCGGGCATCACCGAGCACCGGCATTCCCGATTCATAGGGAGCGCTTTTCACGGCGGTGGGGCGGTGATTGGAGAAGACCGCGGAAATTCCGAGAATCAGCACGGCATTGGCTGCCGCGAAGACCAGCAGCATGAGCACCGGGATGTAGGGCTGAAGCACAGTCACCCACCCTCGTGAAATATTTCACAACCTCCGTAAACGTACCGCCGCGGGGGGGTGATTTCAACTCGCAGGTCGCGCCGTGGCGCGGTGGATAACCATCGCTGCCGGGCCAACTTGGGGTCCGGATCCACCCCGTGCGCGGGGCCCGGGGCCGCCGGTATATTGGGGCCCGTTCGCCCCACCGCTCCACCTCCTCCCGGGAAGGCCGCATGTCGATCAAGTCCGACCGCTGGATTCGCCGCATGGCCACCGAGCACGCCATGATCGAGCCATTCGTCGATGGCCAGGTGCGGGACGGCGCGATCTCCTATGGCGTCTCCTCCTACGGGTACGATATGCGGGTGGCCGACGAGTTCCAGATCTTCACCAACGTGCTGTCGGCCGTGGTCGACCCGAAGAAGTTCGATAACCGCAGCCTCGTGGAGTTCCAGGGCGACGTCTGCATCGTCCCGCCCAACTCGTTCGCCCTCGCCCGCTCCGTCGAGTATTTCCGGATCCCGCGGAACGTCCTCACGATCTGTGTCGGCAAGTCGACCTACGCCCGGTGCGGCATCATCACCAACGTCACACCGTTCGAGCCCGAATGGGAGGGACATGTGACCCTGGAGATCAGCAACACGACGCCGCTCCCCGCGCGCATCTATGCCAACGAGGGGATCTGCCAGGTGCTGTTCTTCGAGGCGGACGACGACGACAACTGCGAGGTGAGCTACGCGGACAAGAAGGGGAAGTACCAGAAGCAGCGCGGGGTGACGTTGCCGAGGCTGTAGGACGAAGTCACTGAAAGGCCAGATTGCGCTCGAAGTCTGCCGGACTCGTCGCGGCGCCCCGCGCCACCTCGACGGTGAGCTGGTCGGACATGTACAGCTCCATCAGGTGCTGGTCGAAAGTCTGCATCCCATACTGCTCCCGTCCTTGTGCGATGTGATCACGGATCTCGGCCGACCGCTCAGTGTTGGCGATGCAGTCGGCGATCGTAGCCGTGTTCCGCATCACCTCGACCGCCACGACCCGCCCCGTTCCATCCTTCCGCGGCAAGAGGCGCTGCGACACCACTGCCCGCAACGACTCCGAGAGCCGCAGCCTGGCGCCCGCCTGCTCGGACGCCTCGAACACCGATACGAGCCGGGCAATGGTGCGCTGGGCGTCGGTGGTGTGCACCGTGCTGAAGACGAGGTGACCGGTCTCGGCGGCCTTGAGGGCGATGTCGATCGTGGCTCGATCACGCATCTCACCAACGAGGATGATGTCCGGATCCTGTCGGAGCGCGGCACGCAGCGCCGCGTCGAACGAATCGGTGTCGCCACCGATCTCGCGCTGGATGACATTTGACTTGACGTCACGGTGCAGGAACTCGATCGGATCCTCGATGGTGACGATCTTGCCGGCCTTCTGCGCATTGACGTAGCCGATCAATGACGCAAGCGTCGAGGACTTCCCCGATCCCGTCGTCCCGGTGAGGAGCACCAACCCGCGCTCCTCCATCGCGATCTCCTGCATGACATCGGGGAGACCGAGGTCGGTAAACGACGGGATCTGATCGGCGATGCTGCGGAGCACTGCCGACAGCGACCCACGCTGGCTGCAGAGATTCACGCGGAATCGACCCACCGACGGCACCGAATACGAGCAGTCGAAGTCCTTGAGGGTGCGCACCGCCTCAACCGCCGCATCGGGGCTGATCCGTCGCGCCGAGGCAAGGATCAGCGAGGCGATCTCGGCAGTCTCCGCGGGCGTGAGCGACTCCACGCCGGCCACGGGCGTCATGCGGCCCCGAATGCGCATCCGGAACGGGCCACCTGCGGACACGTGCACATCCGAGGCACCGATCTCGAGGGCCTTTTTCAGCACTGAGTTGAAAATTGCCACGTTGCTCATTCGACCCCACCGATCGTCGCAGTTTGCGAGTGGCATGCCTGACCGGCCGATTGGATCGGGCGGTCAGGCGGCCAAGCGGACGGCCGGCGGCCGCACTCCGCCTTCGGCATTGCAATGGGCGTACCGCCGGGGATGTCCGGCCTCAGGGAGCTGGTGGCATCCCTCGCGGTTACCGGCTGGACTTCCGTGGGACCCGGGTATCGGCCATCGCCGCATGGTACGCGAACGATGCCATGATCACGGCGTTCTTCATCAGGTCCTCCGCCTGGATGGTGTCGAAGAAGTCGAGGTTGGTGTGCCCGCCCTGACCCGGCGTGCGATCCTGCAGGAACTGGAAGCCGGGAAGGCCCACTTCGTCGAACGCGATGTGGTCGGTGCTTCCCACGCCCTGGTTCGAGATCGTGGTCATGCCGAGGTCACGGAATGGCTGCATCCAGGCGGCGAACATCGAGCGTGCCGCCTCATTGCCCTGCAGGTAGATCCCGAGGTACTGCCCCGACCCGTAGTCTTGATTGAAGTAGGCGGACAGCTTGCTGTACCCGGGCTTCGGGCTCGCGCGGTTGCCGAAGTGGCTGGCGACGTACGCTCGCGATCCGAAGAGCCCCTGCTCCTCTCCGCTCCACAGCGCGACGCGAATGGTTCGTCGAGGCTGGGCGCCGACAGCCTTGAGGATCCGCATCGCTTCGAGCACGACCGCCACACCCGACGTGTTGTCGCTGGCGTTGGGCGACGCGTGCCAGGTGTCGAAGTGGGCGCCGATCATCACCACCTCGCCACGGAGGTCGGTTCCGAGGATCTCCGCGGTGAGGTTCACCGCAGGCTCGACGGCCTCGCCGATCCGGTTGCGCACCTCGACCTCGACCGTCACGGGGATATCACGCTTGAGGATGCGGTACATCCGGTTGTAGTGCTCCGGCGTGACGGCAATGATCACCGGCGCTGCCAAATTTCCGGCGCGCGACCAGCCGTCACCGCGCGAGCCGGGCCGCGAGAAGCCGCGCACTGCGCCGAGCCAGCCGCTTTCGCTCTGGAGTGCTGCGACGACGCCCTCGGCGCTGAGGAACGCCATCCGCTCGTCCGCCGTCACGAGATCGGCGTTGCGCACCGTGCGCGCCGCCGCGGGGCGGGCTGGCGTGATCACGGTTTCCTCAAGCTCCCGGAGCTCCGCCTCGGTGCGTCGCGGGACGCCCCTGGTCATCGCGGCGATGTCGATCGTGGCCGGCGGCGTGGTGAGCACGATCATCCCGCGGAGTGTACCGCGCAGCCGGTCCATGTCGGCGCGGGTGAGGATGTCAACGATTACCGCGCGCCCCACCTGGCGGCCATCGGTCCCTGGCGTGTGCGCGATCGGGTACGCCACCATCGGCGAGTAGTCAGGCTCGAGCATGTGCACCGACACGTACTCGTTGTCCCAGGTCACGCCGAAGTCCATGAACGGTTCGGCAACAATGTTGACGAGGCCGATGCGCGCCATCTCCGAGCGGGCCCATTCCTGGGCGCGCTGCATGTCCCGCGACAACGTGAGCCGTGCGCCGAGGACATCCGCCATGTAGCTCTCCAGATCCATGACCCGGGAATGCTGCAACCCCTCCTCGCGAATCCGGGCAACCATGTCACGATCAACGGACTGGGCGATCATCCGAGGGGGCGCAACGCAGAGCAGGGCAGCGAGCACCGGCAGGGGAATGGCGCGCATCATTGTCGTGCCTCCTCGAATGGCTAGTTTTCCTGCGACCTGCGTTTACCACGCCACCAGTAGCGAGGTTCGATGTCGCGGTCCCGCCCGACGGTTGTCATTCGGATCATCGTCGGGTGCGCGGCGATTCTCGTCGCAGCGAGATCGACCGGACCGCGCTCTTCGCCGGGCTTCAGTTCGGTCGCAAGCCAGGGCGCGCTGCGATCCTTGCGAGTGTCGTCGCCCTCGCCGGAGTCATCGTCGTGTACATGATCGCCTGCAGCACCGGCTCGGGATGCGGATGACGGGTGACGCCCGACCACCCGCCTAGCGCGTGACCTCAACGCCCTTCCAGAATGCCACGCGGTCCTTGATCTCCCGCGCGGCGTCGGTGGGCGCCGGGTAGAACCACGCCGCGTTGTCGTTGCGCTTTCCATCGACGCTCACATGACGGTACTTCGCGGTGCCCTTCCAGGGGCACACTGATGTGTGGTCGCTCTCCTCGAAGAACTCGGCGTTGAGCGCGGCAGCGGGAAAATAGTGGTTGCCCTCGACGACGACCGTGTCGTCAGACTCAGCGAGGGTCTTGCCGTGCCAGGTTGCCTTCATCTGTGCCTCCGTGATCTACGCCAGCTCAGGGAGCGGCGCGCATACGCGTGAATGGAAAGCCGTTGCAACCGGTGCGCGGCGTCGTGCGATCGACCGGCGGAGCGGCGATGGCGTCCGCGACCGACGATGCCTGATACGCCGTGTAGCAATACCCCCATGAGTACGGCGTCTGGTGCGGTAGTTCGATCCAATCGATTCTCGTCCACTTGTTGCCATCGCCCGGGTTCGTCGGATCATTCTGCGCAATGGCGAACTTCCCAACGGCGTCCCACCGCACCACGTGGTACCGCGCCGCCGAGCCGTGCTGCCAGATCGTGTCGCTGATCGTGTACCGTTGTCCGTAGTCATCGACGAACGCGCCCTGCACCACCGCCGGGGCGCGGTTCGACACGGCGCCGCGCTGGCGAGGCGCGCACGCCATCGCCAAGGCAAGGAGGATGGCCAGGAGAGCGGCGCGGGCCACGATCATGTGGGCGGCAGCCACGGTCCACTGGCGATCTCGCTGCCGGCGCGAAAGGCGCGCACACCGGTGTTTGTTCCGTGGAGGAGAAGCAGGGCGCTGGGACGCCCGAACTGCGCCATCAGGTCGAGCATCAAGGTGGCTTCCCCGTCCCACGGATACCCGAACACGACGTCGAAGTCGTCGAGGGGCCGGTTGAGGATCTGGTAACCGGACCGGCCGGCCCCGACGGTGCCGGTGCGGGCATCGCCGTCTGGCCCGCGCCAGCGATATCCCTCCGGCAGGAAGCTCCCGTGGGCGAACGTTGCGCCCGATCCGAAGCGCTCGGCGAGTGCGCGCGCCGACCGCACCAGGTCGGAGTCAAGCTCAATGCCATATGCATCGAATCCCAGCATGTCTGCCATCACGGTAATCACGCCGGTGGCCGATCCCCATTCCAGGAAACGAAGCGGCCTGCCGCGAAGGGGCCAGAGCGCGGTACGAACAACGCCGTAATCTGCCGGAATGAACGGATGAAATGGTCGCTCGGTATCGCCGTCCGCGAAAGCGTCCCACAGTTCCCAGCCTGCGTCGCACAGCGCCGTCAACCGGGCCGCGCGCTCGACGTCGCCGGTTGCAGGGTTGGTCACGCGAGTATCCAGAATATCACCGCGATCAGTCACCCTTGCGCCGCCTTCCTGCCCGCCCCGCCTTTGCCCGCACTGCGACGTCGATCGCGTCGGCGACCCACGGCGTGAGCGCCTCGGCGTCCTCCAAGAGATCGCCCGGCAGAGCGTAGTACTGCATCTGTTCTCCCTCTGGCCCGAACGGCCGGAACGGTTCCATCCCGATCGCCTCGAATGACGGGCGGTTCGAGTCGTCGACCTTGAGATAGAACTGGTCGCCGTCGATCAGCGCGAAAAACCGGTCGTCGGAGTAGATGCCAACCCCGCCGAACATGCTGCGCGCGCGAATGGCCGGCGCGACCCGACCGAGCTGTTCAATCACAAAACTTCGGAACTCGGGACTGACGGCCATGGGCCCTCGGCTGGAGGTGCTTCCCGAAAATCGAACCGGCTGAGGCGGAGGTGCGGCGATGAAAACTAGCCGGGCATCGGGTCACGGAACGAGCCGCCACCGATCTGTCACGGCAGAGGCAGCGCCTGTCGTAGACTGTCACAAAATGCGTAAACGATTATACTACAATCGCTTAGGCCTTGCAATATCAAGTCGTTTGTATTATCTTTCCTGTTCAGCCGTGATAGAGCCGGCGTCTATGCACCTGCACGAGAGGAGGCACACCATGACCTACAAGATTCAGGAGATTGAGGGAGTCGGCGAGCA